>CAYWPB010000215.1:0-6772 GCA_964458725.1 uncultured Nevskia sp. | reverse complement strand
AACGGCCAATGCGTGCGCCTGCGTCAGGGCCGCATGGACGACGTCACCGTCTTTTCCAAGGATCCGGCCAGCATGGCCAAGCGCTGGGTCGACGAGGGCGCGCAGCGCATCCACGTCGTCGACCTCGACGGCGCCGTGAAAGGCACTCCGGTCAACCTCAAGGCGCTGGAAAAGATCGTGGTCGCGGCCGACGGCGTGCCGGTGCAGGCCGGCGGCGGCGTGCGCGAGGAAGAGACGGTGCAGCAGTACCTCGACGCCGGCGTGAGCTTCATCATCATCGGCACCAAGGCGGTGAACACGCCGCACTTCCTGCGCGACCTGTGCCTGGAATACCCGCGCCACATCTTCGTCGGCCTCGACGCCAAGGATGGGCGCGTCGCCATCGACGGCTGGAACAAGCTCTCGCACCACGACGTGGTGGAGATGGCCCAGCACTGCGAACGCGACGGCGTGGAAGCGATCATCTACACCGACATCGGCCGCGACGGCATGATGCAGGGCTTCAACGCCGACTCCACCCGCGCGCTGGCCAAGTCGGTCAACACGCCGGTGATCGCCTCCGGCGGCGTCTCCACCATCGACGACCTGAAGATCCTGCGCACCCTGCAGGACGACGGCGTGGTTGGCGCCATCATCGGCCGCGCCCTCTACGAAGGCGGCCTGCAGCTCAAGGATTGCCTGAAAGCCGTCACCTCGGCCTGAGCCTTTCGTTCCGGCCGGAAAGCCGAAAAACTCCCTGCGGAAGTTTCCCATGCTTGCCAAACGCGTCATCCCCTGCCTCGACATCGACGCCGGCCGCGTGGTCAAGGGCGTCAAGTTCGAGCAGCTGCGCGACGCCGGCGATCCGGTGGAAGTGGCGCGCCGCTACGACCAGCAGGGCGCCGACGAGCTGGTGTTCCTCGACATCACCGCCAGCGCCGACGACCGCCCGACCCTATTCAAGACGGTGGAAGCCGTGGCGCGCGAGATCTACATCCCGCTGACCGTCGGCGGCGGCGTGCGCACGGCCGCCGACGTGCGCGCCCTGCTCTCCGCCGGCGCCGACAAGGTCTCGATCAACACTGCCGCGGTGCTCAACCCGGACTTCGTGCACGAGGCCGGCGAGCGCTTCGGCGTGCAGTGCATCGTCGTCGCCATCGACGCCAAGCGGGTCAAGCCGCGCAAGAAAGACGGGAATGAAAGTCCGCGCTGGCAGGTCTACACCCACGGCGGGCGCAAGAGCACCGGGCTCGACGCCATCGAATGGGCCAGAACCATGGTCGAGAAAGGCGCGGGCGAGCTGCTGGTGACCAGCATGGACCGCGACGGCACCAAGGCCGGCTACGACGTCGAGCTGCTGCGCGCGATCAGCGACGCGGTGCCGGTGCCGGTGGTGGCCAGCGGTGGCGTCGGCACCCTGGAGCACCTGGAAGAAGGTTTCATCGCCGGCGGCGCCGACGCGGTGCTGGCAGCCAGCATCTTCCACAACGGCACTTATACGGTAGGACAGGCCAAGCAGTACCTGGCCGAACACGGCGTGCGGGTGCGGCTGTGAGCACCCCCGACCAGGTGCTGGCCGAGCTGTTCGCCACCCTGCAGCAGCGCAGGAGCGCCGATCCCGCCACCTCCTACGTGGCCGGGCTCTACGCCAAGGGCGTCGACGCCATCCTCAAGAAAATCGGCGAGGAAGCCGGCGAAACCCTGATCGCGGCCAAGAATCAGCCCCTGGCGGGCGGCAGCCCCGCCGGCCAGGCCGCCGTGGTGCACGAGGTGGCGGACCTGTGGTTTCACACCCTGGTACTGCTGGCGGCGTATGATCTTCCCCTGAGCGTCCTGACCGATGAACTGGCGCGCCGCATGGGCCGCTCCGGTCTGGAAGAAAAGGCGTCGCGCCCCAAATAAACTGTCTATACCCCGGACAGTAGAGAGGAACAGCAATGGGTGGTCTTAGCATCTGGCACTGGCTGATCGTCCTGGTCGTGGTGATCGCCATTTTCGGCACCAGGAAGCTGCGCAACGCCGGCGGCGATCTCGGCGCCGCGGTGAAGAACTTCAAGACCGCGATGCGCGAAGGCGAGGAGGAGGCCAAGGGCGACTCCAAGCCGAACGACGCCATCGAAGGCCAGGCCCGCACGGTGCCGCCGTCGCAGCAGCAGCAGCACAGCAACGACAAGGTCTAAAAGCCGCACCCGGACCTTTCGCATGTTCGACTTCAGCTTCGGCGAGCTGCTGCTGTGCTTCGTCGTCGCCCTGGTGGTGCTCGGCCCCGAGCGCATGCCGGCGGTGGCGCGCACGGTCGGCCGCTGGACCGGCAAGGCGCGCGTCTACATGCGCAATCTCAGCGCCGAGCTGGAGCGCGAAACCCAGGTGTCCGAGCTGAAAAAGCAGATCGAGGACGCCCAGCGCATCCTGCGCGAGCAGTCCAGCACGATCCAAAGCGAAACCCACAAGCTGGTCGAGGAAGCCAAGCCTTCGTTGACGGCCGATTCCAAGCCGCCGACCGGCAATGGCTGAGGAACTGCCCGGCGCGGAGCAGCCCGGCGGCGGCGAGCAGCCGCTGCTGGCGCATCTGGTCGAGCTGCGCGAGCGCCTGATCCGCGCCCTGCTCGGCGTGTTCGTGGTGTTCCTGCCGCTGGCCTTCTTCGCCCGCCACATCTACCACTTCTTCGCCGAACCGCTGCTCAGGCTGCTGCCGGCCGGCGGCAGCATGATCGCCACCGAGGTGGCGGCGCCGTTCCTGGTGCCGTTCAAGCTGGCGGCGGTCACCGCCTTCGTCATCGCCCTGCCCTGGGTGCTGTACCAGATCTGGGCCTTCGTCGCGCCCGGCCTGTATCGCAACGAGCGGCGCCTGGTGGTGCCGCTGCTGGTGTCGAGCACCCTGCTGTTCTACATCGGCGTCGCGTTCTGCTACTTCCTGATCCTGCCGGCGGTGTTCAAGTTCTTCGTCGGCGTCGCCCCGGAAGGCGTGTCGGTGATGACCGACGTCGGCAAGTACCTGGACTTCGTGGTCAAGCTGTTCCTGGTATTCGGCCTGACCTTCGAGACGCCGGCGGCGATCGTGCTGCTGTGCTGGACCGGCTTCGTCACGCCGCAGCAGCTGGCGGCGCGGCGCGACTACGTCTTTGTCGGCGTGTTCGTCGCCGCCGCGATCCTGGCGCCGCCGGACGTGCTGTCGCAGGTGCTGCTGGCGATCCCGATGTACCTGCTGTTCGAGCTGGGCATCATCGGCGCGCGCTGGTTCGTGAAGAACAAGGAAACAGAGCAAGCGGCCTCGCCGCAAGCCTGATTGGCCCTGCGTAGGGCGGCCTGTGGCCGCCGGCACACTTTCAGATTGCACCGCAGCGGCGGCCACAGGCCGCCCTACAATCAAGCTTTGCGCAGCTCCGCCAGCACCGGGCCCGTCTGAGGCCGCACCCCACGCCACAGCAGGAAGGCTTCCGCCGCCTGCTCCACCAGCATGCCCAGGCCGTCGACGGCGCGCGCGGCGCCCTGCGCCTGCGCCCAGTCGAGAAAGGGCTGCGCCGCCTTGCCGTAGTTGAGGTCGTAGGCCAACGCGCCCGGCGCGAACAGATCCGGCGGCAGCCGCGGCACCCCGCCTTCGTGGCCGGCCGAGGTGGCGTTGAGCACCAGGTCGAAACGGTCGCCCTTCAGCGCCAGATGGGTGCAGGGGCGAATCGGGCCGAGCGCCTTGAAGGTGGCGGCCAGCTCCTCCGGCTTCCAGGGATTGCGGCCCGACAGCACCAGCTCGGCCGGCTTCTCCGCCAGCAGCGGCTCGAGGATGCCGCGCGCGGCGCCACCGGAACCCAGCACCAACACACGCTTGCCGGCGACCGACAGGCCAAGGTTGTTGCTCAGGTCGCGCACCAGGCCGATGCCGTCGGTGTTGCAGCCGTGCCAGCCGTGCTCGCGGCGGATCAGGGTGTTGACCGCGCCGGCGCGCTCGGCACGCTCGCTGCGGCTCTCGCATAGCGGCACGGCGGCCGCCTTGTGCGGCAAGGTCAGGTTGAGGCCGAGGTAGCCGGTGGCGTGCAGGCCGGCGAGGTGCTCGTCCAGATCGTCGGGCGCAACCTCGATCACCTCGTAGCGCAGCTGCACGCCGCTCTGCGCGGCGAACAGGCTGTGGATTTTCGGCGAGCGGCTATGGGCGATGGGCTGGCCTAAGACTGCGTATCGATCCATGGTTGATTCTGAGCTTGTTTGAAGAGTCCGGGCCAGGGATGGCCCGGTCTTGTCCGGGATGGAACTACGGAAATAGTCTGGTTTTCATCCGGACGCAGTACGCGACCAGATTGGCATGATCGTTCACCGCCGCCTTCAACGGCGAGTCGATGGGCACTTCCCAGCAGTTGGCGAGGAAGGCGTAGGCGGTGGCGTCGAGGCTGGTGGCCTGGGCGCCCATCATGTAATCCTGCGCGCCGAGCAGCGTCGCCAGGGAAGCGATGTCGGCCTCGGCCCGCCGGTAAATCTCGTCGGGATGGTGCAGGGCCAGGCCGTGGCCGCGCGCGTCGCGCGTGATCTTGCGGCGGGCGAAGTTTGCCACCGCGCCGCGCATCGCCCGCGGCAGCTTGCCGAACGAGGCTTCGCGCATCACCGGCCAGTGCGCGGGGTGGATCCAGCGCGTGTAGACCAGGGCCCAGTACAGGTGTTCCTCGACCATGCGGGTGCAGAGGTGGGCGGTGGCGCGGCCGCGCGCGTCCAGCGCCGCGTCGAGGTCGATGCCGTGGCTGCGCGACAGCTCGGCGATGATGCAGCCGGAGTCCGCGATCCTGCGGCCGCTGTCCTCGACATAGGGCAGCTTGCCCAGCGGCGCTCGCAGCGGCAGCAGGGCGTGGCGCGCGCGGTACTCGAGTCCGGCCAGGCGCAGCCAGGTTTCCACCTTCATGCAGAACGGGCTGGCATTGGGCACCCCCAACGACGGCTCGAACTGCCACAGGGTGATCACGCGGGGCCGCCCGGCGGCTCGGCCAGCCACTGCGCCGCCTGCTTGGCGAAATAGCTCAGGATCATGTCGGCGCCGCCGCGGCGCAGGCACAGCAGGGACTCCATGATCACCTTGCGCTCGTCGAGCCAGCCGTTGGCGATCGCGGCGCGCAGCATCGAGTACTCGCCGCTGACCTGGTAGGCGGCCACCGGCACGCCGAAGCGCTCCTTGACGCGGCGGATCACGTCGAGGTAGGGCATGCCCGGCTTGACCATGACGATGTCGGCGCCCTCGTTGAGGTCCAGCTCGACTTCGCGCAGCGCTTCGTCGGTGTTGGCCGGGTCCATCTGGTAGGTGCGCTTGTCGCCCTTCAGCGCGACCTTGGTGCCGACCGCGTCGCGGAACGGGCCGTAGAAGGCGCTGGCGTACTTGGCGGCGTAGGACAGGATCAGCGCATTCTTCTGGCCGTCGCGCTCCAGCACCTGGCGCACGGCGCCGACGCGACCGTCCATCATGTCCGAGGGCGCCAGCACGTCGGCGCCGGCACGGGCCAGCACCAGGGCCTGTTTGCGCAGCGCCTCGACGGTGACGTCGTTGTCGACGTAGCCGGACTCGTCCAGCACGCCGTCGTGGCCGTGGTCGGTATAGGGATCGAGGGCGATGTCGACGATCACGCCCAGGCCGGGGCAGCCGCTCTTGATCGCCCGGATCGCCCGCGGGATCAGGCCTTCCGGGTTCAGCGCCTCGCTGCCCAGCGAATTCTTCAGTTCCGGCGCGATCACCGGGAACACCGCCACCGCGGCGATGCCGAGGGCCTTCAGCTCCTTGCATTCGCGCACCAGCTCGTCCAGGTCCAGGCGGCTCTGCCCAGGCATAGAGGCGATCGGCCCCTTCTGCGCCGCTTCGGCGACGAACAGGGGCTGGATCAGCTGGGCCGGGGCCAGGCGCGTTTCGCGCACCAGGGAACGGACAAACTCGGCGCTGCGCAGGCGGCGCGGACGGGTATGGGGAAAGGCTGCGGTCACGGCGGAATCCCGGAAAACGTGGATACGGACGGCGCAATTATAGGATGCGGGCGCCGGGCTGCATCCGCAATGGCGCTTCACCCGTACTGCTCGACTCCCGCGCCCGCTTGCTATGATCGGCGGCGCCCCGCCGAGCCGCAAACCGACAACCGCCGATGAGCTCCGCCAACGCCGAACCGGAACGCCTGACGCAACTTCTCGCCGCCATCGGCGGCGGCGACCAGCGCGCCTTCGCCCAGCTCTACGAGAGCTGCAGCTCGCATCTGTTCGGGCTGCTGCTGCGTATCTTGCAGCGCCGCGATTGGGCGGAAGAAGCCTTGCAGGATTGCTTCCTGAAGATCTGGCAGAAATCGGAGACCTACGAGCCGGCCCGGGGCGCCCCGCTGACCTGGCTGTCCTCCATCGCGCGCTACCGCGCGCTCGATCTGCTGCGGATGAAGCGGCCCGAGGTGGAAATGCCGGAGGAAGGCGAGGAGCCGCCGCTGGCCCTGGCCGACCCGGGCCAGGACCCGGTCGACGGCGCCATCGAGGGCGAAGGCCTGGGGCGTCTGAAGGACTGCATGCGCGGCTTGCAGGACGAGCAGCGCCGGAGCGTGCTGCTGGCGTACTACGAGGGCTACACCCACCAGGAACTGGCGCAGGCCCTGGGCGCGCCGCTGGGCACGGTGAAGAGCTGGGTGCGGCGCGGCCTGACGCGCCTGCGTGACTGTCTGGAGGCGGTGGGCGCGGTGCCGGAATGAAGTACGAAAATGCCAAGCTGCGCCAGATGCTGGCGGCCGAGTACGTCCTCGGCACGCTGCGCGGCCCGGCGCGCCGCCGCTTCGAGCGGCTGGCACGGGCCGACGCG
>CAYWPB010000214.1:0-6791 GCA_964458725.1 uncultured Nevskia sp. | reverse complement strand
CGAACTCCGCGTCGGCCAGCAGCGGGCGCGCCATCGACACCATGTCGGCGCAGCCGTCGGCGAGCACCTGTTCGGCCACGTCCGGCGCGTTGATGCGGTTGGTGGTGCAGAGCGGAATATTCACCTCGCCCTTGAGCTTCTTCGTCACCCAGGCGAAAGCCGCGCGCGGCACCGAGGTGGCGATGGTCGGAACGCGTGCTTCGTGCCAGCCGATGCCGGGGTTGATGATGGTGGTGCCGGCCTGCTCCACCGCCTTGGCCAGGGTCACGATCTCGTCCCAGCTCTGGCCGTCGGGGATCAGGTCGAGCATCGACAGGCGGTAGACGATGATGAAGTCCCTGCCGACCTTCTCGCGGATGCGCGACACGATCTCCACCGGCAGGCGCATGCGGTTCTGGTATGGCCCACCCCACTCGTCGCTGCGCTTGTTGGTGTGCGTCACCAGGAACTGGTTGATGAAATACCCTTCCGAGCCCATCACCTCGACGCCGTCATAGCCGCCTTCGCGGGCCAGCTGGGCGCAGCGGACGAAGGCCTGGATCTGCTTCTCCACGCCGCCGGAGGACAGCGCACGCGGCGTGAACGGCGTGATCGGGCTTTTGAGCCGCGAGGCGGAGACCGAGAACGGGTGGTAGCCGTAGCGGCCCGAGTGCAGGATCTGCAGCGCGATCTTGCCGCCCTCGCGGTGCACCGCCTGGGTGATCTGGCGGTGCTCCTTCGCCGCGCCGCTGCTGCTCAGCTTGGACGCCAGCGGCGAGACCCAGCCGGCGATGTTCGGCGAGAAGCCGCCGGTGACGATCAGACCGACGCCACCGCGCGCGCGCTCGGCGAAATACTGCGCCAGCCGCGGGAAGTGCTTGCTGCGATCCTCCAGGCCGGTGTGCA
Organism: uncultured Nevskia sp.; assembly: GCA_964458725.1. Taxonomy (GTDB): domain Bacteria; phylum Pseudomonadota; class Gammaproteobacteria; order Nevskiales; family Nevskiaceae; genus Nevskia. Next base: position 5,906 of record CAYWPB010000214.1, on the reverse strand, counting down.
TCGAGCCCATCAGCACGCGGTTGCGCAGCGTGGTGAAGCCGAGATCGAGCGGGGCCAGCAGGTGGGGGTAAGGCGTGGTGGACAACGAACTACTCCCGAATAATTGGCTTGTTTCAACAGTCCGCGCCATGGATGGCGCGGTGCCTGTCAGGACGACAGGCTGCCGACATACTGCCGCGGATATTAGCCGGTCGCGCAGGAGCTGCGTTGGCTGCGCGGACGCCCTGCCGATGCGCCAGGGCCATCCCCCGCCGGTTCGATCGCGGCCCAGAATGGTGCATGGAAATGCTCATCAACGACCGCGTTGCCGTCGAAATCCGCGAGGACATCGCCTGGGTACGCCTGGCGCGGCCAGACAAGTACAACGGCCTGGACTGGGACATGCTGCGCGGCCTGGTGCAGGCGGCGGAACAGGTGCGCGGTGCGCGCGAGGTGCGCGCCGTGATCCTGCATGGCGAAGGCCCGGCGTTCAGCTCCGGCCTGGATTTCACCGCCTTCGGCAAGCAGCCGCTGCGCGCCATCCGCGCCTTCCTCAAGTACGGCATCCGCGACACCAACCTGTTCCAGCAGGCCTGCTGGTGCTGGCGCGAGTTGCCAGTGCCGGTGATTGCCGCGCTGCACGGCCGCTGCTATGGCGGCGCTTTCCAGATCGCATTGGCCGCCGACTTCCGTATCGCCACGCCGGACGTGGAGTGCTCGGTGATGGAGATCAAGTGGGGGCTGATCCCGGACATGACCGGCACCGTCACCCTGCGCGAGCTGGTGCCGATCGACCTGGCCAAGCAGCTGGCCATGACCGGCCGCCTGTTCAGCGGCGCCGAGGCGAAGCAGATGAACCTGGTGACGCAGCTGGCCGATGATCCTCTCGCCGCCGCCGCAGCCCTGGCACGCGAGCTGATGGCGCGCTCGCCCGACGCGGTGGCCGCGACCAAGGCCTTGTTCCACCGCACCTGGTTCGCCAGCGTGCGCCAGGCCTTCAGCGCCGAGAGCGGCATCCAGCTGCGCCTGCTGCGCGGCGCCAACCAGCGCATCGCGATGCGCGCCAACTTCGCGAAGCAGGAGCCGCGGTTCCAGCCGCGCACGTTCAAGGACTGAGGAAACCGGATATGAGCAAGCCCAATGCCCTGCAACGCCTGGTCGCCGCCGCCGCCAAGCTGCCGTCGCCGCTGCGCCGGCGCGCGATCACACTCGGCTTCACCTCGCAGGTGCGTTTCGCCGGCACCGGCGGCGTGCGCTTCGAGGTGCTGGAGGAAGGCCGCGCCGTCGCGGTGATGGCCAACCGCGGCAAAGTGCGCAACCACATCGGCGGCATCCACGCCGCCGCGATGGCCCTGCTGGCCGAGACCTGCACCGGCGCCGTGTTCGGCCTGAGCCTGCCCGGCGACAAGCTGCCGCTGCTCAAGACCATGCAGATCGACTACGTGCGCCGCGCCAAGGGCGCGCTGCGCGCCGAGGCGACCCTGGCCCTGCCGCAGCGCCGCGCCCTGGAAAAGAAGGAGCGAGGCGAGCTGGTGGTGCCGGTCAAGGTCACCGATGCTGACGGCGAGGAACCCATCGTCTGCCATCTGACCTGGGCCTGGGTGCCGAAGAAGCGCAAAGAAGAGGACTGACTGCGGCCCCCTCCACGCTGCGCCGCCCGCTTCAGGGCGCCAGGGCGTCCAGCAGCGGCGAGGCGAAGATGCGGTGCGGATCGTAGCCATCCAGCGCCGCGCAGGCCGCGGCGAAGTCCGCATCCCCGCGCTGCCCGGCGCTGTGCGCCGCCGGGATGACCCGGCCGAGCATGTCGGTATTGGCCCAGGCGGCGTCATTGGTATAGGCCCAGCCCTTCGACCATTCGGGACGGACGCTGGCGTAGTCGCCGCTGTAGTTGGCGTAGAACCACTGCTCCAGCTCGGTATAGAACTGGTTGGCGTAGGGCGTGCCGGGGAAGGTCAGGCAGTCGAACCAGATGGCCACGTCCCACTCCGGATGATCGGGACGCGGCTTCGCTGCGGACAGCAGCGGCCAGCTTGCACCGGCCACCGCCACATCCTGCGGCTGCTCCAGGCCGGTGACGCGGATCTCGACCGGGCCGTTGATGGGATAGAGCTGCCGGGCCTGGTAAGCCGCGACCATCGCCTGGTAGCGGGTGTAGAACTCGTTGACCACGCGCTGGATGTTGGCGCGCCGGGTGATGACCACGGTGCCGTTGGCGGTGACGCGCAGCGTGCTGGGGCGGATGTAGACCAGCAGGTTCTTCGACCAGCCCCACAGGTCGTAGGACGGCGGCGCCAGTAGGCCGGCGACGGTGACGTCGTACTGCACCTTGCCGAACAGCGGCGTGGCCGCGGTTTCGCCCTGGATGATGCGGCTGGCGAGATCGGCGACCTGCTGTGGGATGTGGTCGGAGAACGGGTAGTTGTAGGGCTGCGTCACCTCGCGCGACAGCAGCGGCTTAACCGGGCAGACGCTCCACACCTTGAGCCAGGGATTCTGCGTGAACGGGTACCAGATCGCCTCGACCCGCCCGGCGCTGTCGACGAAGCTGCTGAAGCTGCGCCCGCCTGACCCGGCCGGCGCGAACATCTCCGCCGCCGGGATGTCGAGCAGGCTGCGGCAGCGCAGGCGCATGTTGGCGCCGGCCTGCAGGGTGACCTCGCTGACCAGGCTGCGCCCCAGGTGGGTCAGCAGCGGCCGGATCCCGTCGTCGCCGCGCTGGAAGGTGCGCAGCACGTACTGACCGCTGCGGCGATCCCAGACCACCGCGGTCAAGGACAGGATGCGGTTGCTGAGACTGCCGTAAGTCTGGCCCGGCGCGCGCGTTTCACCGATCGCCGGAACCGCTGTGCCGTGGCCGTCGATTGCCAGCATGCCGCCCACGGTGACGTCGCCCGGCGCCGGCGTGGCGGCAAAGCCGAGGCCGGCGGTCTCCATCGCGGCGAGCAGCGCATCGAGCGTCGCACCGGCCTGGGCCGTGACCCGCGCCGGGCTGGCGCCAGGCTCGGTGGTGATGGCAGTCAGGTATTGGGTGGTGTCGGCGAGCACCACGCGGGTGTCGCAGCCGCTGCCGGCGGCAATGGTCAGCGGCGCCCAGCCGTGCATCGAGCCGCGCGGCCGCAGCCGGTAGCCGGCCGCATAGGCCCAGTTGGCCAGGGTCACCAGATCCTGCGGCGTGCGCGGAGCGCAGGTCCACAGGCTGTCGATGGTGATCTCCTCCGACCAGTTCTGGTAGGCCTGCTGGTACAGCGCAATGCCGGCCGGAAAACCCGGCGGTACGGCACAGGTGGCCTGTGCGCTGCCTGCCTCGACGCGGAATGCCGGCAGCCAGCCGGCAAAAGCGCCGGCCGCGGCGGTGGCGACCGTCGCACCGAGGAAACGGCGGCGCGACGGATCCGCCGCGGCATCCGGCTGCGGCAACAGCGGCTTGTGCGAAGACATCCCTGGCTCCCCTTGTATTCTTGTAATCGTTCTTTACTTGCCGCCGCGTCCGGTCCAGCGCGCGAGACTCCCCAGAGCGCCGTTCCGGCGCCGCGCTCGCATGAGAATCGCGGTTACCGCTTTCTCGCCGTGCCTTTCCGGCCGGTCTGCTGTTGTTGCCGTCGCTCGTAACGGTTCTGGATCTTGTCGGCCAAGGCTAGCCGAGGCGATTGCCGTCGCGCAACTTTCCGTTCCGGCGCAAATGTTTTTCCGCTTAGTGCCCGTGCTGTGCCAGGGCGCCGGCGCGTGGCGACGCCGGATTCGTCGCGCTGTTAAGCAGCACCGCCAGGTTGTTATCGGCCGAGTTCGTCACCACCAGGTCGATGCGGCCGTCGCCATTGAAATCGGCGGCCGCCACGGCATGGGGATGGGCGCCGGTGTTCAACGCCTCCTGCGGCGCAAAGCTGGGCTCGGTGGAGCCGGCGGCCGTGGTGTTGCGCAGCAACGATACGGTTTCGCCGCCGCTGTTGGCGGCGACGATGTCCGGGCGGCCGTCGCCGTCGATGTCCGCCACCGCGGTCCAGCACACTTCCTCGCCGGCGGCGAAGTCCCGCCGCGCCGCGAAGCTCGGCGCCGCCGCTCCGGCAGCGCTGGTATTGAGCAGCACCGACACGGTGCCGTCGGACTCGTTGCTCAGCACCAGATCGGGCCGGCCGTCGCCGTTGAGATCGGCCACCGTCACCGCGCCGGGGTGGCGGCCGGCCGGCAGCAGCGACGGAGCCGCGAACTCCGGCGTGGCCGCGCCCGCGGCCGTGGTATTGACCAGCAGCGCCAGGTTGTTGCTGCTGATGTCGGCGATCACCAGGTCGGCGCGGCCGTCGCCGTTGAGGTCCGCCGCGGCGACGGACTTGGGGCCGGTGCCGCCGGGCAGTTTCAGCTGCGGAGCGAAGTTGGCATCGGCGGCCTTGGCCGGCGTGGTGTTGAGCAGCAGACTCAGGCTGTTGTCGCTGAAGTTCGCCACCACCAGGTCCGGGCGACCGTCGCCGTTGAAATCGGCCACCGCCACCGAGCGCGGGCCGGCGCCGACGTGAAACGTCTGCTGTACGGCAAAGCTCGGGGCAACGGCGCCCTTCGGCGTGGTGTTGAGCAGTACCGACAGGGTGCCGTCCTGGTAGTTGGCCACGACCAGGTCGGGACGCCCGTCACCGTTGAGATCGGCCACCGCCACGGCGTCGGGATAAGTGCCTACCTCGAAGTCCTTCTTTGCGGCGAAGGCGCCGTTGCCCTTGCCGAGCAGGACCGAGACGTTGTTGGAGTTGTAGTTCGCCGTCACCAAATCGGCGCGGCCATCGCCGTTGAGATCGGCCACCGCGACCGGCCGTGGCGACTCGCCCGCCGCCAGCAGATGCGGCGCACCGAAGCCCGCCGCCGCACCGGCATTCCAGCACAAGCACAAGCCCATCAGCAGGACCGGCGCGCGGCGCCAGGCCGCCCGCCAGGGGTGGTTCTTCGACATCGGCTTTGATCTCCCTGATGCAGTACTGATGCGCCTGCCTTGCCCGCTCTGGTTCGGCGGGCTGCATGGCGCTGGTCATGCTCAAGCTACACAGACGGCTGCGACGCCCGCCTCGTCGCAATGGACGAGGCGCCGCCGCCCTGCTCTGGCTGCATCAGCCGGCGCACGTCTCCAGAACGGTTCTAGGTCGCCGTCCGGCGGCATCAACGCCCGGCGCGCAGCTCCGCGCTGAGGCTGTCCTGACCGCGGTGCCACAGCTCGACGAACTCGGGCAAAGGCGGTGAAGGACCCTCCCAGCCGACCAGGGTCATCACCTGCGCCGGCGGCAGCTTCTTCCCGTCGCGGTCGACGAACAGGTAGCGCACCACCAGCACCGCATAGGTGCGGCTGCGTGACAGGAAGCGGTGCTCGGCGAACAGCCACTTGTCGTTCCAGCCGACCATCCGCGTCTGCAGGATGTATTTCTGGAACGGCTGCAGCGAGCGGCTGAAGCGCGCGTTGGCGTCGCCGGCCATCGGCCGCCAGCCCCGCGCCAGGGTCTTGTGCCACAGCCCGCTGCGCACCCACCAGTCCAGCCGCCCCAGGTCCGCCGCCGAGAAGTAGCGGCCGTTGTTCATGTGGATGTTGAAGTCCAGGTCGTTCGGCCAGACCCGCATGGTGAAGCGGCTGGCCTCGTCCGCGGCGATGCGCTTGCGCATGCGCGACAGCCACCACACCCGCACGAAACGCAACATCATCACCATCTTGGATTTTCCCGCCGCTGGCTCCCTCGCACCGAGTTTAAGGCGCTTGCCGCAATGCAGCACGGACAGATGCGCCTGTCCGCGCAGCCATGGCTTTGCGCCGCCCCAGCGGCAAAGCTTGCGCCTCGCCGCGGTTCCGGCCGCCACGAATCCACGAATCAGGGGCAAGCAACGATGAGTGACCGTTACCTCGAGCTGGCGCGGACCTCGCTTGGCCGCCAGTCCTTCGCCCCGCTGAACCTACCCGGCCC
>CAYWPB010000213.1:0-6834 GCA_964458725.1 uncultured Nevskia sp. | reverse complement strand
GGGCGGTGTCACCGCGCTGGCCATGTTCGGCGTGGCCGGCGGCCTCGATCCGGCGCTGACCCCCGGCACCTTGCTGCTGCCGGCCGAGGTGCTGGACGAGCAGGGCCAGCGCCACACCACCGACGCCGCCTGGCGCGCCCGTCTTGCCGCGAAACTCGGCGCCGCGCCCGACCAGCGCCCGTTGCTCACTGTCGAATCCCCGCTGCTCGGCCCGCAGGACAAGCGCCTGGCGCTGCAGCGCTGGGGCGCGCCGGCGGTCGATATGGAGAGCGCCGCCGTGGCCCGCATCGCGCGGGTGCGCAAGCTGCCGTTCCTGGCACTGCGGGCTGTGGCCGATGAGGCGGGGGACCGCATTCCCGAGCCGTTGGCCGCTGCCATCGACCGCTACGGCCGGCCGCGCGCCCTGGCGATGGCCGCAACCCTGCTGCGCAATCCGGGCCTGCTCGCCGAGCTGCCGCACCTGGCCTCCGCCATGAACCGGGCCAGCGCCGCCCTGCGCCGCGCCGTGCAGGCGGCCGGTCCCGCACTCGCTTATTCCGCATGAGCACCGCATTCCTTCCGCGCGTCCTGGTCACCGGCGCCACCGGCTTCGTCGGCTCCGCCGTGGCGCGGCGCCTGCTGGCCGAAGGCCACGCCGTGCGCGTGCTGGCGCGCCCGGGCTCGGACCGGCGCAACCTCGCCAGTCTCGAGGTCGAGGTGGCCGAGGGCAATCTCACCGATGCGGCCTCGCTGGAGCGCGCCTGCGCCGGCTGCGCGGCGCTGTTCCACGTCGCCGCCGACTACCGCACCTGGGCGCCGAAGCCGGAGGAGCTGTACCAGGCCAACGTCGAAGGCTCGCGCGCGCTGATGCGCGCCGCGCTGAAAGCCGGCGTGCAGCGCGTGGTCTACACCAGCAGCGTCGCGGTGCTCGGCATTCCCAAGGACGGCCGGCCCGGCGACGAGGACACTCCGGTGACGGTGGACGACATGATCGGCCACTACAAGCGCTCCAAGTTCCTGGCCGAGCAGGCGGTGCGCGAGTTCCTCGACCAGGGCCTGCAGCTGGTCATCGTCAACCCGTCCACACCGATCGGCCCGCGCGATCTCAAGCCGACGCCGACCGGTCGTATCATCGTCGACGCGGCGAGCGGCAAGATGCCGGCCTACGTCGACACCGGACTGAACATCGTGCATGTCGACGACTGCGCCGAGGGCCATTGGCTGGCCTTCACCAAGGGCCGGGTCGGTGAGCGCTACGTGCTCGGCGGCACCGACATGAGCCTGCGCCGGATCCTCGAAGAGATCGCCGACATCGTCGGCCGCAAGCCGCCGAAAGTGCGGCTGCCGCACGCCGCAGTGATGCCGGTCGCCTACGTCTCCGAGGCCCTGGCCCGCCTCACCGGCATCGCCCCGGTGGCGACGGTGGAGGAAGTGCGCATGTCGAAGAAGTGGATGTACTTTTCCAGCGCCAAGGCGCAGCGCGAGCTGGGCTACCGCATCCGGCCGCCGCGGCAGGCGCTGGAAGACGCGGTGCGCTGGTACCGGGATAACGGCTACCTCAAGAGGTAGCCGCGGCGGCAACGGTTACCTCAGGTAGCTTTCGCCGCACCCTGAGCCGCGGCCGAGGCCTCGGCGATGCCGCGGGCCAGGCGCTCCGCCAGGCCCATGGCACCCATGCCCAGCACCAGGTGCAGCACGCGGATCAGCCAGTGATAGTCGCCCGGTAGCAGACGCGTCTGCGTCATGCCCAGTGCCAGCACCAACAGGCCGAGCATGACGGCGCCGATCACCACCGGCAGCGGCGCGCCGCGCGCCGCCGCGATCCCGGCCAGAGCCCAGAGGCCCAGCACGAAGATCAGGCCGAAAGCCATATGCACCTGCACCAGGGCATAGGCGTGACCGGTCCAGAACAGGATGCCGAGCACCAGCAGGACGGTAATGCTGAGGCGCATCAGGATGCGGAGGAGGGGAAGGGCGCGCATGAAGGAGCTCCGGTCGGTAGCCGTAATTCGCTAGACTGTGAGTACAAAGTTATGCTCATTTCACTGTACAGTCAATACAGATAAATCCAAAGCGCCCGCCATCCATGAGTCCCCGCCCGTACCAGCTCGGCCGCCGCCAGGAGACCAGTGACGAGACCCGCGACAAGGTGCTGGCCGCAGCGCGCGCGCTGTTGATGGCGCCGGACGGCTACGGCCGCTTCACCATCGAAGCGGTGGCGAAACAGGCCGGTGTGGCGCGGATGACGGTGTATTACCGCTTCCAGTCCAAGGCCGGGCTGCTCGAAGCGTTGTGCGACACGCTGGCGGTGCAGGGCGGCATCGGCCGCATCGCCGAAGCCTTCCAGATGCCCGATGCGCAGGCGGCGCTGGGCCGCTTCCTCGTCGTGCTGGGCCAGCTTTACGGCACCGACCGGCTGCTGATGCGGCGCCTCAGCGGCATCGCCGCGCTCGATCCGGACTTCGCGCCGGTGCTGGCCGAGCGCAATGAGCGTCGTCGCGCCGGCTTGCGCACGCTGGTGTTGCGCCTGCACCCGCGGCGGCAACAGCCCTGGATCGACGCCAAGGTGGATCAGCTGCACGCGATCACCGCTTTCGGCGTCTACGACCAGCTGGCCGGCGTCGCCGATCCGGAGAGCGTCGCGCCGTTGATGCTCAGACTGTGCCAGGCTGCGCTGGATGCGGGCTAGGCTGCAATGGCTGTGCGGCACGCTGCTGCTGGCCGCGCTTTCGGCATGCAGCGCGGTGCCAGTGGAAACCGGCATGGCCGCGACGGCCGATGCGCCGCCAGCCCCGGCCAGCGTCTACGTGCTGCGCCGCGGGCGCCACACCGACCTGGTGCTGCCGGTGGCCGAACTCGACCAGCACCTGTCCACTCTCACCGCCGATTTCGCCGCGCCGCGCTACCTGGTGTTCGGCTTCGGCGACCGCCAGTACATGCTGGCCAGCCACAGGAACATCTGGCATGCGCTGCTGGCGCCGTTTCCCGGCGCCGGAGTGATGCTGGTCACCGGCCTGCAGGAAGCGCCGCAGCGGGCCTACGGCGCCGATCACCTCGCGGCGTTGAGCCTGTCCGCCGCACAGCTGCGCGAGCTGCAGCGCTTCGTCTGGGACTCGCTGGAGCAGGACCCGCCCGGCGCGGTGCGGCCCTATCTGCCGGGTCAGCTGCCGGGGAACGTGTACTACTCATCCACCCGGACGTACTGGGGGTTCTACACCTGCAACACGTGGACTGCGGAGGCCCTGCAGAAGGCCGGCTTGCCGGTATCCAGCGGCGGCGTGCTGTTCGCCGGACAGGTGTGGGACCAGGTCCAGGGCTTGCCTTGAGCCGGCCTGTGCCCTGACCGCTGCTACTGCATATGGACTGAAGCCTCGAACGTCACCAGGCGGATGTTCAGCTGCTTCAGCGCGTCGGCAATCGGGGTAAACAGATGGATGGAGCCGTCGGGATCTCCCTGGAACAGCCCCATCTCGCAAAGTCCGACCACGGCGCCGCTGCGGTCGAGCAAGGGGCCGCCGGAGTTGCCGTGATGGATACTCACATCGCTCTGGATGAAGCTGAAGCCATCGACCATGCGGTATCCGCCGACGACGCCGCGAGTGACGGTGTTGTGAAGTTCCTCGTGCAGCGGGGTGCCGATGGCATAGACCTCGTCGGCGATCGCCGGCGTCGACTCGGTTCGCAGCCTCAATGCCGGCAGGTTCGACTCCTCCAGCTTGACCAGGGCGACGTCGCGTACGGCATCGGTCCTGACCACTTCGCCGGTCATTTCACGGCCGGAGGACAGGCGCACGTTGACCAAGCGGGACTGCCCGACCACATGACGATCGGTCAATACATAGCCATCGGGGCTGATGATGAAGCCGCTGCCGAGTCCCGTGGCATTGAGGATCGTGACGACGGACGCGGCTGCCGAGGTGATGTCGGAAGGAGGCGTTTTGCCCGCGACGATGTCGATCGGGGAATACCCGGCCGCGGCGTCGGTCGCGGCCGGCTGCCGGCGGGTCACCAGGGCGTTGAATCCGGGATCGGCGAGCAGGTTGCGGACGGCGGCCTGGAAGGCATTGATGACCAGTACGCTCGCTCCGTTGCGCTTGACCTCGTTCAGAAAAAAGAAGCCTTCGGTGCTGGTCTGATACACCACCCGGCGTGCCAGGACATCGTAGACCTGCCAGTTGATGCGCAAGGACGCCGCCCCGGACGCGTAGTTGTAGTTGTTCTTGTTGTCGTAGTAGTAGCAGGGCTCGAGCGCCAGCTTGTCGACCGATCCGGCCAGCTTCAGTTCCGCTTTGGAGGCCGAGTCGTCTTCGAAGAGAGCATTGGGATCGCCGACAACCGGATAGTTGGCCTGAATCATCGCCTCGCGGAACGCGGCGCCCAGATCTTGTTGAAGGCCCCTGAGATCCAGGTAATCGGAGTCCGAGTAGATGCGGCCACGTTCCTTGCAGAGGGAACCACCGAACCGCTTGCCCAGATCCTGCCCGCGCATCTGCTGGAATCGCAGGCGGGTCAGGAGCACCGGTTTGGGATCGCTGCCCTCGGGGATGACCAAGGGTTCCTTGACAGCCACCGGCTGGATGTCGATGGTGCCCGTGCATCCGGCAACGAACAGCAGACCGGCGAGCGTGGCCTGGAACTTGCGCATTGTATTCCCCTTCGCCAAGTGCAGAATCCCCGGGGGATTGTAGCGGAGGGCGCTGGCTTCAACTGGGCGACAGTTCGCAGTGCGTTCAGAACCAGCCGGTACCGGCGATCAGCTTTCGGGTACGAAGCGGCGGGCGAGTCTCGCCAGTCGCGGCACCGTCAGCGGCCGCAGCAGGCGCCGGTCGTAGCCGGCCATGCGGCGGTCGTTTTCGGCCAGGCACAGGTCGATCAACTCGCGCGGCTTGAGCTCGATGCCGACAGCGCCGCTGCCGGTCATGGCGAAGTTGGCATCTTGCGCCACGCCGTCGGCGTCGATGCCTTTGGCGATGCCGACGCGCTCCCATACCAGGAAGCCCCACACCGCCAGCACCTTGAGGAAGAACCAGGGTTTGCGCCACCACGGCAGGTTCTTGCGGTACCAGGCGGCCCAGTTGACGAAGAACAGGATGTGGCGGCCTTCCTCCTGCATCACCGGCTCGAAGGTCTCGACCAGCTCGGGTGGGAAGTATCCGGAGCGCTTCGCCACCTCGAACAGGCCGAAGGCGAAGAAGCTGTCGATGCATTCGGAATAACCGGTCACCAGCCAGGCCCACTCGGCGTCTTTCGGCGCGGGGTAGGCGGGCTCCGGCGCGAGCTTGATGCCGTAGGCCTCGACCAGCCTGCTCAGCACCACCTTGTGGCGCGCCTCCTCGCCGCCGTCCATGTCCAGGGCCTGGCGCAGCAAGGGGTCGTGCACCGTCTCGGCGAAGGTCCTGACGCGGATCGAGGCCCGCCCTTCGGTCTGCACCGCGATGTCCCAGATCGGCAGCGAGGTGACGCGGTGCAGCGCGTCCCGCGTCAGGCGCGGCCATTCGATCACGGCCGGCTTGTATGGGTTGTGGGTCTCCAGCAGCATGCGGCAGAACAGCCGCTTGTGCTCGTCGGAGCCGATGCGGATCTTGCCCGGATCACCGGACCAGTGGCGCATGGAGTAGTCGGCGCTAGCGACGGCAGTCGCGTCGGAAATTGGCAGTTCCATCGGCAGTCGGAAGCGTGCAGGCCTAACGACTATATATTTTACGGCGACCGCGGCGAATTCAAGAGCCCCGGCGGGATGGCGGGCGTGGCCTCAGGCGCTGGGCTGACGCTCGCTCAGCGAGCGCCGCAGCCGGCGCGCCTCCAGGAACTGCCAGCTGAGCAGGGCCGGCACGCCGAACAGCACCTCGCGCATGCGCTTTGCCAGCGACAGCGACAGGGCGACGTTGCTGTCGATTCCAACGATCTGGCCGAACAGCACCAGGCCTGCTTCCTGGATGCCCAGGCCGGCCGGCACGATGAAGATCAGGTGGCGCACCGCCTGGGTGGTGGCTTCCACCGCGATCGCCGCCCAGATGCTGACCGGATGACCGAGCAGGTACAGCGCCAGCCAAGTCTCGAACGAGCCGAGGATGTAGCCCGACAGCTGCCACAGCAGACCCACCATCAAGCGGCCGTGGCGGGCGTACAGTTCGCGGATCTCGGCATCCAGGCTGGCGCCGCCGAGCAGGGAGGCCAGGCGGTTGCTGTCGCCAAGCATCTTCTCCACCGCCTTCTCCATACGCTCGAAAATCTTGCCGTAGCGCAGCAGGGCGCCGAACAGGATCGGCATGGGCAGGCTCAGGGCCAGGCCGGCGAGGATGGTCCAGGTCTGCTCGCTGGCCTGGGTCGCGGCCACCAGCAGGACGATGCCCAGTGCGGTGAACAGATACTGGTTCACCAGGGTGAACAGCACTTCCATGATGATGCTGGCGGCAATCGCCGCGCCGCTGTCGGGCAGGCGCCACTTGGTCAGGCGGATGCCGATCAGCTCGCCGCCGACGTTGGCGGTGGGCAGCAACCGGTTGACCGCTTCGCGCACGGCGGCCACCCACAGCAGGAACGGCAGCCGCGCGCGCGCCTGCGGATCCTTCGGTGCCAGCAGTACGCGCCAGCCCTGGGCATCGAGCAGCAGCGGCAGCGCGTGGAACGGCACCAGCCAGAGCAGCGCCCAGCCGGCCTCCGACAGCAGGTGCATGACCTCGCCCAGCCCCTGGTGGAGCACCAGCACCGTAAGGATCACGACCCCGAGCAGGCCGGAGATGTAGGTGGCGAGTTTCATGCGGGGAACAGGTCGGAAAAGCCGCCGCGCGGCACGCCGAGCCGGTCCACGGCGGCGCGCACCTTCGGCGAGAGCAGCGCGGCCAGCTCGTCGGC
>CAYWPB010000212.1:0-6840 GCA_964458725.1 uncultured Nevskia sp. | reverse complement strand
CGGCTCGCCCAGGCGCGGCAGCGCCGCGGCCGGCACCCCGGGACCGCGATCACTGACCACGATCCGCACCGCGCCTTCCACCGCAACGGCGCGCAGCTCGACCGGGCCGCTGCCGCCGTAGCGCAGCGCGTTGCGCACCAGGTTGGAGACGGCACGTTCGAGCAAGGCGTCCTGCGCCAGCACGCGCAGGCCCGGCGCCGCGTCCAGCTTCACCTGGTTCTGCGGATCCTCGCGGCGCAGCGCCTCGCGCAGCAGCGGCTCCAGCTGCAGCACGCCGCGCTCGACCCGCTCGGCCTGCATGTCGGCACGCGAGAACAGCAACAGCTCGTCGAGCAGGCGCGACATCTGCTGCGCCGCGTCCTGCACGTTGTGCAGGGTGCGCTGCTCACCCTCGCCCAGCCGCGATTCGAGGATGCCCAGGCCCATCTGCACCCGCGCCAGCGGCGAGGTGACCTCGTGCGCCACGTCGGCGAGGAACTGCTTCTGGCCGCTGACGTAGTTGTGCAGGCGCTCGGCCATGCGGTTGACCGAATCGGCCAGCCGGCCCAGCTCGTCGCGACGGCGGGTCTGCACCCGCGTCTCGAAGCGGCCGTCGGCGATGGCGGCGGTGGCGCGGGTCAGGCGCACCACGGTGCTGGTGATGCCCCAGATGAAGGGCGTCCACAGCAGCGCCGACAGCAGCATCACCAGCAGCGCGAACGACAGCCATTCGGTCACGCCGAGGAAGCGCAGCAGCGGCACCAGGCCGCCGGCACGCGCGTGCAGCATCAAAGGCCGCACCGGCTGGTTGCTCCGCTCCAGGGTCGAGGGAATGCGCAGCTCGTAGGCGTCGAAGGAATGGGCGTGGTCGATGGCGATGAGGTTGCCGCGCATGCGCCGGTCCGGCATCGCCAGCGGGCCGGGACCGCCCATGCCGATCACCACCGGCCCGGTGCTGAGATGGAAGATCTGATTCAGCTGCGGCGCACCGGCCGGTCCCGGAGGAGGACCGACGGACTGCAGCGTGACCGGTCCGTCCTGCGGTGGTGGTGGCGGCCCGCCATCGAGCGGCGCCCCCTCGGGAGGCGAGCCGAAACCCTGCACGCTGAAGCCCTGCTCGCCCGGGCCATGACGCTCGCCGGGCGGCGGCCCGGCGAAACGCGACACGAACACGCCGACCGGGCGCGTCGGCTCGATCGAGAAGTCGACGCCGTATTCGCCGCTGTAGGAGGCCAGCACCTGGTCCCAGCCGGCCTCGGGCGTCAGCGACAGCTCCTTGCCGACGCGCTCGCCGATCGACAGCAGGCGCTCGCGCACCGGCTGCGACAGCAGCATGCTCCAGCCCACGCCGGAGCGACCGGCGATGGCGAAGAACAGGCCGCCGATCAGCAGCAGGTCCAGCAGCAGCCACAGCAGCAGCTTGGAATAGAGCGAGCTGCGCAGCTTCATGCGGACCCGCTCATCGCGGCGGGCTCACTGCGGCGCCCCGCCGTCCACCAGCATGTAGCCCACGGTGCGCACGGTGCGGATGAAGCGCGGCGCGCGCGGGTCGTCGGCCAGCTTGCGGCGCAGGCTGGCGATGTGCACGTCGATGGAGCGGTCGAACACCTCGAACTCGCGATCGCGCACCTGCTCCATCAGCTGCTCGCGCGAGCGCACGTTGCCGCGATACCGCGCCAACGCCAGCAGCAGGTCGAACTCCACCGGCGTCAGCCCCACCCGCACGCCGCCGAGCAGGGCGGTGCGCGCGCCGCCGTCGATGCGCAACTCGCCGATCACGATCTCGCGTTGCGGCTCCGCCGCCGGCGCGTTGCGGACACGGCGCAGCAGGGCGCGGATGCGGGCCAGGAGCTCGCGCGAAGAGGCGGTCTTGGCGACGTAGTCGTCGGCGCCGCCCTCCAGGCCCTTGATGCGGTCCTCGTCGCCGCCGCGGGCGGTGAGCATCAGCACCGGCAACTGCGAAGTCTGGCGCAGCAGGCGCAGCACCTCGAAGCCGTTGACGCGCGGCATCATCACGTCCAGCAGCACCAGGTCCCAGAGCTCGGCACGCAGTCGCGCCAGACCCTCGCCGCCGTCGTGGACGACGGCAACGGTATAGCCCTGCGCTTCCAGGAACTCGGCCAGCATGCCCGCCAGCTTGCGGTCGTCGTCGACCAGCAGGATGCGCGCCGGGATCCGCTCTTCGGGTTTCATCACGCGGCTGTAGGACGGATTCGTGTTCATTTGATCGCTTGCCGCTCCGGATTTCAAATCGGCGCAAGCGCCGGCGGGAATGAAAGTGGAGGCGCCAGCGAGGCAGGGGGACTGAGTTCGCTGGCGCCCCCGCAGTGGCCGGCGCTAGGGAATGACGCCGGCCGGGCCGATCACCGCCGCTAGGGGAATGGACGGTGAGTCTCGACGCATGCAGGCGGTTCGCCTGCCCAGGACCGCTTGGTGTTGTGGAGCCATCTTAGGGTTGTCCGCCGCGGGCGGCGGGGGGATTTACCCGGTCTTTACAATTGGCGGGATTGCGCCAAAACCACATCCCCTCTCCCCGCAGGAGCGGGGAGAGGGGACTCCAAAATTCAATCCCCCGCCGGCATCGCCAGGGAAATGATGGTCTGGTCGCCGTCGCCGATGCTGCCGACCTCGCTGGCGCTGCCCTTGCCCAGGTCGATGGTGTAGAGCGCGGCGCCGCTGCCGCTCTGTTGCAGCACGGCGTAGGCGCTGTTGTCGGAGCGGACGCTGAAGCCGGCGTCGGCGGTGAAGCTGACGCCGGTGCTGCCGATGCTGTGCAGCAGACCGTCGTCGACGCTACTGACCGAGCTGGTGCCGGCATCCCCCACCCGCAGCAGCTCGTGGGTGGTGACGTCGAGCGCGTAGAGCGTGGTGCTGGAGGCGCCGGACACGGCGTTGTCGTAGGTAATGGCGGCGATCTGCGGCGTCTTGCCGCTGTTGCCGTCGCCGCTGGCGAAGGCCAGCTTGGTGGCGGACTGCGCCAGGGTGCCGGCGGGATCGACGCGTAGGTTGTACTCGGTGGTGACCAGACGCAGCTGGTCGTGCACCGGATCGAAGGAAATCGCCGCGCCCGACAGGCTGTCGCTGCTGAAGGCGCTGGCAGATACCAGCGTGACCACGCCGTTGTCCGGGTCGACAGTGGCCAGTTTGTTGTCGCTGGTGACGCCGTAGAGCTGCGCGTCCTCCGGACGGTAGCCGATCTGCACCAGGCTGACGCCGGAGGACAGGCCGCTGACCGCGGCGCTGTTGTCGATCGTGCCCGGCGTATTGGTGCCGAAGCGCAGGATCGAACCGGTGCTGGTCAGGACGTAGGCGGTGTGGTTGTTCTTGCAGGCGCCGAGAACCAGGGCCGCCAGCAGCAAGACACAGAAGAAGACGGGACGCATGAGCATTTTCCTTAGCGGCGGTTGCGCAGCGGCAGCAGCAGGGCGAACGCCAGCAGCAACGCCGGGTTGAAGGCGCCGCCTCCGCCGGACTGCGCGGTGGCTCCGGAGGAACTCTCCGCGGCGCTGCCGGATGAGGAACTGCTGGAACCGGAGGCGGAACCCGAACTCGAGCTTGAAGCGGAACCCGAACTACCCGAGCTGGTACCCGAGGCCGCCGTCCACTGGTCGGCGAGATTGAAGCCGTCGATGCTGCCGAGGCCGGTGGCGAGGTCGTAGCCGGCGGCGGCGCTGTAGCCAAGGTTGCCGCCGCTGCCGCAGTCGCTGCTGCCGGCGGCGCAGGGGACCTGGTTGCCGCCACTGACGATGTCGTGGAACACGCCGCTGCTGGAAGCGGCTAGCGCATACAGCCGCGGGTTGACGTTGCCGAGCGCGCTGGCGCCGGTCTTCTGCGCCAGCAGCGCCAGCACGGCGGTGAAGGCGGGCGCGCCGAACGAGGTGCCGCCGGCCACGCTCAGATAGCCGAGGCTGTCGCGGAAGCCGTCGACACAGCTGCCATCGGTGCAATAGAGGTAACCGTCGTGCTCGGGGCTGGCGGCTAGCGCGAGGTCCGGCACGTCGCGCACGCCGTCGGCCGGCACGCCGCTGCCGCTCTGCCAGGACGGCTTGGAGAACAGCCGGCTGCGACCGCCGCCGGAAGCCGCCAGGCCGTAGGCCGAAGAGCTGTCGTTCCAGGTTGTTTCCGGAATATAGGACAGGGCGGAGGCGCTATGACTGTCGTTGCTGCTGCTCCAGTAGCTGCCGCTGCCTTCGACAAAGCCGCTGCCGCCGACGCCGGTGACGTAGACCGAGGAGGCCGGGTAGTCCACCGCCAGGCCATGGCTGGCTTCGGTCACGGTGTCGGTGGAGGTGGAGTAATCGCAGTCGGCGGCGCCGCTGTCGCCTGAGGCGGCCACCACGGTCTGGCCCTGGGCGCTGGCCTGCTGCAGCACGCTCTCGAGCGCGGCAATGTCGCTGCTGCCGATGTCCTGCTCGCAGGCACCGTAGCTGAGGCTGATCAGCGGTGCGGTGTCGTTGTCCACGGCATAGGCCAGCGCGTCGAACACGCCGTAGTTGCTGTCGCCGCCGGTGTAGACGAAATACACCGAGGCGTCCGGGGCGACGGTACCGGACCACTCCAGGTCGAGGTCGGATTCGGCCTCGTCGCCGGACTCGCTCTGTACCGTCGAGCTGCCGCTGTGCGGCACCAGGATCGAGGCCGGCAGGTTGGACGACAGGCCGGCGGCGCTGCGGAAGGCGCTGATGTCGCTGTTGCGGATCGCGCTCTGCCCCACCACCACCAGCTTCTGCCCGGAACCGGTGACACCCGCGCTGTAGAGGGCCTGCAGGCCGTAGATGGTGGCGAAGTCGCGCGGCGCCAGGTAGTGGTTGCCGGAGAGGCTGGAAGTGAAGCTCGGCACGGCGGCGATCTTGCGGCACAGCGCGCGGCTGCGCGGCCGCGGCCGGAAGTCGGACAGGTTGCCCAGGCCGATCGTCACGCCGGCCAGCGCCGACGGCAGCGAGGGTGCGGTGGCGTTGGCCAGGTGACTCTCGCCGCCGACGCGGTAGCGGTGCATCTCGGTGTGGAACGCCGCCTCGACCTGGGCGACGCTGCCGCCGAAACTGATGCGGTTGGCGTTGCTGGCGATGCCCTCGATGCTGAAGCCCTGTGCGCGCAGCCAGGTCTGCGCCGCCGCCAGGTCGTCCTGGCTCATGCCGAAGCGCTCACGGTACTCGGCGGGACTGAGCCAGGCGTGATACTGCGGCGAAGCCGGGTCCTGCTGCTCGCGCAGCAGCCGGCTCAGCACCTGCTGCTGCGCGTCGGACAGGCGGAAGCGCAGGGTCAGGCCGTGCAGCACCTGCTCGCCGTCGGCACGGCCGCGGTCGTAGCGCGCTTGCGCCAGCGGCTGCATGCCACCGCGCAGGCTCACGGCGGGGCTGAGGTCGATGACCTGGACGATGCGCCGCTCCGGGGCGGCCTGGGCAGCAACGCAGGCGGCGAAGCAGATACCGGACAGAACGACGTGGTACGAGGCGCAGCGGGCCATCAGCGGCTTCATTCTTCCTCCCCCGAGGCGTGCGCGGGCGGCGGCAGCATAGGCGCGGCCACGACGCGGGCCGCGCTCTTTTACCAATCCTTCACACGCTGCTGCGGGCGCAGGCAGTCCCGAGGTAAAGCTCCGGTTAATTCCGCCGCGCCGCGGTGCCGGCGCTGCTATCAATACACGGCCGCTCTTCGCCCGGGTCCCGTGCCCCGCCGATGTGGGTTGTTGCTCCGTGACAACGACCCGCCACCGGACCCGGCGAAGGCGGCACCCCAGTTGCGCCTCCCCGCCCTTCCATCACACGGTCCATGAGCGTTCCACCCTTTCCGCGCGCAGCCCTGCGCCTGCTGCTGCTTTCCGCCTTCCTTGCCACCGCGGCACAGGCCGAAAAGAACGGCGCCGAAGTCACGCTCAACCTCAAGGAGGCCGACGTCGCCACGCTGATCGCCACGGTCAGCGAAGTCACCGGCCGGAACTTCGTGGTCGACCCCAGGGTGAAGGGCAAGGTCACCGTGATCTCGTCCAGCCCGATGGACGCCGACGCGGTCTACGCCACCTTTCTGTCGGTGCTGGCGGTGAACGGCTTCGCCGCCGTGCCGGCCGGCGCCGCGATCAAGATTGTGCCGGACGCCAATGCACGCAGCGAGGCCGGCAGTCTGGTTGGCGCCGCGGCCGGCGACGAGCTGCTGACCCGCGTCATCGACGTGCACAACGGCTCGGCGGCGCAGCTGGTGGCGGCGCTGCGGCCGCTGGTGGCGCAGTCCGGGCAGCTCGCCGCCATCGCCTCCAGCAACAGCCTGATCGTCTCCGACCGCGCCGCCAACGTGGCGCGGCTGCAGCAGCTGGTGGCGGCGCTGGACCGCAACGGCGACCGCGACGTCGAACTGGTGCCGCTGCACAACGCGGTGGCCGACGACATCGTGCGCAGCCTGAGCGCGCTGCTGCAGCAGAACCGCCAGGCCGATGCCGGCGCCGCGCAGCCGGCGGTGATTGCCGATACGCGCAGCAACAGCGTGCTGGTCGGCGGCGACCGCGCCGGGCGCGACAAGCTGCTAGCGCTGATCGCCCGGCTCGACCAGCCCACGCCGAACGAGGGCGACACCCAGGTGATTTATCTGAAATACGCCGACGCCGACACGCTGGCCGCGGTGCTCACCGGCAACCAGCCGGCGAGCAAAGGCAAGTCCAGCGGCGGGTCGATGTTCGGCAGCTCCTCCGGCGCATCCTCCTCCAGCGGCCTGGGCTCGCTGTCGAAGACCGCGTCCACCTCTTCCTCCAGCGCCGCGAACGGCAGCGCGTCCTCCACCCAGAGCGGCGGCTACAGCGACAGCAGCAACCCGAACCTGCGGGTGATCGCCCACCGCCACACCAACCCCCTGGTCATCACCCCCCCGCCC
>CAYWPB010000211.1:0-6881 GCA_964458725.1 uncultured Nevskia sp. | reverse complement strand
ATGCGCTGACCGTGATGCCGACCTTCAGCACGAGGTAAAGCGAAGATGCCCCGAAAACCACGCCGAGCAACGCGCCCAGAATGATCGCCCGCGGCGTCAATTCGACCACGTCGTCATAGCGCGCCGAACCCTTCCATTCGAAGGTCTGCTTGACCAGCTGGAAATCGACCGCCCCGGTGGCCAGCGCCTCACCGTAGCCGAGTGCGCGCATGAACTCGGAGAACCCAAGGTCGACGTAATCGCCGTAACGGGCGTTGAACACCACCTTCTGCGCATCGCATTCGCCGTAGCGCACGCGGAAGTAATAGCGGAACGGCGCGCTCATGCTGCCGGCTCCGCCGGGGGCGGCGGCGCGGCCGGCGCCGCCACGTAGCTGGCCGCCGGCGGCGGCTGCGGCCTGAGCCGGCGCGGGCGGCGGTACAGCAGCACCACCGTCGCGGCGACGAAGATCGGGTCCAGCGGCTTGCGGAAGCGTCCCTCCATCACGCTCTCGCGCTGCACCGCCAGGTACAGGAACATGCCCAGGGCGCACGCCGGCAGCAGCCACTCGCGGCCACGGAAGCGGTTCCTTGCCACACCCCAGACCACCAGCAGGATCAGCGGCGGCCACAGCCAGCGCGTCCACACCGTGAGGAAGCCGGTGACGGAGCGCAGGTCATTGTCCGGCCAGGCCTCGGCGAAGCTCAGGTAGAGGAAGTTCTCCCACACCTCCTGCCAGCGCGGGAAGGTGCGCTCGGCCTCCATCCGCGCCCGCTCGGCGATCCAGTCGCGGCGGCCCTGGCTCAGGTCGATCGTCACCTCGGCGGTGCCTTCACGCGCGGTCAGCCAGTCGGAGAAGGGATAGAAGCTGGGGTTGTAGAAGCTGGGTGAGCCGAACTGGTAGTGGCCTTTCGGTCCGAACTCCAGGCCGATGTTCTTGGCACCGCTGCGGCTGTAGACCTCGTTGAGATAGAGATTGCCGAACGGGGCGAAATAGCCGAGCGCCACCTTGCCATGCAAGCCGGCGGGGATCGCCAGCGCCAGCAGCAGCACAACACCGACCGCCGCCTTGGCCAGCCGGCGCCGCTGCGGCAGCCACAAGCACAGCAGGCACAGCAGCGCCATCGGCAGCGCCACGCTGCGGGTGAAGCCGCAGGCCAGCCACAGCGCGCAGGCGACGGCAAAGGCGCGGACGGTGCGCTTGCGCTGCGCGCGGAACGTCGCCCAGAAGGCGAAGCCGGTCAGCGCCAACAGCAGCGTCTCGTTCATGAAATAGGCATAGATGCTGATGAAGCCCGGCACCAGGGCGATCGCCAGCGCCCCGCCCAGGGCCCAGGCCCGCGGCAGCAGCTCCTTCAGCGCGCGATACCAGCCGTAAGGCACCGCGGCGCAGAGGAAGCCCACGCCGGTCAGAACCACCGCCTGGTCGCGCACCGCCGCCTGCTGCAGCAGCCAGGTCCACAGCTGGTACAGGTAGGGGTCGCCGCTGCCCATGATGTTCGGGTGCAGGAAGTAGAGCCCGTTCTCCCAGTGCCGGCCTGGGTCGGAGAACAGATGGTTCAGCGGCGAGTCGTAGAACGGGAACAGCAGCCGCATCACCAACGCCGCGCCCAGCGCCCAGCGCAGGACGTGCTCGACCCGCGCCCTGTGGAAAAAGGGGACGCGAAGACTACTTGCCGAGACGGGCAGCGAGGGCGGATTCTGCATAGAGGCGCAGAGGATTGCCGATTGGCGCCTTTTCCGCCAGTGCCCGCTGCAGCCGCGGCATGCCGCGCAGGTACAGCGGCATCCACCAGCGCCCGCCGTTGCGGCGCGAGATCACCAGGTGCGGCAGGCCGAGCAGGCGCACCGCGCGCACCCCGCTGACCTGGGACCAGCGGAGCTCGTTGACGCGGAACAGGATCAGGCCCTCCTCGGCCACCGTCACCGTGAACAGGCTGAACAGCAGCCCCAGCGCCAGCACCAGCTCCAGGCCGAGCGCGATCAACGCCAGCTTGCGCGGCCAGACCAGCCAGGCACCCAGCCCGAACCAGAGCAGCAGCAGCCCTACCGGCACCGAGCGCCAGTGGATGCGGAAGGTTTCGAATCCGGGCCGGCTCATACCGCCGGTCCTCGCTGCGCCGGAAAGGAGGCAAGACTCATGCCGCGACTCTACCCCAGGCCGGTGCGCCGCGAAAATCCCCGGGCATTCATGAGCCTGCGCCGCCGCGGCCAGATTCGGCCGTGAAATCGGCGGAAGAAATGTCTATGCTAGGGGCACGCATCGTGGGTCATTCCCACTGTCCGGAACTCTGCGAGTCCCGCACGACCTTCGGAGAACCGGCAAGCCACGCCCCGTGACGAACACGGGGCGTTTTTTATGCCCGCCGCTCCAATAAAATCATACCAATCAGTACTCTGCCTTGAAAGTGCGCGCCAGGCGCGGCCCGGTGCCGAAGTAGTGGCGGAACACGTACAGCAGCGGCCGCCGGCGCCCGGTGTCGACATGCTGGGTACCATCCACCACGATGTCGCGGTGCGCATGGGTGCGCAGCACCTGCGTCTCCAGGATCGCGAACCGCGGCAGCGGCCCGCCGGCGTGCGCCGCCGCCAGCCGCGCCTCCAGTTGCAGGGGACACTCGGCGATACGCGGCGGAGCCACCCGCTCGGACGGCAGTGGTGTCAACCCGGCGCAGCCGAACTTGTCGGCGACGTGGCGGTAGCCGAAGGCGCGTTTGTCCTCCGGCACCGGGTCGCGGCCGGTGGTCGGTGCCAGCCTCTCCACCGCGCCGTGCAGCGCCGCCGAAGGCAGGTTGATGACGCATTCGCCGGTGCGCCGCAAATTGTCCAGCCCCTGCCCGCCCTCGCTCATGCCGAGCACCACGCGGTCGCCGAGCGCGAACGACGAGGACATCGGCGAGATGTTGGGCGTGCCGTCGGGGTTGAGGGTGGTGATCAGCGCCACCGGGGTGCCGTAGTAGAGGATGCGGGGCTGGATGGGAATGGAGTTCATGGCCGATTCGCGCGTGGAAGCCTGATCCGATGTTCCGGCCGCCAGGCAGCGGACGTTTCGGGCCCGGACGAAGCATCCCCCGGCGCCGCGCCTTACACTGCCGCCATGGAAGATCGTGCAGCCGGCATCCTGGTGCGGCTCGGCGGCCTGCTGTCGGAGCCGGCGCGGGCGCGCATGCTGCTGTCCCTGATGGACGGCCGCCAGCGCCCGGCCACCGAGCTGGCGCAGCTGGCCGGCATTACCCCGCAGACCGCCAGCGAGCACCTGCGCCTGCTGGTCGACAGCGGCGCGCTGCGCGTCACGCCGCAGGGCCGCCACCGCTATTACCGGCTGGCATCGGACGAATGGGCCGAGACCCTCGAGACAATGGCGGCGATGGAGCTGCCGAACCTGCCGCGTCCGCCGGCGCGCGATGGGATGCCGCCGCTGGCCCGGGCGCGGCTGTGCTACAAGCACCTGGCCGGCCGCCTCGGCGTAGCCTGGGCCGAAACCCTGCAGCAGCGCGATTGGCTGCATGGCGCCGAGCTGCATTTGTCGCTCAACCCCAAGGGCGTGGCCGCGCTGCGCAAGCACGCCCTGCTCGGCGCCGACGAGGATCCGCGCCGGCTGTCTGCCAAACCCTGCCTCGACTGGACGGAGCGCCGCCACCACCTCGCCGGCCCGCTCGCCAACCTGCTGACCGAGCGTATGCTCGAACGGCGCTGGCTGATCCGCTCGCGCCAGGCGCGGGTGCTGCTGCCCACTGTCGAAGGCGAGCGCGGGCTGCGCCGCCTCGGCGTCGAGCTATAAGTTCCGTCCGATGTCCTCACGCTCGCGCATCCTGGGGCAGCAAAAGGAGTGGGCGCAGTCCGTCGGCCTGCGCATCATCGCGCCCGGCTACCTGGAGAGTGTCGACGCCAATCTGCGGCAGCCGATGCAACCGGCGACGCTGGCGGCGTTCCAGGCCGGCGAGGCGGCCGAGCTGAAGGATTTCCCGCGATTCCCGGCCAAGCTGCGCGCACTGTTCTCATCCGCCGCGCTGGTGGTCAACGTCTTCGACCACTGGACCACGCGCGACGCAGCGCCGCTGCTCGCCGCGCTCGGCCTCGACGGCCACGCCACAGAGCTGGCCTACGAGGCGCGCTTCCCGATCAGCACCGAGGGCACGCCGCCCAACGTCGACCTCGCGATCGCCCTGGCCGGCGGCCGCTGCATCGGCATCGAGAGCAAGTTCACCGAATGGCACCTGCCGCGGCGCCCGGCGAAGATCCGCTTCAAGGACAAGTATTTCCCGGCCGGCCACGAGCTGTGGAGCGAGCGCGGCCTGCCCGCGTGCCAGGCCCTGGCTGCGGAGATCCAGCAGGGCCGGACGCGCTACCGCTATCTCTACGCCACCCAGCTGCTCAAGCACGCACTGGGCATGGCCACGCAGTGCCGTGCCGGCTTCGGCCTCTGCTATCTCTACTACGAATGGAGCGGGCCGGCGGCGCGCGAGCATCGCCGCGAGCTCGAGCACTTCGCCGGACGCGCCGGCGCCGAGCTGGACTTCCGCTGGCTCAGCTACCAGGAGCTGTACCGCCGCCTGCGCGCCGGCGGCGGCGTCGATCCCGCCTACCTCGACTACCTGGGCGCGCGTTATTTCCGCGAGGATTAGTCCCGCGGCTCTGCCGCGGCCGATGCCCCTCTCCCCTTGCGGGGTCCGCCGTGCCCGCATGGCGAGCGAAGCTCGCTGGCACGGCGGACGGGTGGTGCAGGACGCACTACCCAGCTTTCAAGTGCAGCAGGAGAGCGAAGCGCAGAAAGAGGGGAGGGCTAATCGCGGAGCGATTGGCGGGGTGAGGGGAAGGCTTCTTCCGATCAACGATCGGAAGAACGAGACGCGCCGTCGCTCTTTCCGGCCAGGCACATCAGGGTCGCCATGCCGTGCAGGCATTGCGTCTCGCGGCCGCCTTTCAGCGCGTAGGCCTTCAGCTCGCAGATGGTCAGGGTGCGGCCGCTGCGGATCACCTGCCCCACAGCACGCACCCGCTCGCCGTCGGCCGGCGCGATCAGGTTGACCTTGAACTCCACCGTCAGCACCGAGCTGTCCGCCGGGAACAGCGTGTAGGCGGCGTAGCCGCCGGCCGAGTCGGCGACGGTGCTGACCATGCCAGCGTGGAAGTAGCCGTGCTGCTGGCTCAGTTCCAGCCGGTACGGCAGATCGATCGCCACCCGCCCCGGCGCGATCTCCGCCAGCACCGCGCCGATGTGCCGCATGGCGCCCTGGCGCGCGAAGCTGTCGCGCACACGCTGCTCGAACTCCGGATCGACCGCCTGCATGGAATCCTCCCTGCTGTTGCTCCGATTATGCGCCGGCGGCGGGTGCCGGTCGGCCTCCTGCCGCCGTTTGTCGCGGCGGGCCGAATCATCCCCGGCTTTTGACGCCTCATAGCGCATGGGCCGCGAACGGCCGCCTGGTTTGGACCCGCATCATGCTGAACAAGCTGCGCAAACTGCTGCATTTCGAAGCACCGGCCGAACGCCCGGCCATGGCCCGCCCCCCGCTGCACCTGCCGCCCGGCGCCATCGTCGCCGAGTTGGGCCTGCACCACCTGCCGGCAACCGCCGGCGCCCGTGCCGTGCGGGCGCAGATGGACGAGGCCTACGTGGTGGTGCGCACCGCCGCCAACGAGCAGTGGTACGCCACCTGGCAGCCGTATCGAGGCGACTGGGACCTGCTGTCCCTGGAAGATGAAGCCGAAGCCGCCGTGGAGCCGGCCGCCGCGCCGGCACCGCGCCTGCGCCGCTGCAGCTAGGAATTCCTAGCTCAACAGCTCGTACTTGCCGCCCTTCTCCAGCGCGGCCAGGTAAGCGGGCCGCGCGTGGATGCGCTCGAGGAAGGCCCGCGTTTTCGGACCCACCGCGCCGCCGCCGCCCGCCGCCGCCGCCTCCAGCGGAAAGCTCATCTGGATGTCCGCGGCACTGAACGCCTCGCCGGCGAACCAGGCGTTGCGGACCAGTTCGCCCTCGATGTAGTCGAAGTGCAGCTTGAGCTGCGGGTCGATGAACTGCTGGTTGACTTTGGCGACGATGCCGCGCGCGATCGGCTTGACGAAGAACGGCATCGGCGCGGTGGCGACCTTACCAAAGATCAGCTTCAGCAATAGCGGCAACATCGCCGAGCCCTCGGCGTAGTGCAGCCAGTAGTTGTAACGCAGCCGCTGCGGCGAGCCCGCCGCCGGCGCCAGCCGTCCTTGACCGTAGCGCTCCACCAGGTAATCGACGATGTTGCCGGACTCGGCGATCACCACGCCGTCGTCGTCGATCACCGGTGACTTGCCGAGAGGATGCACCGCCTTCAGCTCGGGCGGCGCCAGCATCGTCGCGGCGTCGCGCTGGTAGTGCTTGATCTGGTAAGGGATGCCCAGCTCCTCCAGCAGCCACAGCACGCGCTGGGAGCGGGAGTTGTTGAGGTGGTGGACGGTGATCATGGCGGGGTTTTTCCTGTAGGTATGCCGCAGCTCCGAGCGCCACACCTTTGCCGAAGCCGGCAGCTCCGTCAACTTTCTTCCAGTGGTCATCTGCCGCGGCAGCGGGACCCATGCGCCTGGAACGCATCTGAGCGGGCGCGGCGCGGCCGAAGGCGCGGCCATGGACGGACCGGGCAAGCTTCCAGCGGAAGGGCAAAAGCCGGCGGCTGGCGCGCGCGCCTCCGGCCGGCGGGATTTAACGGCGGCGGTGCCGCTCCGGCCGGTCCGCGCGCACCGGGACCGGCACCGGCGCCGCGCCGCCGGCGAGCCAGCCGAGCAGGGCATGGTCGAAGCGGAACAAGGCCAGCAGCCGCAGCCCGAGGAACAGTGGCACTGGGCCGAGGGCGACGAGGATCCGGATGACTGGATTTATGACGTGCGCCCTTTTCCGGGGCGCGGTTGTGTGGGGCCCGGGGTGTGCG
>CAYWPB010000210.1:0-6909 GCA_964458725.1 uncultured Nevskia sp. | reverse complement strand
GCGGCGGCGTGTCGGGGGGGGCCATGGGGAAGTGCTGGCCTTTTCCGCCGACGGCGAATCCTGGTCCAGCTCGGCCCGGGCGCTGGCACTCGGTACCAGCCAGCGCAGCGTGCAGCGGGCGCTCGACGCACTGGCCGCGGCGGGCAAAGTCCAATCCTTCGGCCGCGGTCGGGCCCGGCGCTGGATGACACCGCTGCTGCCCGGATTCACGACGACCTTGTTACTCCCTTCGCCGCTGCCGGGCGATTAAAGTCTGCCAACGGACCTTGAGGTTGGAACGATGAAACACGCTAAAGCGGAAATCGTGCAGGAGTATGGCCCCTTCCCCGGCGCCGACAACGTCGGCGGCGTCACCTGCGACGGCCGGCAGGTCTGGTTCGCCGCCGGCGGCCGCCTCAACTCGTTCGACCCGGCCAGCGGTCAGACGCTGCGAGCCCTGGAGGTGCCAGCCCATGCCGGCACAGCCTACGACGGTCGCCACCTGTTCCAGATCGCCGAGGACCGCATCCAGAAAATCGACCCGGAGAGCGGCCGAGTGCTGGCCAGCATTCCGGCTCCGGGCGGCGGCGGCGACTCCGGCCTGGCCTGGGCCGAGGGCACGCTGTGGGTGGGGCAGTACCGCGAGCGCAAGATCCACCAGGTCGATCCGCAGACCGGGGCGGTGCTGCGCACCATCGAATCGAAGCGCTTTGTCACCGGCGTCAGCTGGGTCGACGGCGAGCTGTGGCACGGGACCTGGGAGAACGAGCAGAGCGATCTGCGGCGCATCGATCCGCATACCGGCGAGGTGCTGGAACAGCTCGACATGCCGCCCGGGCTTATCGTATCCGGACTCGAATGCGATGGCGGCGAGCGCTTCTACTGCGGCGGCGGCACCAGCGGCAAGGTCCGGGTCGTGCGCCGGCCGAAGCGCGCCAAATCCTGAAGCGGCCTCTCCCCGCAGCCGCCCCCGCCTCCACGGCAGGCGACAGCGACTCTCCTTTGGTTGGCCTCTACTGCCAATTGCCCGCCAAACATGCCATTCCACAATGGCAAGGTCGTCATTAGCATCAGCTGAAAGTCGGAAGCGCGCGCCGCGTGCGTTGCGCCGCACGGCCGGCACAGAACAACAGCTCCCAAGGGCTGGCCAGCACCTGTGAACGCTGCGACGGCAGGCAGGTCATCGTGCGAGTGGAGGCTCGCCCAATGGAACGACTCAGGAGGCCCGGCGGGGCATCGGCGGAGCCCGCCCGGTCCGGCAATCGCGGCCTATCGCTCGCCGCCGCGGTAGAAGCTGCGCGGCTCGAAGGCCGCCTCGGGCAGGGGCCGGTCGGTGCTGACCCGGAAGAAGCGCACCTGGGTCGAGCTCTTGCGTTGCAGGTCGGTCATGGTGCCGGAAGCGGCATACCAGTAGCGCCCCGACTGGGCCAGGGAAGCGGCATCGACCGCCCAGTGCTTCAGCACCTGGTCGTCCTTCAGCAGGTCTGCGGCCAGGGTCACGCAGGTCTTCTGGTCGATGCTCAGGTCGACGCGGTCGTAAGCCCCTGCCAGCTCTGGCGGCGTGGTCGCGGCGATCTTCCACACCGGGCGTCCGCCATAGCGGTCCTCGCCGAGCACGGTCAGCGCGCTGCCGGCGAAGGACGAGACGATGCGCTCGGCATCGCCGTAGCTGATGTCGCTGCCGAACATCTTGCCCTCCCGGTCGGCTTGCTGCACCCGCCGCGCCTCGCCCAGCGCGGGCAGGTAGAGCCAGGTCGCGGCGCCGCCGCTGCCGTCGCGGATCAGCACCGCCGAGCCGGCCAGGTCGGAAGGCGCGCGGACCGACCAGACCAGGCGCCGGCCGCCAGCGCCCGACTGCGTGCTGAGGCTGCCGAAAATCTGCTGCCCGGCGCCGCCCTGGTTGCTCAGGCTGAGGCTGACGGTGCCGACGCTGAGGCTCTTCGGCAGGTTGTCCCGCATGCACTGCGCGATCCGGTCCAGGTCGGCCTGGGCCGCGGCGGCGAACGGCATCACGGCCAATCCGAATACGACAAGCGGCTTGAGTGCGGCAGCGGGCGTAGGCTGGTTCATGGCGCGGTTCCCTGGGCGTGGCAGGCGTCGCGGCCTTGCGGATGCGCGAAAGCATAAGACATCGCAGCGGCCGCGTGCACGCGGCCGCATCGAAGGAGGAGAGATGGAAACGGGCCCGCAGGAATCCGCGGCGCATGGCGCAGGCGGGGTATTCAGCAGGAGCGGCATCGCCGATCTGCTGAGGAACCTGTTCGACCTGCAGATGCGCGAAATCATCAGCTCGCGCATGCTGCCGCTGATCTACGCCCTGCTGCTGGTGCTGGCCGGCATCGGCACGGTGTACCTGACCGTGTCCGCCTTCCTGCGCTCGCTGGCCGACGGCTTGATGTGGCTGCTGGTGGTCGGCCCGGCGCTGTTCCTGGCGGTGATGATCGCCACGCGGGTGGTGCTGGAGCTGGTGATGGCCGCGTTCCGCATCGCCGTGCGGGTGGAGCAGATGCAGGCCACCACCCAGGACATCGCCGGCAGCACCGAGGTGTTTTCGGACCTGCCGCGCATCACGTTCTGGCGCGCCCTGCGCGGCAAGCCCGAGCGGGACCCTCAGGCATGAGGAAATCGGCGCGGTCCACATTGTGCCTCGGCCTGCTGCTGCCCGCGGCGGCATCGGCCCTGGACTTCCATTTCGACCGTTTCGGCGGCATCGACGTGAACTGGGAAAACCAGATCTCGGCCGGCGTGCAGGTCCGCACCAGCGACCCCGATCCGAAGCTGATCGGCAAGGCGCACCTGGCGCAGAACCGCAAGCTTTGCGCCCAGGACGACTGCCTGGCCTTCAATGCCGCCAATGCCGCGCCCAACGCGCGCTACCTCGCCGCCCCGGGCGCGATGGGCTCGTATACCGACCAGGGGGATCTCAACTACAAGGCCGGTAGCATCACCCAGGCGGTGACCAAATGGTCCTCGGACCTGAAACTGAGCCTGGGCCCGGAAACCGGCTTCGACTTCAGCTGGCTGTATTTCTACGATCCGGTCAACACCGGCTTCGAGGAGAATCACCCGAACCAGATCGTCACACCGGGGCCGCAGCCGGGCGTACCGCTCAAGGTGCGGCGCAGCGCGCAGCAGGAGAAGACCATCGGCAACGACTTCCAGCTGCGCAACGCCAACTTCTACACCAGCTTCGAGTACGGCGGCGACCGCCACCTCGACTTGCAGGTGGGGCGGCAGATCCTGACCTGGGGCGAAGCGGCGCTGGAGACGCAGGGCACGCTCAACTTCATCAACCCCTTCGACTTCAACGACCTCGCCCGGCCCGGCGCCGAGTTCAAGGAGATCTACCAGCCGGTCAACCTGCTGCGCCTGCAGACCCGGCTCAACGAAGTGCTGACGGTGGAAGGCTTCTACCAGCTGGAATGGCGGCCGGTGATCCTGCCGGCCAAGGGTTCGTTCCTGTCGTTCTTCAACGCCGGCAACGAGGTCGAGCCGGGCGAGAGCCTGGAGCTGCCGTTCTCCAAGACACCCGACGACCCCCGGCAGATCGAGCGCGCCGCCGATCCGATCGTGCGGCTGGTCACCAACACCAGCTTCACCGCGCGCCGCGCCGCCAACCGCACGCCGCCCGACATGGGACAGTTCGGCCTCGATCTGCACCTGGTCACCGAGTTCGACGACCAGCCCTGGGAGTTCGGCCTGTTCGTCGCCAACTACCACTCGCGCCTGCCCTATGCCAGCGCCTACGCCACCTCGGCCAGCTGCGCCCGCCGCGAAGGCAGCCTCAACGGCACCGACGCCACCAATGTGGTGCAGCTGGTCGCCGGCTGCGGCCTCAACGTGCCGAGCTCGACCAACCCGACCCTGCTGCAGCGGGAGGTGTTGCCGCTCGACACCGCGCAATACTTCCTCGAGTACCCGAAGAACATCCACATCGTCGGCCTGACCTTCAACACCGTGATGTTCAACACCGTGGTGCAGGGCGAGCTGACCTACCGCCCCAACCAGCCCGTGCAGGTGAGCCTGGTCGACACCCTGTTCGCCGCTTTCCAGCCGGCGTTCGCCCGCGGCAACAGCGCCATCCCGATTTCCGATGCCAACACCCTGCTCGGGGTGCCGCTGATCACCCTGACACCGATCGTCGGCCCGATCCTGACGCCGCAGCCGCTGGCCTACAACCTGCCGGAATCGCGCCTGGCGGTGCCTGACTACGTCACCGCCTACCGCGGCGGCACTCCGGGCGAGATCGCGCCGCACCAGTACATCGCCGGCTATCAGCGTTTCGGCATCCTGCAGCCGACCGTGACCCTGATCCGCGTGTTCGGCGAGCACAGCCCGTTCGGCGCCGACGACATGATCCTGCTCGGCGAATTCGGCGCCGTCATCGTGCCCGGCCTGCCCTCGCTGGAACAGCTGCAGCTGGAAGGTCCCGGCGACTACACTTCCTACGGCCCCGGCGCCGCCGACACCGGCAACGCCCTGCGCATCAACCCGGTCTCCAACAAGAGCGGCTGGGTGACGAAGTTCTCGGCCGGCTCGCGCATCGGCCTGCTCGCGGACTACCGCGACGTGATGATCCCCGGGCTGAGCCTGCGGCCGGAAGTGGTGTTCACCTATGATTTCTACGGCGTCGCCCCGGGCCTGGGCGAGAACTACCTGCAGGGCCGCAAGATCGCCGTCATCGACCTGCAGGCCGCCTGGCACGGCGCCGCCGTCGATCTACTGCAGACCTTCGTCTTCGGCGGCGGCGACCACAACACGCTGCGCGACCGCGACTTCGCCGGCATCACCCTGTCGTACAAGTTCTGAGGCGCACCATGCTTGCACACCCGGCTTCTCCGTCCGCAGGTCCGCAGCGCGGCGCCGCGCTGATCTGGGGCATCGCCCTGCTGGTGTTGCTCGGCGCCATCATCGGCGGCGCGCTGGTCGCGCTGTGGGTGTTCCGTCACGTCGACGCCCGCCTGCTGCTGGCCAACCAGCCGGCGACGGTGACCATCCCCGAGCCGGTCACCGTGTCGGCCAAGGTGCTCAACGACCTCGACATCGTCATCAACGACAAGATCCACACCAGGGTGCCGGTGAACCAGACCGTGTCGGTGCCGGTCAACGACACGCTCAAGCTCACCGCCGACTTCGACGCCACCGTGCCGATCCGCATGACAGTGCCGGTGCACGACACCATCCCGATCGACCAGTCGCTCGATCTCGACACGGTGATCAAAGCCGAATTCCTCGGCGACGTCCACGATCTGCACATCCGCGGCAAGGTGCCGGTGAAAGCGCGCGTGCCGGTAAGCCTGAACATCCCGGTCGACAAGCAGGTACGCCTCAAGTTCTCGGCGCCGGTCGCCGCGCATATCAAACAGAATCTGACCGTGCCGCTGGACATGACCATCGACGCCGACATCCCGATCCACAGCGAGATGAAGGTGCCGGTGAAATCCGACCTGGTCGGCGCCATCACCTTCCCGAAGGAGCCGAGCAACGTCATCATCAACTACGCCGATCTGCGCCTGCCGCTGCGCACCCTGGCGCTGCAGGTCCACGACGGCGAGCCGGCGCCGGTTGCCAGGCCCGGCGCGCCGGCGCCGGACGGCAAGCCCAATCCGCCGGAACTGGAGCTGAAGCCGGGCCAGCCCGCCACGACTCCATCGTCCGGCAAGCCATGAACTCAGCCACGCCGCGCCGGATCCTCCCCGGCCAGCACGGCGGCGCGCTGGCCTGGATCGTCACGATTCTGCTGCTGCTCGGCCTGCTCGCCGGTGGAGCGCTGTTCGGCTATTGGGCCTTCATGCATGTGGTGTTCGGCTTTACCCTCACCGACCAGCCGGGCACCATCCTGCTGCCGAAGACGCTCGACATCACCGCCAAGGTCAACAAGCCGCTGGACATTGGCATGAACGGGATGATCAGCGCCGACGTGCCGATCAACAACGACGTGACCATCCCGTTCAAGGGCGACTACGACCTCGACGTGGTCCTGAAGGCCCAGGTGCCGGTGGAGTTCGAGATCGTCTACCAGGGCTTCCTGCCGATCGACAGCGTCGCCAGCATCGTCGCCACCACCGACTTCAACTTCCAGTCGGTGAAGAACCTGCGCAATCTCACTTTCGCCGCCAAGCTGCCGATGAAGATGCGCCTGCCGGTCACCTTGCGCGTGCCGGTGAAGCAGACCATCGCCCTCGACTACCACGGCCCGCTGCGGGTCCACGCCAACCAGGAGCTGCATTCGCACCTGACTTCGGCGGTGCCGGCCAGGCTGCGCGTCAACCAGACCATCACCACACCTGTGCTGGGCTCGATTGAGTTGCACGCCGACCTGCCGCAGGACGCGCTGAAGGTGGTGATCAACCATGCCGACCTGCGGATGCGGCTGGACTCGCTGCGGCTGCTGGAGGCGCCGGACCCGGGCGTGCCCTGGCGGGTGGATTCGCCGTGGGGCCCCGGCATACCGGACCGGCCGGCGGCGCAACCCTGAACGGCCGCGTAAGATTCGAAGCCGGGCGAAATCAAACAGGAACGGCGATGAGCAGAACCAGCCTGCACTCCCTGCTACCGGATCTGGCGGCCGACGACCTGCGCGGCTTCGAGGATCTTTCGGCCGAAGAGGTTCACATCATCGCCGATGCTTTCGACGCCCTGCGCGAGCGGCGCCGGCAGGAAATCGATCGCGCCATCGACCGCACCCTGCGCCTGCTGCCGGCGCCGCTGCGCCGCGGCCTGCGCCGGCTGCTGCTGGCATGAGCGCGCTCGCCAGCCGCGCCGAAATCCTCAAGCTGGCCGCCCTGCTGGAGGTGAAGTCGGCGCGGCTCGGCTTCCTGCAGCCGGTGCCGGCCGCTCGCATCCGTCACCTGCGCGAGCGGCTGGACGACCTGCTGCACGACGAGGCGGCGGCGCGCCTGCGCCACCTGGTGACGCTGACGCAGCTGC
>CAYWPB010000209.1:0-6993 GCA_964458725.1 uncultured Nevskia sp. | reverse complement strand
CTGCGGCGCGGCCCTCCCGCAAGGGGAGGGCGAGCGGCCCTGCGGGCCGCCGGGGCTAGCTCAGCAAACCGCCCCACCGACCTTCGTCGAAGCCGCATCAAAAATCTTCTCCGCATTCGCCGCCAGGAAATTGCGGAAGATCAGCGGCCCGCCATCCTGCGCCCACAGCGGCACCCCGTCGGCATCCTGCGCCTGCGCCCGCTCGATGATCTCGACGAACTGCTTCTCGGTCTGGGCGACGCCTTTGAGGCCGGTCGCCTCGCGCACCGGGGTGTCCATGGTCGCGGCCAGGGTGGCGGTCTGGCGCAGCTTGGTGCCGGGCGCGCCCTGGATCGCCGGCAGCATGCGGAAGCCCTGGGCCTGCATCGCGGCAGCCATCGCCTCGATGCCCTGGAAGCCGGCGGCGAGCACGTCGATGGTGACGTGGTTGAAGTCCGGGCCCAGGGCCAGGGCGCTGGCGGCCTCGCCGGACACCGCGGCCACGGCGTTGAGGGTGCTGCGCTTCAGCGGCGGACCCGGACGGCTCATCAGCTTCTCGGCGAAATGGCCGGCGAAGAACTCGGCGTCGTGCGCCTCCAGCCCGCCGGCGCGCTCGGCCTTCTCGATCAGGGCGAGGAAGGGGCGGTGGTCGGCGGCGGCCCACTGCTCCTTGCAGTCCTCGCGGATCAGCGCCGCCACCTCGGCCGGATAGGCGTCCAGGTCCACCTGGCTGACGAAGATCTTGAACTGGTGGGCGTCGTCGCCCACCGCCTGCAGGTCGAACGACACCAGCTTCTTCGCCGGGAAGGCGTAGTCCAGTTCGCGCCGCAGGCCCAGCACCCGGGCGGCACGGACGAACAGCGCCCGCACCTGCGGGTCGGCGGTGCGGATCGCGCCGTGGTCGTTGAGGAAAATGCCGCCGTTGTCGGCGACGAGCTTCTGCAGCCGCACGAAGTCCGGCACGTTGCGGGCGAACTTGGCGGTGGCGGTGTCGACGAACAGTGCGCGCAGGGCACTGGGGGAAAGGAGGGCCATGGAAAAAATGCCTGGATTCGGGAATGGCCAGAGTCTAGCCCAAGCGCCGGTGGAACCCTCTCCCTCCGGGAGAGGGGCAGGGGTGAGGGACGCACTCTCAACGCACCGCTCGCCAGGGGCCTGTTGCGCCCCTCATCCCCGACCCTTCTCCCGGTGGGAGAAGGGAGCATCAAGCCCCGCGCAGCGCCTCCGCCACCGGCTGCCGGATCGCCTTCAGCGCCGGGAAGAAGCCGCCGATCAGGCCGATGGCCAGGGCCCAGCTCAGGCCGCGCTCGACCAGGCCGGGGGTGACGGCGAAGCTGAAGGCGACCTGGGTGAAGTTGGCGCCGCCCAGGGTGCTGGTGGTGAGGCCGTCGAACAGGACCCAGGCGATGCCGGCGCCGATCGCCCCGCCCATCAGCGCCAGCGCCACCGCCTCGGCCAGCACCGAGACCAGCACCGGCAGGCCGGAGAAGCCGATGGCGCGCAGGGTGGCGATCTCGATCTGGCGCGAGGCCACCGCCGAGTACATGGTGTTGAGCGCGCCGAACACGGCGCCGAAGGCCATGATGACGGTGAGGATGGTGACGAAGGTGTTGATGTTGTCGGTGGTCTGGGCCGACTGCGAGGTGAAGTAGCCGCGCTCGGCCAGCGCGTCGATCTGGAAGCGCGGGTCGGCCTTGATCGTGTCCTTCAGCGGCTGCAGGCCCTGCGGCCCGTCCATCTGCGCCAGCACCGAGGAGGCGCCGGGGCGGCCGAAGGCGCTGCGGGCGGTGTCGGCGTCGGTCCACAGCTCGGACTCGTGGGCGTCGCCGCCGGACTCGAAGATGCCGACCACGGTCCACTCCGAGGCGCGGAACTCCAGCTTGGAGCCGACCGTGATGCCGCTGAACTGCTTGGTCGCGGCGCGCCCGGCGATGACCTCGCGCAGCCCCGGCTTGAAGGCGCGGCCCTCGACCAGCTTCACCTCCGGCCGCATCGCCAGGCCCTGCGCCTCCACCCCGCGCAGCGCGACGTTGACGTCGCCGCCGTTGCGCTTGAGCTCGGTGATCACCATCAGCTCGGCCGAGGACAGCGGCTTGCCGGCGGCGTCGCGCTTGATGCCGGGCAGCTCGCGCAGCAGCGAGACCATGCCGGGATCGATGTAGGACGACAGCTCGGCGTTGGTGCCGGCGGAGAGCAGCAGCGCGCGCGACTCGCTGCCGGTGCCCTTGAAGGTGTACTCGATGCCCTTGGTCATCGACAGCATCGTCACCAGCACGCCCACCACCAGGCCGATGCCGACCACGATCACCAGCGAGGTGATGAAGCGCGTCGGAATGCTGCGCAGGTTCATCCAGGTCACGGCGAAGGTCTGTTTCATAAACTCACCTTACGGCCAGGGCTTCAACAATACTCAAACGCTTGGCTTTCAAAGCCGGGATGATCCCCACCAGCAGCGCCAGCAGCGCCACCATGCCGGCGGCGAACAGCCACAGGTGCAGGTCCGGCTTGAGCGGCGGGAAGCCGCCGGGGAGCTTGGACATGACTTTCATTACGCCGACCGACAGCAGCATCCCCGCCACCGCGCCGATCACGCACAGCAGCAGCGATTCGGCCAGCACCAGGGCCAGCACCGCGGCGTCGGTGAAGCCCAGGGTCTTGAGCACCGCCAGCTCCGGGATGCGCTCGCGCACCGCCTGGCTCATGGTGTTGCCGCTGATCAGCAGGATGCTGAAGAACACCGCGGCGAGGATGCCGTTGAGGATCAGGTTGACGTTGCCGAGCTGGCGCACGAAGTTGAGGCTGAAGTCCTTCTCGGTCTGGGTCTTGGTCTCGTCCGGCGAGTTCTCGAACAGGCCGTCGATCTTGCGCGCCACCATCTCGGCCTGGTTCGGGTCGCGCAGGCGCACCACGAAGATGCCGCCGGTGCCCTGGCCGAACTGGCGCCCCTCGTCGAAGTAGTCGTAGCGGATGTAGAAGTTGCCCTGGCGCGCGCAGGAGTCCTTGCTGACGTCGTCGAAGATGCCGACCAGGTCGAAGGTCCAGGCGCGGTCGCCGTTCTTCAGCGGCCAGATCTGGCTGGTCAGCGGGATGCGGTCGCCGATCTTCCAGCCGTAGCGGTCGGCCAGCTGGCGCCCGGCGATGGCGCCGGTGCGCAGCTGCTTCCAGTTCTGGTACTGGTCGTCCGGCAGATGGCATTCGAGAAACACCGCGTGCCAGCGCTCCGGGTTCACCGCGAACTGCGGGAAGAAGTTCTTGATGTCCTTGTAGACGCCGCCGAAGAACTGCGAGTGCGACACCGCCTGCACTTCCGGCATGGTCTCCAGCTGCGGCAACAGGCGCATCGGCAGCGGGCTGGTGAAGGAGACCCGCGCCTGCACGATCATGATCGGCGCCGACAGGTTGAGCGAGCCGCCGCTGAACAGGAAGTTCGCCGCCTGGCCGACGCCGAGCAGCAGGAACGCCGCCATCAGCGCCAGCAGGGTGAAGATGGTGCGCGCCTTGCGGCGCCACAAGGTGGCCCAGAGCAGCGGAAAATATTTCATCGCGCTTCCCCTTAGTCGTTCCCCTCTCCCGCGAGCGGGAGAGGGGCAGGGGAGAGGGGCCGTGAAACCCCGCTCCCGGAACGAAACCTACCCCGCCCGCAGCGCCGCCGCTACCGGCTGCCTGGCCGCGCGGATCGCCGGAAACAGGCCGCCGACCGCGCCGATGACGCAGGCCCAGACCACGCCGCCGACCAGCAGCTCGGGGCCGACGTTGAGCTGGAATACCACCTGGCTGAAGGTCGCATTGTTCAGCGTGTTGACGGTGTTGCCGTTGAAGAACACCCAGGAGGCGACAGCGCCCGCGGCGGCGCCGAGCAGGGCCAGCAGCAGCGCCTCGATCATCACCGAGGCGATCACGCCGCCGGCGCCGAAGCCGATGGCGCGCAGGGTGGCGATCTCCAGGCCGCGCGCCGCCACCGTGATGTACATGGCGTTGAGCGCGCCGACCATGGCGCCGATGGCGGCGATACCGCCGACGAAGTAGGCGACGAAGTCGAGGATGGTGCTGAGCTGCCCGGACTGCTTGGCGTAGTACGCCGGCTCGGTCTGCGGCTCCACCGTCAGGGTCGGGTCGGTGGTCAGCCGGTCCTTGAAGGCGGCGAAGGCGGCGGGCGAGTCGAGCAGCACCGTGACCGAGTTGAACAGGTTGTGGCGGAACGCCGACAGCACGGTTTCCACGTCACCCATCAGCTCCGACTGGTGGGCGTCGCCGCCGCTCTCGAACACGCCGACCACGGTCCAGTCCGAGTCGCGGAAAGCGATATGGCTGTTCAGTTCCAGCCCCTTGAACTGCTTCTGCGCCGAGGTGCCGACGATGATCTCGCGCACCGCCGGCTGGAACATGCGCCCAGCCACCAGGTGGATCTCCGGCCGCACCGCGAAGGCCTTGGCGCCGACGCCGCGCACCGTGACGTTGGCAGCGGTGCCGGTGCTCTTCATCGGAAGGTTGATGATCGACACCGCCTCGGCGGTGGCCAGCGGCTTGCCGTCGGCGTCCTTGCGGATGCCGGGCGCGTCCATGATGGTCAGCGTGTTCTCGCGCGTCATGGTGCTGTTCAGCTCCGCCTCGGAGCCGCCGCGCAGCACGATGGCGCGGTCCGGCCGGCCGGTATGGCCCAGCGTCTTCTGGAAGCCCAGCGCCATCGCCTGCACCGACACCAGCACCATCACCGTCACCATGATGCCGATGACGATCACCGCCGAGGCGCCCGCGCGCTGCGGCAGCGTGCGCAGGTTCATGGCGGTAATCGCAAGGATCTGTTTGAGCATGGCCGTTCTCAACCCCTCAGCGCTTCGATAATGTCGAGGCGCTTCGCGCGCCAGGCCGGCAGCAGGCCGGTGAGCAGGGACAGCACCGCGGTGAGGGCGAAGCCGGAGGCCACCACGCTGCCCGGCAGGGCCACCAAGCCGAGGAAATTCTTCAACGCCGGGAACAGCAGGGCAGCCACGCCCAGCCCCAGCGCGGCGGAGAACATCCACAGCAGCAGCGATTCGGCCAGCACCAGCGACAGCACGCCGATGTCGGAGAAGCCCAGGGTCTTCATCACCGCCAGCTCCGGCACGCGCTCGCGCACCGAGTGCAGCATGGTGGTGCCGGTGGCGAAGATCAGGGCGAAGAACACCGCGAACAGGATGCGGTCGACGATGTAATTGATGTCCGCCGTCTGCTTGATGAAGGCCTGCTGGAATTCCTTCTCGGTCTCGGTCTTGGTTTCGGTGGGGGAGTTGGCGAACAGCTTGTCGATGGCCTGCGCCACCTGCGCCGACTGCGCCGGGTCTTTCACCACCACCGTGTACCAGCCCACGGTGCCTTTGCCGAAGGCGCGGCCTTCGTCGAAGTATTCGTGGTTGAAGATGAACATCTGCTCCTGGCCGGGGTTGCTCGGCACGTGGTAGATGCCGACGATGTCGAAGTTCCACACCGAGCTGCGGTCGCCCTTGGTCCAGATGGTGGAATTGAGCGGCACGCGGTCGCCGATCTTCCAGTGGTACTTCTCCGCCAGCTGGGCGCCGACGATGGCGCCGGTGCGGGTGTTAAGCAGGGCCTGGTACTGCTCCGGCGGCAACAGGCGCTCGGGGAACACCAGGTGGTCGCGTTCGGTGCTCGCCGGGAAGGAGAAGATCTGGTTCTTCGAGTCCTGGTACCAGGCGCCGAACCAGGTGGCGTGGGTCACGTGCGTCACGCCGGGGACGGTTTCGATCTGGCTCAGATAGGAGTAGGGCAACTGCTCGGTCAACGAGATGTTGCTGGAGACGATCAGCCGGTTGACGTTGGCGTTGTCCACCGCCGCGCTGAAGGCGGAGTTCACCCCTTCCAGCATGCCGAACAGCAGGAAGGTGACGAGGATGCCGGCGATGGTGAAGAAGGTGCGCGCCTTCTTGCGCCACAGCGCCGCCCACAGCAGCGGAAAGTATTTCATCGCTGTCCCCGGCTCAGGCCGTGACCGTGCCTTCGACCAGCTGGCCCTTGTCCAGGTGCAGCTGGTGGCTGGCGAACTCCGCCGCCTTGGGATCGTGCGTGACCATGACGATGGTCTTGCCGTGGTCCTTGTTGAGCATCTGCAGCAGGTGCAGGATCTCGTCGGCGGTGGCGCGGTCGAGGTCGCCGGTCGGCTCGTCGCAGACCAGCAGGGTCGGGTCCGCCACCAGGGCGCGGGCGATGGCCACGCGCTGCGCCTGGCCGCCGGACAGCTCCGCCGGCTTGTGCTTGGCGCGGTCGGCCAGGCCGACCACGCTCAGCGCCGCCGTGGCGTTCTGCCTGCGCTGCGCGCCGGACAGGTTGGTCAGCAGCAGCGGCAGCTCGACGTTGCGCTCGGCGCTGAGCATCGGCATCAGGTTGTAGAACTGGAAGACGAAGCCGACGTGGCGCGCACGCCACTTCGCCAGCTGGCCGCTGGAGAGCTGGTCGATGCGCTCGCCGGCCACGCTGACCTCGCCCGAGGTGGGCCGGTCGAGGCCGCCGATCAGGTTGAGCAGGGTGGTCTTGCCGGAGCCGGAAGGGCCCATCAGCGCGACGAAGTCGCCCTGCGCGATCTCGATGTTGAGGTGATGCAGCACTTCCACGGTCTGCTTGCCGCGGGTGTAGCTCTTGACCACGTTACGCAGGGAAACAATGGCGGACATGCGTGTCGCTCCTTTCCTGAATACTGCGCGTCTTCTCCAACTCGTCATTCCCGCGGAGGCGGGAATCCATTTTGCTTTTTCGCATCGGGCCAAAAATGGGTCCCCGCCTTCGCGGGGACGACAGGCGGTTACTGCTCTACCTTCACCTTCGCTCCATCCTTGAGCTTGCCGAAGTCGCCGAGGGCGACGCGCTCGCCGGAGGATAGTCCGGACAGTACGGTCTGGCCATCGTTGTTGCGCGCGCCCAGGCGCACGGCGCGGCGCTCCACCGCGTCCTCGCCGCGGATCACGTAAACGGTGCCGGTCTCGCTGTTGTCCATCAAGTGCTTCAAGCCGCGCCAGGAACCCT
>CAYWPB010000208.1:0-7030 GCA_964458725.1 uncultured Nevskia sp. | reverse complement strand
GCAAGAGCCACAACCACATGGCCCTGGTCGCCGACGAGTACGGCGGCGTCGCCGGGCTGGTCACCATCGAGGACGTGCTGGAGCAGATCGTCGGCGAGATCGCCGACGAATACGACGAATCCGAGGGCGCCAACATCCTCAAGCAGGACGATCGCCACTACCTGGTCAACGGCCTGACCCCGGTGGGCGACTTCAACCGCTACTTCGGCGCCGAATTCTCCGATGAGGAATTCGACACCGTCGCCGGCCTGGTCATGCACGGCTTCGGCCACATGCCGCGCCGCGGCGAGAGCATCCGCATCGACCGCTTCCAGTTCAACGTGCAGCGCGCCGACAGCCGGCGCGTGCATCTACTGCAAGTAGCCTTGTCGCAAACGTGAATCTGGACAACCGTCATTCCCGCGCAGGCGGGAATCCAGTTTTCCTCGGATCAACCACGTGAGCTCACTCACCCGTCATCCCGGCGCAAGCCGGGATCCAGGGGCAGTGCGCGCCGCTCTCCGCCTCCTGCTCATGCTGCTCGGCTTGTTGAGCTTTCGCGCACAGGCCCAGCCGCTGCTCCCCGCCTCCGCCGACTCCGGCGAGAACCTGCAGATCAGCGTGCTCACCTTTGGTCCCGGCGAGATTTACTGGGAGCGCTTCGGCCATAACGCGATCCTCGTGCGCGACCGCGCCGCCGGCTCGGCCATTGCCTACAACTATGGCGTGTTCGACTTCCGCCAGAAGAACTTTTTCCTCAACTTCGCCCGCGGCCGCATGCTCTACCGCATCGCCGCCGACCCGCTGGAGCGCGACCTTGACCTGTACCGCTACGAGGGCCGCTGGGTGCAGGAGCAGAAGCTCAACCTGGAGCCGGCGCAGCGCGCCGCGCTGCGCGACTTCCTGGAATGGAACCTGCGGCCGGAAAACCGCAACTACGGCTACGACTACTTCATTTCCAACTGCTCAACCAAGGTGCGGGACGCCCTCGACCGCGTGCTCGGCGGCCGCCTCGACGCGCAGCTGAAGGAGCAGACGACTCCCTACAGCTACCGCTTCGACGCGGTGCGCCTGATCGCTCCGGACTTCATCGCCGGCATCGGCATGGACGTGGCGCTCGGCCCCACCGCCGACCTGCCGCAGAACGGCTTGCAGCGCAGCTTCGTACCGATGGTGCTGATGCAGCAGCTGCGCCAGGCGCGGATCACCGACGCCCAGGGGCATGAGCAGCCGCTGGTGAGCGAGGATACCCGCCTGGTCGAGGCGCAGATCCCGGACGATCCGCCGCAGCCGCCGGACTGGCGCCTGCCGTTCCTGCTGGCCGGGCTGGGCTTTGCCGCGCTGCTGCTCCTGCTCGCCGCGCTGCGCCAGCGCCGCGCCGCACGCCTGGGCTTCGCCGTGCTCGCCGCCGCCTGGTCCTTGCTGTGCGGCGTTTGCGGCCTGCTGCTGCTGGCGATCTGGTTCCTCACCCAGCACTGGGCCGGCTGGCACAACCAGAACCTGTTGCTGCTCGACCCGCTGTGCCTGCTGCTGCTGCCCGCCGCCGTGCTGTCGGTGCGCGCCGGCTGGAAGCCCGGCCCGCGGACTCTGGGCCTGGCCTGGCTCATCGCCGGCCTGGCGGCCGCGTCCCTGCTGCTGCGCCTGGTCCCGGGCTGCTACCAGGCCAACCTGCCGTGGATCCTGCTGCTGTTG
Organism: uncultured Nevskia sp.; assembly: GCA_964458725.1. Lineage (GTDB taxonomy): Bacteria > Pseudomonadota > Gammaproteobacteria > Nevskiales > Nevskiaceae > Nevskia. The sequence continues at coordinate 5,359 of CAYWPB010000208.1, read as the reverse complement.
CCGCCCCACCTGGCCCTGCTCCACGGCCTGTCGCAGCGCCGGGCCTGAGCAGCGTCCCGTCGCGGGAATCCGCTACGCTGCTCCCGACCTTTTCGCGGAGCACGGCATGGCCAGGAAGCCCGCAGCATGCAGCTTTGACACCGTCCGCAAGCTCGCCCTGACCTTGCCAGGCGTCGAGGAATACACCTGCTACGGCACGCCGGCCTTCCGGGTGCGCAAACAGCTGATGGCGCGGCTGCGCGAAGATGGCGATACGCTGGTGGTGAAGTGCGAGGACTCGCGCCGCGAGCTGCTGATGCAGGTAGAGCCGAAGACCTATTTCATGGAGCCGCATTACCACGGCTACCCGGTGGTACTGGTGCGGCTGTCGCGGGTACGCACCGATTCGCTGGCCCGGTTGCTCGAAGACGCCTGGCGCATGCTGGCGAGCAAACGCCAGCTGGCGGAACGGCCGCAGATCGGCGCCTGAGATCAGCCCGGGCCCTCAAGCGGCCTGATCCCGGGTCAGCGCCTCGATACCGCCCTTCGCCGGCGCCCTGACGGCTTCAAGACAGCTTTTCAGCATGTCTTCGTAGGTGCGCGCGACCAGATCGATGCCGGCGAGGCCTCGCTCGAGCTGGTCGCAGTTGCGATACGGCCCCTCCAGTACCAGAGCCAGGACCCTGGCCTGCGGCATCGCCGCGCGGATCTCCCGGGCCAGCGCCTCGATGCGCGCGGACTCCTTGCACGGCTCCAGGCTGACCAGGCACACCGCGGCGACCTTGGCCGGATCGGCGCCATGCAGCCCGGCGTCGCCCAGATCTTCCGGCAGCAGGTGACGGCCGTCGACGCGGGACTGCGCCAGCACGCGCACCAGCACTTCCGTCGCCAGCTCATTGAAAAGCGAGCCGGCGCCGACACACAGCAGCACTGAACAGCCGGCGGCGCCGGTCAGCGCCTGCCGTCCGCCCAGCAGTTCGCGGCGATCGCGCAGCTGCCGGCCGAGGTTGACGTCGGCAAGCAGGGAGATGCGCTGCGGGCGGCGCCAGCGGCTCTGTGGGCCGCTGAGCGCCTCGATCACTTCGGCCATCGCGTGGCGGAAGCGCAGCTGCTCGGCGCGGCTGATTACGCCGGCGAGCAGGTCTAGCCGTGCCAGGTGCATGGCCGGCATCAGCACCGTGTCGCAGTAGGCCGCGAAGGACTTGCCCTTGAGGAACAAGCGGCCGCGCTCGATCAGCGAGGCAGAGTCGCCGGACAGCGCGCGCTGGTAGAAATTCTGCGGCAGGGTCAGCGCCGGCACTTCGCCAAGCAGGATCTCCAGGGCATTGAGCGCCTTGACGTAGCGCCCGGCCACCACCAGGCACAGGGTCAGCGGCGTCGATACCACCAGACCCACCGGGCCCCAGATCCAGCTCCAGAAGATTGCCGCGATCACCACCGACAGCGGCGACAATCCGGTGGTGTGCCCGTAGAGGAAGGGCTCCACCAGCTGCGACACCAGCAGCTCCACCACCACGAACAGGCTCAGGGTCATCACCGCCACCGACCAGCCCGGCTCCACCGCCGCGGCGAACAGCGTGGCGCAGGCCGCCGCGATCCACACTCCGATATAGGGCACGAAGCGCAGCAGCGCCGCCATGGTGGCCCATAGCAGCGCCTGCGAGTGACCCAGCAACGCCAGGCCGGCCCAGATCACCGCGCCCACGGTGAAATTCACCGTGAACTGGTAGGCGAAGAAATGCGCCAGACGTTCGACTGCGTCGTTGACCGCCACCGTGGTGGCGCGCAGGTCGCTGCCGCCGGCGAGGCGGATGAAGCGATCGCGCAGCGCCTCCTGTTCCAGCAGCACGAAAATCAGCACGACCACGACAATGCCAGCCGAGGCCAGCGGCCCCCAGGCCGAAGCGAGGATGCGGCTCATCACCTGCAGCGGCCGCAATGGCGGCTGATGCAGCTCGACCTGCAACGGCCGCGTCGTTACCGCCGCGGCCTGGCCTTCGGCCGGATTCTCGTCCTCCTCGGATACGCGGTCGACCATCCGCCGTACCGGCTCGGTGACGATGCCGAGGCGGCCCAGGGTCATGCGGTCCAGCGCGGCCAGCTTGCCGCGCATCGTTTCCTCGTACTGCGGCAGGCTTTCGCCGATGCGGACCACCTGCGAGCCGATGACCGCGGCGATGGCCGAGAGCATCAACACCAGGGCTGCCACGGCCGCCCACACCGAAGCGGTGTGGCCGAGGCCGATGCGGCGCAGGCCGTTGATCAGCGGTGTGACGAGGAAGCCGAGCATCACCGCCAGGGTGATCGGGATCAGCACCTCGCGGGCGAAATACAACAGGGCCAGCACCGTAGCGGCGCCGACAATGCCGAGCAGGCGGCTGCGGGCAGACCGGGGCGGCGGCTCGCCCGGGCCATCGCGGACCGGAAGCAGATCATCGGACGCTGAAGCCATTCGCAGACCCTGCAGGACGCGTTCCGGCCAGCATAACCTGCAACGGTCCACCGCGGCGGACGGGCGGACGCGCCCTCGCCGGCGGAGTTATGATCCGGGCAACCCGAGCCTTAGGATTACACCGTGATTCCCGCCCGACACCGCACCCAGCTGCTGATGATGCTCGGCGAAGCCGCCGAGATCGAGCACTGCCTGATGTGCTGCTATCTCTACGCCGCCTTCTCGCTGAAGCAGTCCGCGGACGAAGACCTGACGGCGGAGGAGGCCGAGGCGGTACAGCGTTGGCGCCGCGAGGTGATGCGTATCGCCACCGACGAGATGCTGCACCTGGCCCTGGCCAACAACCTGTCGGTGGCGCTCGGCGGCCGTCCGCACTACCGCCGCTTCAACTTCCCGATCTCGCCCGGCCTGTTCCCGGCCGACGTGGTGGTGGAACTGGCGCCACTGGACCTGGACACGCTGGATCACTTCGTCTATCTGGAGCGCCCGCTCGACGCCAAGGACCAGGACGGCGGCCGCTTCGAGAAGCTCAGCTACCGCCGCCAGGGCTCTGCCGACCGCCTGATGCCCTTCGCCGACGACTACCAGACCGTCGGCGAGCTGTACGCCTCGATCCGCGACAGCGTCTGCCAGCTGGTCACGGACCTGGGTGAGAAAGCGGTGTTTGTCGGCACCCGCGAGGCGCAGCTTTCGCCGCGCGATTTCGGCATGCCCGGCCTGCGCACCATCGGCACCCTGGAGGACGCGGTGGCGGCGGTGGACTTCATCGTCCACCAGGGCGAGGGCTCGCCGCAGGACAAGGCCGGCTCACACTTCTCCCGCTTCTGCGCCATCCGCCGCGAGTGGCAGAAGCTGCTCGCCGCGCGCCTGGCGTTCACGCCGTACCGCCCGGTGGCGCGCAACCCGGTGATGCGCTCGCCGATCCTGCCGCAGCGCATCCAGATCGTGGAGGAGCCGGCGATCCTGCTGCTCGACGCCGGCAACGTCTGCTACGAGCTGATGCTGCACGTGCTGGCCGCCACCGCCGAGCTCAAGCCCTGCGCCCAGCAGGGCCAGCAGCGCAACGACATCGTGCGGCAGAGCCTGAAGCTGATGCAGGCGGTGGGCGAGATCGGCTCGATGCTGAGCCGCCTGCCGGCGAACCGCGACAACCCCGGCATCAATGCCGGGCTGACCTTCACCGTCTCGCGCACCGAGCTGACCTTCCTGACGCCGATCACCGACAGCTTCGCCCTGGGCGAGCGCTTCTGCGCCCTGGCCGGCCGTTTCGAGCAGCTGGCGCCAGCGCATCCGCAGCTGCGCCGCCATGCCGAGGCGATGCGCGAAAACGAACGGTTCTGGAAGGATCGGTACGGCAGCCTGCGCGGCGAGGCTCCGCCCGCCGCCACCACCGCCGCGCCGCGGCCCGCCCCGCAACCCGCCCCGGTACTCGCCGCCCCCGCCCCGTCCAAGCCCGCCGAGGTGGTGGAGGGCCGCGAGGCGACGTTGGTGTTCGACTCGAAACGCTGCATCCACTCGCGCGGCTGCGTGCTGGGCGAGCCGGGGGTATTCATCGCCAACAAGCCGGGCGAATGGATCTACCCGGATACCGCCACGCCGGAGCGGCTGTCGCTGGTGGCGATCAACTGCCCCTCCGGCGCGATCTCGGTGCGCCGTCGCGACGGCGTGCAGGAAGCGCCGCCACCGGTCAACGTCATCCGCGTGCGCGAGAACGGCCCGCTCGCCTTCCACGGCGAGCTGGACATCGTCGGCTATCCGCCCGGCGATGCCGCACCCTACCGGGCCACCCTGTGCCGTTGCGGCCAGTCACGCAACAAACCGTTCTGCGACGGCTCCCACAACGATGCGAAGTTCCAGGCCACCGGCGAGCCGACCACCCGCGATTCGCAACCGCTGGCCGCGCGCAACGGCAAGCTGCGCGTCGCCCCGCAGCGCAACGGCCCGCTGGAAGTGAGCGGCAACCTGGAACTCTGCGCCGGCACCGGCCGCACCGTCGACCGCCTCGGCGGCGCGCGCTTTTGCCGCTGCGGGCAGTCCAAGGACAAGCCGTTCTGCGACGGGAGTCATGCGTTGGTGGGGTTTGAGGCGGAGGGGAGTTGAGGGCTGGGACGTTGCGTCAACGGGGGAGTCGCAAATGACGGAGGGAGAAATCGCTGGCCATCGGCCCGGGCCTATTTATGCGGGCTTTTGGCTTCGTCTCGGCGCGCTCCTTGTTGATATGGTGTTTCTTTTGCCGCTCATCCTTCTGGTGCGTTGGGGGCAAGATCACTTTCGTCTATTTGAGCTTTACTGGTTGGCGCCGAACCTGCTGCTCAATTTATTCCTACACGTCTATCTTGTCGGGCGCTTCGGTGGCAGCCCGGGCAAGCTCGTTCTGGGCATACGTATCACTCGTGTCGACGGTTCCCGGGTTGGCTATGCCCGGGCCCTGTTGCGGGAAGCACCAACCCTAGTGCTTTATTTCATATACATGATCGGCCTTGCGCTGCCTCTGCTGAGCATGAGTGAAGCTCAATACCAAACTCTGAACCATCACCATCAATATACTGAGCTTGCAAAGTTTGCCCCTACTTGGGTTCATTGGGTCGACATCGCCAATCAAGCTTGGATCTGGAGCGAATTTCTCGTCATGCTCACCAACGAGCGGCGCCGCGCTTTGCACGACTTCCTGGCCGGAACAGTTGTCATCCGTTGGCGCGCTTCGAATTTGATGAACATCCGAGAAGCTCTTACTGAGTCTTAGAGTAGGGGGGCCTACGGTAGTCGGAACCGCACAGCGGTTCCGACTTGAGCAGTTTTTGATGTCCTCCCCCGTTGGCGGCGCCGAGCATCACAGCTCGTGGCGATAGAGGCTCGCGCGTGTGTTCGCGCGAGGCGAGGCAGGATGCCGAAGCGTCCGACGTCAGGCCAGGGATGGCCTGTCGGCGG
>CAYWPB010000207.1:0-7032 GCA_964458725.1 uncultured Nevskia sp. | reverse complement strand
GTCCACGAAGATAGCCTTGCGTTCCTCAGGCGGCATGGCTGACCTCCGCTGCTGGTGTGACAGCACCTGGCATGTCGGGCAGCCGCTGTGGGAATCGGATGACGTTCGCTACGGCAGCTGGCCGCTGACGCAGCGCCCGCAGGCGCCGGGCCTCCCGCGAGAACTGGCTCAAGGCTCCCGCGCTATCCCCGATCGAAATGAGTTCACGGCGGCCGTTGAGCCGCAGATAGAAGCGGGGCGGGTCCTGCTCGTCCCGGACGAGCATCAGGCCGCATCCCCTGTCCTTGGCGATGATCCTGTCGTTCATTGCTTCAATCCCAGAAAAAAAGGAATCCAGCCTCCAGAGCGGGGACCGCACGACGCAACGGTGCCCTGCGAAGCCAAATGAAGTCTGCTGCGCCGTGCGGGTGACACCAACCACTCCAGAGGAAAACGGTGCGTTCAGGAAATCTGCAGCGGGATGCGTCGCACCACCTGCGCTTCCAGCGACTTCGGCAGGTTGACGATCAGCACCCCGTTGCGAAACGAGGCCTTGACCTTTTCCTCGTCGACGCCGTCCGGCAGCGCCAACCGGCGCTCGAAGCGGCCGTAGTAGCGCTCGCCGAGCTGGCGCTCCCGGTCCTGGTATTCGCACTTCTTCTCGCCGCGCAGCGTGAGGCTACCGCCAGCGACCAGGATCTCGATGTCCTTGCCCTCGACGCCGGGAAGCTCGGCGGTGACGATGTATTCCTTGTCGCCTTCGACCAGGTCGATGTCCGGCCACGAGGGAGAGGTGAGATTGCCGGTGAAGTTGAAGCTGTTCCACATGCTGTCGAACAGCCGGTTGACCTCGCGATGCAGGGTGACGAACGGATCGCGGCTGTCGAGGGAAAGCGCGGGAGCGCGGGTGACGGCGATGTCGCGGTTCCTCTTCCGCGGAATCAGATCGGTGACGCTCATGACTACCTCCTGTGCCAATGCTTGTCATGAAAGTACGACCGGTGCGCCGAGCTTGCGGTCGGTTGCGGACCGGTCTCGGAGGAAAATTCTATTCATGCCGACTCAGTTTTCAAGCCCCCGAAACCCAAAAACGGATTTATGAAAATCCGGCCGATCATTATTCGCGTCAATCGCTGCAGCACGATTCAGCGGGTGTCTTGAAAGGCCTTCGGCCGGCCCTAGAGTCGGCTTCGGGGGAGTTGCCCCGATACCATCGATCAAGGAGGGTAATGAGATGTCTACTTTGCTTCGTTACGACCCCTGGTCTGCCCACCGGGACCTGCTCAACGAGTTCAACCGCTTTTTCACCGAGCGGACTGGCAACGGCGACGGCTCCAGCGGTGCCACCGCCGACTGGGCGCCGGCCGTGGACATCGAGGAGTACGCCGACAAGTTCGTGATCAGCGCCGACGTGCCGGGGGTGGAGCCCAAGAGCGTGGAGATCACGCTGGAAGCCGGCGTCCTCACGCTGTCCGGCACGCGAGAGCGCAACGTCGAGCATGCCGACGTGGAGTCGCGGCGTATCGAACGGGCTGCCGGCCGCTTCTTCCGCCGCTTCGCCCTGCCGGATACCGCCGACGGCGACGCGGTGACCGCCAAGGGCGCCAACGGCGTGCTTGAGGTGGTCATTCCCAAGCGGCAGGCGGCGTTGCCGCGGCGCATTTCCGTGACCCAGTGAAGGATCGCCGCCCGCGGCGGCTCGCTGCGGGCGGTTCGTTCAGAGCCGTGGAGAATGCATGGAGGGATCGCCGATGGCCCAGACCGTGCTCGGCGACGGCGGCTGATGACTGCCTACGTCAGGCTCACACCCGAAACAGGCTTTCGCATCGTATGGACCGAGCTGAAGCCCGGTGCCCGGAGCGTCAACCAGCGCGACATGCCAATGACGCGCGCCGAATGGTGGCAGTTCTGCGGCATGGTGCGCGGGGGACTGCGCCGGCAGCAAGTCGGCAACGTGGTTTACCTCGTCGAACGCACGCGCGCGACCGATGCCGCAAACCCCAATTAGCGTAGACGGACGGACACGCGCGGAATCTAAGGTGCATACGCAACCACGGGCTGCCGGCGGCGCGGTAGATGTATGTCGCTACGGATATAGGTCAGCGAGCACAGGCTGCTGCTTGCGCGTCTTACGTGTTTGGCCAATTGAAGTCAGGTGCTCCGCCAATTCGGAGCCAGTCCAGTCGGCGCCTGCAAAACAAGCGCGGTCAAGCTGACTCAGCAGTTCGGAGAGGCGAGCGTCGTCCAACCTCGCGGCCAATGCGCCAAGGCCCGCCGTCACCCGGTCGGGCCATGCCGCCCGTGCCCAATCCAACAGGCTGCGCCTAGCCGCGAGCGCGTCGTTGCCGCGACACGCCTGCTGGAACGTCTTGCGGGCCGCGCTCGCGTCCATAATCGCCTCTTCGGCGGCAACCGCGGGAGACGACGTAGCGATATCGGCGCGCGCGCGTCTCCCGCGCCACCAGGCGGCCAAGGTGCCGAGCCAAAGGATGCCAAGGGCGAGGCTGATCCACGGCCAGGGCGATCCTGGTGCGGTGCCCACGGCACGCTGCTGTGGCGGGGATGGCCTGACTGCATCCTCTGAGGTGTGCAGCTGCGGGTGATTGGTTTGCGGTGCCAACGGAGCCGCGGCGGCCGACGCACCCGGGAGGATCTCCAGCGTTCTTGCTGGGAGGCTCAATTCGCGCTGAGCGTTCTTGGAGGTATCCCACCAGGAAAGGTGTAGGGAAGGAAGCTCATACTGCCCTGGGCGGCCGGCGATGATGGCGATGTCCTGCTCGCGGCTGCCAACAACCTTTCCCGACTGCAGCGAGGTGTCCAGTTTGGCTTGGTCCGGGTAGGCCTTCAGGCCCTCCGGTAGGGACAGTTCGGTGCTCAGATCGGGTAGCTGGGCTGCGGTCAGCCCTTCCGCGCGCAGGCGCAGATGCAAGGTCAGAGGATCGCCGGCACGCAGGCTGACGCTGTCCGGCGTCCAGGAGGCTTCGAGGGTGACGCTCCGGGCCGGAAGCCAATCGCGGCCGGTGGCCGCCGGCGGGCGCGGAAGCACGTCCAACTCGACCGGATCGGCGTGCAGGCGCAGCGGCTTGGTCGCGTTGAGCATGCCCGCAAACGGCGAACCGCCGAAGGCATCGGCGAAGGGAGAATTGGGCCCGAACGGGTCCTGTCGAGCGGCGTCCGCCACCTGTGCGTCCAGCGTCGGGCCATCGAGACTGAGCTTGCCGCTGCGCTGCGGCTGCAACAGATACTGGCGCTCGATCACATCGTAGCGGTGGCCGTTGCGCGTCTCCGTGGACTGACGGTCCTGCCCCAGCTGTTGCACGACCACGTCGTTGTTGCCGGAGAAATCCAGGCTGGCGTGATAAAGGGGCTGGTCGGCGTGCAGCTGGACCGTCAGCACCACGGCGCCCTGAACGTAGGGCTGAGCCTGGTCCACCGCGCTGGTCACAAATACATGCCCAGCGGTTGGTGAGCGGGCACCGGTGCTGCCGCTGCCGGCATCCACGACCGTCAGCGTCAGGGGCTCGGACTGCTCGCCAGCCCAGGTCAACGGCGGGATCTGCAGCCTGCCGCGGTGCTTGGGCGCCAGGGTCAAGCGCAGCTCGCGCTGTGCGGACATGCTGCCGTTGACGATCTGGATGTTGGAGCCGCTGCTGCTGCTCAGCACGTCGAAGTCCTTCTTCAACGGACCGAGGTCAGGATCACTGCCGCCCGATCCGTCGTGTTGCAGGATCAGTTGCACGGTCTCGCCGTCGGCGACCTGGTCCCGGTCCAGCGAGGCCGTGACCGCTGCGGACGCGGTTGCGGCCAGACCAAGGCACGTCAAGGTGACGAAAACAAGGATTGCTCGCTTCATTGGTGCTGGTCCTGCTGATGGTGCCGGCCCTGTTGCCGCAGCATGTGCTCGATCATGAACTTGCGCCGCAGCAGGCCGCCTGGGTCGTCGGGGATGCGGCGGAGCCACTGCTCTTGGGCGAGTTGCTGCTCGGTCCTGGGAACCGGAGCAGAGCCGTCTTCTGCCGCCTCTGGTTTTGTTTGGCGAGTGGTTGTCTCCGCGGAGTTGTTCGCGGCGGGCCGCCCCACGCTGTCGCCCACATCGCGCCGGGCCTGCGCCCCCTCATCCGCCGCAGTCTGCCTTGGTGTGTCCTGATGCGGCTGGCCGGAAGGGGAGGATGCGGGCACCTGGTTCGGCGTGCGGTCCCGGGTGGAATCCGGCTGGCTTCCGGTTGCGTTGCGCGCCTCTGCTTTCGGCTGCTCTTTGTCGCTGCCGGCGGGTTGGTCCTTTCCTGCCGCAGCGGAGGCCTCGCTCGCGCCGGAGCGGGCGTTTCGCTCGTCGGATGACGCCTGCTGCTGTCCAGGCTGTTGGCCCTTCAGAGGCTGTTGATCGGTGCCGGATTGCTGCTGCTGTCCCTGCTGCTGTCCCTGCTGTTGCTGCTCCTGATGCTTGAGTGCCTGCGCCACCAGATCCCGGTTGTGTCGGGCGTCGCGATTGTCCGGGTTGCGGGCCAGCGCCGCGTCGTAGGCTTGTAGCGCTCCCCGCAGGTCGCCCGCGCCGACCAGGGCGTTGCCGCGGTCGTACTGTCCATCGCTGTCCCCAAAGGCACCGAAGTCGCGCGCGGCCGCGGCATAGTCGCCGGCCCGCAACTCGGCGTAGGCCTTGCGCCTGGGATCGCTGTAGGCGCGCGCCGCCGCCGCCGCATCCCCCGCTTCCAGCCGTCTCTGGCCAAGCTGATCCGGCGTCAGCCACAGGCTGCCGCCGCCGGCTCCGTCGGCGGCCTGGGCGCGCGCCACTAGCAGCAGCACCGCCAGGATCGCGAGGCGGGATCTCATAGCCAGCCCCGTCGCGACAGAGCGGCCGCCACCAGCAGCAGGCCGGGCAGCAGCCAGGCGCCGGCATCACGCCATTTCTTGAGATGGATGCCCTGCGTCGCCGCAGCGCGACCGCCCGGGGGCGCCGAGGCTCGCATTTGAGCGGTCAGGCGCGGCAATTCGGATAGATCGACGTAGTCGCCGCCACCTACCGAGGCGAGGCGCTGCAGCAGGTCCGCATCGAGTCGGGACATCAGGGTGCGTCCCTGGGCATCGCGGGCGAAGCCCCCGTCGGCCTCGTGCAGCGGAGCGCCATTGCTGGTGCCCACGCCCACCACGCTGACCGTGGCGCCGCGGGAGCGGAGGTCTTGCGCCGCGGCCAATGCAGCGGCGGGGTCGGAGAAACCGTCGGTGAGGACGATGACCCGCTCCTCGCGGGCACCGGCCTGCCTCAGCAGCTGGCCTGCCTGGCGCAACGCCGGTGCCAGCTGGTCGCCCGCGCTCGGCATGATTCCGGGAGTCAGGGGCTGCGACAGGGCGCGCACCGTGGCCACGTCGTCGGTCAATGGCGACACGGTGTACGGCTCGTCGCTGAACGCCACCAGTCCCACCCGCGCATCGCGGGCGGCCCCCAGCAGGTCATCGATCGCATAGCGGGCGCGCGTGACGCGGTCCGGTTGCAGGTCCGCCGCGGCCATCGAGGGCGAAAGGTCCAGCACCACCACCCAGGCCGCGGGTGCGCGGTAGCCGGCGGAAATGTCCTGCTGCCAGGACGGTCCGGCCAGCGCCAGCACCGCCAGCGTCCAGCCCAGGGCTAGCCACGGCCAGGGCGACGCGGCAGCCGGTCCGCCCGGGCCTTCGAGCTGCAGCGCCGGCAGCAGCTCGGGGTCGATCACACGCGCCCAGCCGCCTTCTCCCCGGCGCCGGCGCCACAACCATGCGGCCAGGCCCAGCAGCGGCGGCAGCGCGGCGAGCCATGCGGGCCGCAGGAAGTGGAAAGCCTGCAGGGTGCTCAGGTCCATGACCTCCTCCCTGGTAGCACCGCGGGCAGGCTCAGCAGCAGCGCCGCCGCCAGCGGCCACACGAACCACTCGGTGCTCGGCCGGTACCACTGCTCGCGTCCGGCGCTGGGCTCCAGCTGGTCGATGCGGGCATAGACCTTTTGCAGGGCGGCGGCATCAGTGGCGCGGAAGTATTCGCCGCCGGTGGTGCGGGCGATCTGCTTGAGCGAGTCTTCGTCGAGATCGTCGTTGCCCGCGGCGAAGCCGAAGAAGCCTCCCTGCGCCTGCGCACCGACGCCGATGGTGTAGATGCGCAAGCCGGCGTCCGCGGCGAGACCGGCCGCGGTTTCGGGCGGCATCTCGCCGGCGTCGTTGCGGCCGTCGGTGAGCAGGATCAGGACGGTATCGCCCTTGCCGCCGGCCTTGGAGGAATCCTCGCGCAGGCGCTTGATGGCGAGCCCGATGGCATCGCCGATGGCGGTCTCACGCCCCGCGACGCCGATCATCGCTTCCTGCAGGAACTGGTGCACGGTGTTGAGGTCCGCAGTGAGCGGCGCCTGCAGGTACGGCCGCGTGCCGAAGAGTATCAAGCCGACCTGGTCGCCGTGGCGGCGCTGGATGAAGTCGCCGGCGACTTTCTGCACCACCTGCAGACGCGAATAGCCGCCGGCCATGTCCTGCGTCGCCATCGAGCCGGACACGTCCACGGCCAGCAGCAGGCGGCGGCCGGTGGTGGGCACCGGCTGCGGATCACCCAGCCACTGCGGCCGCAGCGCAGCCAGTATCAACAGCAGCCACACCAGCGCGAGCAGCCAGCGGCGTATCCCGGGCCTGGAGGCGGCGCCGGGATGCGCGACTTCGCCGAGGCTTGCGGCAAGGGGCAGATACAGCGCTGCGCTCCGCGGCCGCACCTGCGGCAGCAGTCGCGAGAGCAGCCAGGGCAGCGGCAGGAAGAGCAGCATCCAGGGCCACGCAAGATGGATCATGGCCGCCCCCGCAGGAAGCCTCGCGCTCCGCCGAGCCAGTGCTCGCGCTCCCCGCCGCCGCTGCCGCCGTAGGCGGCGCGCAGGAAAGCACTTCCTGCCTCGCCGGCCAGCGCGGCGCCACCGTGCGCGGCGACGAAATCGATCCAGGCCTGCCCGCTGAGGCGTGCCACCGGCTCGCGGCCGTAGCGCGCCACCGCGTAGCGGCGCAGCAGGTCCTCCAGCACGCAAGCCAGCGCGGCGTCGTCGGTGCCGGCGCTTTG
>CAYWPB010000206.1:0-7046 GCA_964458725.1 uncultured Nevskia sp. | reverse complement strand
GCAACGGCTGGCAGGTGCAGCAGGGTCTCAAGCCCGGCGAGGTGGTGGTGGTCGACGGCGTGCAGCGGCTCAAGCCGGGCACGCCGGTCAACGCCACGCCGCTGGCGGCGGAAGCGGCCAAGGCGCCCGACGCCAGCGGTGCGCCGCCGGCCGCGGCACCCGCGGCGGACAAGCCCGCTGAGAAGCCCTCCGCCGGAGGCGGAGACCGCCCGAAAGAGCAGCTTGCCTTCTCTGTCAAAGCGCAAGGCGGTCTCCCCCTCACCCCGCCATCGGCATCCGCCGATGGCCCTCCCCTCTCCCGCGATGCGGTAGAGGGACGGTGGTCGGCAGCCTGCGGCTGCCGGTGGGTTTCCGCGTGATCAACTTCTTCATCGACCGTCCGATCTTCTCGACGGTCCTGGCGATCATCATCACCCTGGCCGGCGGCGTGTCGCTGGCCGGCCTGCCGGTGGCGCGCTTCCCGCAGATCACGCCGCCGACCATCGTCGTCTCGACCAGCTTCCCCGGCGCCGACGCCGCCACCATCGAGCAGTCGGTGGCGGCGCCGATCGAGGAGCAGGTCAACGGCGTGCCGCACATGATCTACATGGACTCGAAGAGCGCCAACGACGGCAGCTATGCCCTGACCGTCACCTTCGACGTCGGCACCGACCAGGACATCGCTTCGGTCGACGTGCAGAACCAAGTCGCCATCGCCCAGCGCCAGCTGCCGCCGCAGGTGATCCAGCAGGGCATCACCGTGGCCAAGCGCCAGCCGCAGATCCTGCTGGTGGTGGCGATCGGCTCCGACGATCCGCGCTACGACTACCTGTTCCTGTCCAATTTCGCCACTCTCAACGTCTACGACGCCCTGGCCCGCGTCAAAGGCGTGGGTCAGGTGGTGGTGTTCGGCGCACGCGACTACGGCATGCGCATCTGGCTCGATCCCGGCAAGATGGCGCGCCTGGGCGTCACCACCGAGGACGTCAGCAGCGTCGTCAACGAGCAGAACGTGGTGGCGCCGGCCGGCACCGTTGGCGGCGAGCCGGCGCCGAAGGGCCAGCAGATGCAGTACATCGCCCAGGTGCGCGGCCGCTTGTCGACGGTGTCGGAATACGAAAACATGGTGGTGCGCACCGGCAGCGACGGCGCCATCGTCCGTCTCAAGGACATCGCCCGGGTCGAGCTGGCCGCCACCGACTACTCGCGCTCGAGCAAGCTCAACGGCGTGCCCACCGCCATCATCGGCGTCTACCAGCTGCCTGACGCCAACGCCCTGGAAGTGGCGCAGGGCGTGCGCAAGGTGATGGACGAGTTGGCGCCGACCTTCCCGGCCGGCATCCACTACACCATTCCCTACGACACCACCCTGTTCGTGTCGGAATCGGTGCACGAGGTCATCAAGACCTTGTTCGAGGCCCTGCTGCTGGTGCTGCTGGTGGTGTTCATCTTCCTCGAGAGCTGGCGTGCCACCCTGATCCCGATGCTGGCGGTGCCGGTATCGCTGATCGGCGCCTTCAGCGCCTTCATCGCCCTGGGCTTCTCGCTCAACACCCTGACCCTGTTCGCCCTGGTGCTGGCGATCGGCCTGGTGGTGGACGATGCCATCGTCGTGGTCGAGGCGGTGACCGAGATCATGGACCACCGCAAGCTGCCGGCGCGCGAGGCGACCAAGGCGGCGATGAAGGAAGTATCCGGCCCGGTGGTGGCGATCGCCCTGGTGCTGATCTCGGTGTTCGTGCCGGTGGCCTTCCTCGGCGGCCTCACCGGACAGTTCTACCGGCAGTTCGCCCTGACCCTGGCGGTATCGGTGGCGATCTCGGCCGTGGTGGCGCTGACCTTCACCCCGGCGCTGTGCGCGCTGCTGCTCAAGCCGACCGCGGAGTCGCACTTCGGCGGCCCGCTCGGCCGCTTCTTCGGCGCCTTCAACCGCGGCTTCCGCCGCTTCACCGAGCGCTATACCGGCACGGTGGGCACGGCGATCCGCCGCACCGTGCTGTCGATGATCATCTTCGGCATCCTCACCGCCGCCGCGCTGTACCTGGCCAAGGCCCGCCCCACCGGTTTCATGCCGGACGAGGACCAGGGCTACCTGATCGGCCTGGTGACCCTGCCGCTCGGCGCCTCGCTGCAGCGCACGGAGAAAGTTGCGGACGACTTCTCTGCGGAACTGCGCAAGCAGCCGGAGGTGGAAGGCACTTTCGCCGTGACCGGCCTGAACCTGCTGACCGGCACCAACTCCTCCTACGCCGCCACCATCTTCATCATCCTCAAGCCCTGGGCCGAGCGCAGCGGCGCGGTCCACGGCGCCCTGGCCCTGGCGCAGCGCGCCAACAGCATCGGCTCCAAGGTGAAGGAGGCCAATGTGCTGGTGCTGAATCCGCCGCCGATCCCCGGCATCGGCACCGCCGGCGGCTTCGAGTACATCCTGGAGGACCGCGCCGGCGGCGACATCAACAAGTTCGCCGGCGTGCTCGGCGACCTGCTGGGGCAGGCCAACAAAAACCCGGCGCTGACCCGCGTCTTCACCCAGTTCAACACCCGCACGCCGCAGATCGAGTACGTGCTGGACCGCGAGCGCGCCAAGACCCTGGGCGTGTCGATCTCCAGCATCTTCGCCTCGCTGCAGACCTTCTTCGGCGGCAACTACATCAACGACTTCAACCTGTTCGGCCGCACCTACCAGGTGGTGGCGCAGGCCGAGGGCACGGCGCGCACCGTGCCGGAATCGGTCAACGGCCTGTATGTCCGCACCGACCAGAACGACATGGTGCCGCTCTCCACGCTCGTCTCGATCAAGGAGAAGCAGGGGCCGGAGTACATCGAGCGCTACAACGTGTTCCGCGCCGCCACCATCAACGGCTCGCCGGCGCCCGGCCACAGCTCCGGCGACGCGACGGCGGCGATGGAGCAGCTCGGCGCCAACCTGCCCGACGGCTATGGCTACGAATGGACCGGCACCGCCTACCAGGAGAAGCTGTCCGGCGGCCAGACCGGCATCATCTTCGCCATGGCCATCGTCTTCGTGTTCCTGGTGCTGGCGGCGCTGTACGAGAGCTGGGCGGTGCCGTTCGCGGTGCTGCTCGGCATCCCGTTCGCCGTGCTGGGCGCCTACATCGGCCTGACCATCCGCGGCATGGCCAGCGACATCTACGCCCAGATCGGCCTGGTGATGCTGATCGGCCTGGCGGCGAAGAACGCGATCCTGATCGTCGAGTTCGCCAAGCTGGCCTACGAGCGCGGCACGCCGCTGGTCGACGCCGCCATCGAGGGCGCGCGCCTGCGCCTGCGGCCGATCCTGATGACCTCCTTCGCCTTCATCCTCGGCTCGGTGCCGCTGGCCATCGCCACCGGCGCCGGCTCCGGCGCGCGCCTGGTGCTGGGCACGGCGGTAGTGTTCGGCATGAGCGCCGCGACCCTGATCGGCATCTTCATCATCCCGGTGTTCTACGTGCTTGTGACGCGGCTGTCGGAGCGCCTGGGCGGCCGCAAGGCCGAGCCGGCCGAGGAGAGCCTGCCATGACGCGCCGCGCACTGCCCTGCTCCGCCGTGCTCGCCCTGCTCGCCGGCTGCGCGCTGGGCCCCGACTACGAAAGGCCCGCGGACACGGTGGTCCCGCCGGCCTACCGCTTCCAGGCGGCGGCCGAGCCGGCCTCGTTCGGCGACCAGGGCTGGTGGCAGGTCTACCAGGACCCGACCCTGCAGGCCCTGATCCGCGACGCGCTGGAGCACAACCTCGACGTGCGCACCGCCGCCGCGCGCGTCGACCAGGCGCGCGCCACGCTCGGCTCGACACGCCTGCAGCAGTTGCCGCAGATCAACGCCAGCTTCAGCGCGCAGCGCGCCCGCTCCTCGCAATACGAGCTGCCGGCCGGCACGCCGCCGATCAGCAACGTGTTCTCGGTCGACGGCAGCCTGTCCTACGAGTTCGACTTCTGGGGCAAGTACCGCCGCGGCACCGAGGCGGCGCGCGCCTCGCTGCTTTCGACCGAGTATGCCCAACAGGACGTGATGGCGGCCCTGGTCTCCGGCGTCGCCACCGCTTATTTCACGCTCCTGACCCTGGACGAGCAGCTGGCCATCACCCAGCACACGGTGGAGACGCGCCAGAAGTTCGTCGACCTGACCCAGGCGCAGCACGAGCGCGGCACCGTCTCCGGCCTGGACGTGGCCACCGCCCAGGCGCAGCTGGCCATCGCCCAGGCCAACATCCCCGACCTGCAGCGGCAGATCGGCATCACCGAGGACCAGCTCAGCGTGCTGCTGGGCCACAACCCGGACGCGGTGCTGCGCACCGAGAGCGGCCAGCTCAAGCGCATGACCGAACCGACCATCCCGCCGGTGCCGCCCGCCGGCCTGCCCTCCTCGCTGCTGGAGCGCCGACCGGACCTGCGCGAGGCCGAGCAGAACCTGGTGGCGGCCAACGCCGGAGTCGGCGTGGCCAAGGCCAACCTGTTCCCCACCATCACCCTCACCGCCGCCGGCGGCGCCGGCAGCACCGCGCTCGACAAGCTGTTCACCGGCCCGGCGCGCACCTGGTCGGTCGGCGCCAGCGTGCTGCAGCCCCTGCTCAACGCGCAGCGCAACGGCTACCAGCTGGAAGCTGCCGAAGCGCAGAAACAGCAAGCGCTGCTGCAATACCAGAAGAGCGTGCAGACCGCGTTCCAGGAAGTGTCCGACGCGCTGATCGCACGGCAGAAATACGCCGAGTTCCAGACCGCGCAGCAGGCCCAGGTCGACGCCCAGCGCAAGGCCAATACCATCGCCCTGGCTCGTTACCGCGTCGGCTATTCCTCCTACTTCAACGTCATCGACGCCGACCGAGACCTGTTCACCGCCGAACTGGCGCTGTCCGCCGCGCATCTCAACACACTGCTATCGGTGGTGCAGCTGTACCGGGCGTTGGGCGGCGGGTGGCAGGCGGAGGCAACGGAAACCGCAGGCTCCGCTGGTGCCTCTGCGCCGGCACAACGATAGCCAGATCAAGTTGGTACAAATCGTCGAGACGCCCGATGGATCTGGTTGCGGTTTTCAAAAGCGTTGTAGGAATAGTCAACGGCACATCTCACCTCAAAACAGGCTGGGAGTCCCTGCTCGATTGCTTGCAAGATCAAAGCGGCGAATGCCTGGCTGGATTTGAAAGGATCGATATTGCCGCCGAGGTCACCAGACTTCAGTCCGCACTGCGGACATTGGTTCAGTCGGAGCCCGTTCCCGGTTCTGTGGACACGCTCTATTTCGGCTTGTTCGATGCTGTAGACGATCAAGGAGCCGAAGCGACTGCTTATTACGTTTCCGGTGTTGCAGGGTTCTCCCGCAAGGACGGGGATTCGCTATGCCGACCGGTCTGGTGGCCGGAGAACCGGTTTCTGGCAAGCACTGCCTTGCGGGAACTCAAGCAAGCAGAAATTCATGCTCGTAATGCCGGGAACAAAGATGGTCAACGTGTTCTTGCTTATGCCGGTGAGTTGGGGATTGCGGCACTGCTTTCCAGGTTTTCTTCGCGGGTATTGCCGTCAAAACTGAATCGCGTGGTTGGTTTTGATTCCGGGGATTTTGTAGAGATCGCTTGGTGAATACCTCACCCAATCGGCGAAGGACTGCGACCGCAATACGACTGTGCGTAGCACTATGCGCTCTGGTTGTTTCAGCGTGCAATCGCGATGCCCGCATCTCCTCCCGCATGGACCAGATCGTCCAGGCCCACGTCGCCAGCGAGCAGTTCAGCGGCGCCGTGCTGGTAGCGCGCGATGGCCAGGTGCTGCTGGACCGCGGCTACGGCCTGGCCAGCCGCGAATGGAACATCCCCGCCACGCCGGACACGCGCTTCCGCCTCGCCTCGATCAGCAAGCAGTTCACCGCCGCCGCGGTGCTGCTGCTGGCGGCGCACAACCAGCTCGACCTGGATGCGCCGCTGAAGAACTACCTGCCCGATCTGCCCGCCAGCTGGGACAGCGTCACCCCGCTGCAGTTGCTCAACCACACTTCCGGCGTCCCCGACTACATCTCCGCGCCCGACTACGCCGCGACCCAGGCCCTGCCGGCGACGCCGCAACAGCTGCTGGCGCGATTCCGCGATCGGCCGCTGGATTTCGCACCCGGCCGGGGCTGGACCTACAGCAACTCCGGCTATGTGCTGCTGGGCCTGCTGATCGAAAAGCTCGGCGGCCAGAGCTACGCCGGATTCCTGCAACAGAACATCTTCGACCCGCTCGGCATGAAAGACAGCGGCTACGACTCCGGCGCCACTGTGATCCCGCGGCTCGCTTCCGGCTACCGCCTCGATCACGGCGCGGCGGTGCCGGCGCTGTACCGCCACCCGAGCACCCTATATGCAGCCGGCGGCTTGTATTCGAGCGCGAACGACCTGCTGCGCTGGAATCAGGCCCTCTACGGCGAACGGCTGCTGCCGCCGGCCTGGCTGAAGAAGATGGTGACCCCGGACACGCACCAGGCCGGGCTGGGCCTGATGGTGATGCCGGTGGAGGACCACCTGGTCTACGAGCACGGCGGCGGCATCGACGGCGTGCATACCATGATGAGCTACGACCCGCAGACGCGGGTGACAGTCATCGTGCTGTCCAACCTGCAGGACGCCGACGTCGTCAGCCTCGCCGCCGAGCTGGCCGCCGTCGCGCGCAAGGAAACGGTGGTGCTGCCGGCCGAGCGCAGGGAGGTCACGGTACCGGCCGAAACGCTGGCGCGGTATGCCGGCACCTACGAGTTCGCGCCCGGCTTCGACATTGTGTTCACGGTGGAGAACGGGCAGCTGATGGGCCAGGCGACCGGGCAGCAGAAATATCCGGCGACGCCCGAGACGGCGGCGGTGTTCGTGTTCAAGGTGAACGGGGCCGAGGTGGAGTTCTTCGGGCCATTACGCGATCCGGCGGAAAGCCTGGTGCTGCATCAGAACGGGCAGTACTTCAAGGCGCGGAGGAAGGGCTGAGCTTGTAGCGTCAATAAGTTGGCTTGGCTCGTTCATCGTGACTCGTCATTCCCGCGAAAGCGGGACAAATGCGTCTGGAACGTATTTGAGCGAGCGCAGCGAGGCCGAAGGCTTCGGCCCA
>CAYWPB010000205.1:0-7158 GCA_964458725.1 uncultured Nevskia sp. | reverse complement strand
TGACATGCACGATGCCCTGGCGCAGATCGCTCATCCGGAACTCGGTGATGCCGTATTCGGCGCAGTTGGCGTCCAGCGCGTCGACCTGGGTGCGCGAGATCGGATCGGCAATGCCCTCGCTGCGGTCGGTGGTCGGCACGTTGTGATCGGCCACCGCCAGGTTGGCGTCGAGGCGCCAGGGCTTGCGCCCGTTCAGGCGCAGGCCATCGAAGGCCTGCGGGCTGGTGACTTCGTGCACCAGGTGGCGGTCGATGTAGAGCAGCGCCTGGCCCTCGCCCTGGTCGGCGACGACATGCGCATCCCACAGCTTGTCGTACAACGTCTTTGCGGAGGACACGGCCGGGCGGCTCCTGGCTAAATTTTGACCGACGCGATTCTAGGCCCCGGCCACCTATAACTCCAATGAATCGTTTTTATATAATGGATTCCCAATTGGATTTGAAGCGGCATGGACACGCAGAGCCTGCAGGCCTTCATCGAAGTCGCTGAAACCCGGTCCTTTTCCAAGGCCGGCGAGCGCCTGCACCTGTCGCAGCCAGCGATCAGCAAGCGCATCGCGGTGCTGGAGGAGCAGCTCGGCGCCGCCCTGTTCGACCGCGTCGGCCGCCAGGTGGCGCTGACCGATTCCGGCCGCACCCTGCTGCCCTATGCCCGCCGC
Source organism: uncultured Nevskia sp. (assembly GCA_964458725.1). Classification (GTDB taxonomy): domain Bacteria; phylum Pseudomonadota; class Gammaproteobacteria; order Nevskiales; family Nevskiaceae; genus Nevskia. Next base: position 6,500 of record CAYWPB010000205.1, on the reverse strand, counting down.
GCGCTGCAGGACATGGAGGACGGCGGCCGCGCCCTGTCCCATCTGTCCGGCCGGGTCGGCGGCCGGCTGTCGATCGGCACCAGCCACCATATCGGCCTGCACCGCCTGCCACCGGTGCTGCGCGCCTTCACCGGGCAATACCCGGAAGTGGACCTGGACATCCATTTCATGGACTCGGAGGACGCCTGCGAGGCGGTGGTCCAGGGCAAGCTGGAGTTGGGCATCGTCACCCTGCCCACCCAGGCCATCCCGCAGCTGGAGACCCAGCTGGTCTGGCCGGACCCGCTGGCGGTGGTGGTGATGCCCAGGCACCCGCTGCTCAAGCTGAAGAAGCCGCGCCTGGCCGATCTGGCGGCGCACCCAGCGGTGCTGCCGGACGAGCAGACCTACACCCACCGCATCGTCAAGGAAGCCTTGCAGGCTCACGGCGTGCAGCCGCGCATCCGCCTGGCCACCAACTACCTGGAGACCTTGAAGATGCTGGTGGCGATCGGCCTGGGCTGGAGCGTGCTGCCGCGCTCGATGCTCGATGAAACCATCGTGCCGCTGCCGATCCCGGAACTGGCGATGCGTCGCGACCTCGGCGTGGTCTGGCACGAACGCCGCACGCTGTCGGTGTCGGCGCGCGCCCTGCTGGCGCAGCTGCGCGCGTCCTAGAAAAAGCCGAGCAGCACCCGCACCGTGACCGGCGCGGTGCCGGCCACCGCCAGCAGCCAGAAGCTCAGGCCGGCGAAGGCGCCCCAGGCCTCGAGGTAGAAAGCGCCGAGCCAGTCGAACGGCTGCAGGTGCGGCGGCGTGCCGGCACAGCGGTAGGCCAGCACGGCAGGGATGGCGCAGACCATGCCGACCAGGCTGAGCTGCCACCAGCCCAGGCGCTGGCGCCGGCGCAGTCCCAGGTACAGCGGCAGGCCGAGCAGCAGGGCCGAAGGATAGGCCAGCGCGATGCCGTAGGGAAAAGCCCAGGGCTGGGCGAAGAACAGGGTGGCGTAAAACGCCGGCAGCATCGGCGTCAGCGCGAAGCCCAGCACCACGCGCCGCAGCGGCTGGGCCTGAGGGCCGGGGACCGCGCTCACGGGTGGCGTAGGCATGAGCGGCGATGCTGCCGCCGCCATCTGACAGAACGATGACAGCCGCGCCGCGCCCTATACTTGCCGCCGGACAAGAACCAGAAACCGGAGCAGGCGGATGAGCGAGATCATTCTTCACCACTACGGCCTTTCTCCTTACTCGGAAAAGATTCGCGCCATCCTCGGCTACAAGAAGCTGGCCTGGCGCTCGGTGGAACAGCCGGTGGTGTTGCCCAAGCCGGACCAGGTGGCGCTGACCGGCGGCTACCGCAAGGCGCCAGTGCTGCAGCTCGGCCGCGACATCTACTGCGACAGCCGCCTGATCAGCCGCGTGCTGGACCGGTTGCAACCGGAGCCGCCGCTGGTGCCGAACCACCTGCGCGCCAGCTGCCAGGCCTTCGCCGCCCTGCAGCGCAACCTGTTCTTCGCCACCATCCCGGTCGCGTTCCAGCCGGCCGGTTTGAAATTCCTGGCCGAGAAGATGGGACCGGAACTGCTACAGCAGTTCGCCAAGGACCGCGAGCTACTGTTCAGCGGCGGCAGCGAGCGCCGCCCCAGCGCTGGCTTCTCCAAGCTGAACTTCCTGCAGCTGTTCAACGGCGTCGATACCCAACTCGCCGACTCCCCATTCCTGCTCGGCCAGGCGCCGACCCTGGCCGACTTCGTGGTCTGGCACTGCGCCTGGTTCGTGCTGAGCAACGGCGGCGTCGCCGGCCAGTTCGACCCGTTCAGGAACCTGCTGGCCTGGGCCCAGCGCATGCGCGCGCTCGGCCACGGCACAATGAAGGCAATGAGCGCGGCCGAGGCCATCGCGGCGGCGCGCGGCACGGCCGAAAGCCAGCCCTTCGACGGTCCGCTGCTGGAACCTGAAGGCCTCAAGCTGGGCCAGACAGTCCAGGTCAACGCCACCGACTACGGCTGTGACCCGGTCCAGGGCACTCTGGTGCACGCTTCGGTGTTCGAGATCGCGGTCAAGCGCAGCGACGAGCGCGCCGGCGAAGTGACCGTGCATTTTCCACGCGAGGACTTCCGCGTCACGGCAGCCGGGTAAAAGCTGAAGGCCGACCCGTCTAGGCTTCCGTCTTCAGCGGAGCCGGCGGCACCGGCTGCGGCGCCCGTGCCGGACGGTTCTGCAGCACAATCAGCACCACGCCCAGCAACACCATGGCGATGGCGACATAGCCGCTGCGCACGATGTGCTCGCCGCCCAGGCTCAGACCGAACAGTAGCGCGATCACCGGGTTGACGTAGGCGTAGCTGGTGGCCAGGGCCGGGGTCACGTTCTGCACCAGGAAAATATAGGCGGAGAAGCCGAGCAGGCTGCCGAAACCGATCAGATACAACAGCGCGCCACCAGCGCCGTTGTTCGGCCACAACACCCAGGCCTCGCCGCGCGCCGCGCTGGCGACGATGAACACCAGGCCGGCCACCAGCATCTGGCAGGCGCTGCTCATCAGGCCCTTGGGCAGCTCCAGCCGACGGCTCAGCACCGAGCCGAAGGCCCAGGTCGCGGCCGAGATGGTCAGCAGGATCGCCGAGGACGGGCTAGCCGCGAAATCGCCGCCCAGGTTCAGCACCACAATGCCGGCGAAGCCGATCACCAGGCCGGCCCATTGCAGCCGCGCCGGCCACTGTCCCCAGATGCCGCCGAACAGCGCCGCCCACAGCGGCACCGTCGCCACCGCCATCGCCGCCAGGGCCGAGCCGACGTTGCGCTCGGCCAGCACCACGCCGCCGTTGCCAATGTTCAGCAGCAGTACGCCGATCAGCGCCGCGTCACACCATTGACGCAGGGTCGGCAGCGGGTAGCCGCGCACCAACAGGAACGCGAACAGGATGCCGCCGGCGCAGAGGAAGCGCAGCGCCGGGAAGAACAGCGGCGCATAGCCGTCCAGCGCGAAGCGGATGGCGAGATAGGTCGAGCCCCAGATGACGTAGACCGACAACTGGGCCGTCAGCACCATCAGCGGCGCGACGCGATGACCGGGGGAACTGTTGACCACGTGTGCTCCGTTGAAAGACCGCGTGCCGCTAGCCGTCGCGCAGCATCTCCCGCGCGCAATTGCGGCCCGGCGCGCCGCTGACGCCGCCGCCGGGGTGGGCCGCGGCGCCGCACAGGTAGAGGCCCTGCAGTGGCGTGCGATAGTCGGCCCAGCCCGGCACCGGCCGGAAGCCGAACAGCTGGTGCAGCGGCATGGCGCCCTGGAAGATGTTGCCGCCGGTGAGGCGGAAACGGCGTTCCAAGTCTAGCGGCGTCAGCACCTGGCGGTGCAGCACAGACGCGCGGAAATTCGGCGCATACAGTGTCGCCGCGTCGATGCAGCGCTCGGCGAAGGCCTGGCCGATCGCGTCCCAGCCGCCCTCCACTTCCGGCGCCAGCCGGTACGGCGCGTACTGCACGAACATCTGCACGATGTGGTGGCCCGTCGGCGCCAGAGTGCGGTCGACCGAGCTCGGGATGGTCAGCTCCAGCACCGGCGCGCGCGAAGGGTGGCCGTACTTGGCGTCGTCGTAGGCGCGCTCCAGGTATTCCAGGGTCGGGCTGATGTGGATGGTGCCGCGGTGCTGCGGCCCGACCTCGTCCTTGCCCGGCAGGCACAGGAAGTCCGGCAGCTCCGACACCGCCAGGTTGATCTTCATCGAGGCGCTGGAATAGTCGATGCGCGCCACCGCCTGGCGGAATGGCTGCGGCAGCGGCGCCTGCGCCAGCAGCTGCTCGAAAGTCACTGCCGCGGTTGCGTTGGACGCAACCCTGCCTGCCTCCAGCCGCTCGCCGCTGGCCAGCCGCACGCCGTGCACGCGACCACCCTCGACCAGGATCTCGGCCACCTCGGCGTCGACGCGGATTTCCACGCCGGCCTCGGCCGCGGCGCGCGCCATGGCCTGGCTCAGCGCGCCCATGCCGCCCTCGACATAGCCCCACACGCCGCGCGCGCCGCCGGCGGTGCCCATCACGTGATGCAGCAGGACATAACCGGTGCCGGGCGCCGAGATCGGCGCGTGGGTGCCGATCACCGCGTCGGTGGCCAGGGTCGCCTTCAGCGCGTCGGACTCGAACCAGCGGTCGAGGATCGGCCGTGCCGCACCGGTGATCAGCTCGATGCTCTGCGGCAGCTCCGGACCGAGCCGGCGCAGCGCGCGGTACAGGCGGTTGCCGCGCCACAGCTCGCGCAGCCTCTGCCAGGGGCCGCGGTCGCGCCAATCGGCGGGGAGCGGCAGCAGATCGGCCGGCGGCTGATCCAGCAGCGGCTCGATGCACTCGGCCACCCGCGTCAGCCAGGCCTCGTAGCGCGGATAGGCCTCGGCATCGCGCGCCGAGAACTGCGCGATCTGCGCGCGGTTGAAATGCTCGTCCGGCCCCAGCAGCAGGTGGCGGCCGTCCGGCAGCGGTGTGAACGAGGACGGGTTGCGTCCCAGCACCTTGTAGCCATGGCGCTTGAGATCCAGCTCACGCTCGATCTCCGGCAACAGCAGGCTCACCAGGTAGGACGCCGTCGACACCTTGTACCCGGGCGCGATCTCGTCGGTGACGGCCGCGCCGCCGACGATGCCCTGGCGCTCCAGTACCACCACGCGCTTGCCGGCGTGCGCCAGATAGGCCGCGCAGACCAGGCCGTTGTGGCCACCGCCGATGATGATGCAGTCGTATTGGCTCATCGCCGTTTTTGATTTCTGGCTGAGCCCGCATCTTGCCGCAGCCCCGCGCGGCGTGCACCTGGGAAACTAGGGCCTGCCACTCTCCCGGATGGCGATGACCACCCCGGCGATCAACAAGGCGGCTCCGGCCAGCACCGCGAGCGAAGGCCAGGCGTCGGCCCAGGCCGCGCCGTAGCCAACGCCGAACACCGTCTCGAACACGATCAGTTGTCCGAGCAGCCCCGCCGGCACGCGCTGGCTGGCGAGGTTCCAGGCCGCGTTGGCGGCCCAGGAGGTAATCACGCCCAGGCCCAGGCTCACGCCGAGGAACAGCGGCCAATGCTCCGCGCCGGGCCGGGCCGGTGTCGCGGCATACAGCAGCAGCGCGAACGGCAGCGCGCCGGCGCCCTGCAGCGAGGACCATTCCACCCCGCCGACCTGCGGATGCGCCCGGAGCCAGTCGGCGTTGAGCACGCCGTAGACGGTCCACAGCGCCAGCGAGGCGAAGGCGCAGAGCAGGCCCAGCGCATCGGGCGCGCCCAGGGCTCCCGGCTGCGGCTGGTTGGCCAGCCACAAACCGGCGAGGATCAGCAGCAGGGCGAGCAGGTAGACCGGCGTCAGGCCCTGGCCGGCGCGCAGGCGCCCGGCCAGCGAGACCGTCACCGGCAGCAGGCCGATGATCAGGGTCGGCAGGATCACGCCGGCTCTTTGCAGCGCGACGCTGAGCAGCACGTAGTACAGCAGATTGCCGGACAGGGTCAGCAGCAGCGCGGAGCGCCACTTCCCCGCGTCGAACGGCTGCGCGCCACGGCGCAGACGCAGCAGGCCCAGGCTCAGCAGCGACCACAGGCCATAGGCGATGTAACGCCCGGCCGCCACGTCGGCGGCCGGCCAGTCGCGCAGCAGCAGCGGGCCGACGAAGGCGAAGCCCCAGCCGGCGCAGGCCAGCACGGCGTAGGCGATGCCCGCGTTCACGCCGGCTGAGCAGCGGCGAAGCTCACTCGTGCGCGGCGGGGATGCGCGGCGTGGTCACCTTCACGTCCGCGTTCTGCGCGCGGTGCCGCAGCCAGTGGTCCATCAGCACCAGCGCCACCATGGCCTCGGCGATCGGCGTCGCACGGATGCCGACGCAGGGATCGTGGCGGCCGGTGGTGCGCATCTCGGTTGCCTGGCCCTCGCTGTCGATGGTCTTGCCCGGGATGATGATGCTGGAGGTCGGCTTGAGCGCGATCGAGCAGCGGATGTCCTGGCCGGTGGAGATGCCGCCGGCGGTGCCGCCGGAATGGTTGGCGAGGAAGCCTTCCGGCGTCAGCTCGTCGCGCGCGGTGCTGCCGCGCTGCTCCACCACTTCGAACCCGTCGCCGATCTCCACCGCCTTGACCGCGTTGATGCTCATCAGCGCGTACGCCAGCTCGGAGTCGAGGCGGTCGTAGACCGGCTCGCCCAGGCCGGGCGGCACGCCGGTGGCGACGACGTTGACGCGCGCGCCGACCGAGTCGCCGTCGCGGCGCAGCTGGGTCAGGTACTCGTCGAGCACCGGCACCATCCCCGGATCCGGGCAGAAGAAGCTGTTCTGCTCCACCGCCTCCCAGCTCTTCAGCGCCAGCCGGTGCGGGCCGATCTGCGCGCAGTAGCCGCGCACCATGGTACCGAGCCGCTCGCGCAGGTACTTCTTGGCGATCGCCGCCGCGGCGACGCGCACCGCCGTCTCGCGCGCCGAGGAGCGCCCGCCGCCGCGCGGGTCGCGCCGGCCGTATTTCTGGATGTAGGCGTAGTCCGCGTGGTTGGGGCGGAACA
>CAYWPB010000204.1:0-7198 GCA_964458725.1 uncultured Nevskia sp. | reverse complement strand
TGTTCTGAGCCTGTCGGGGTAGGGCGGCCCACGGCCGCCGGCGCATTCGCCGGCGGCGCTGCAGTTTGAAACTGCGCCGGCGGGCACAGCCCGCCCTACGGCGGAATGCGATTTTTGTAGGTCGGCCTTCAGGCCGACAAAGCCGTCGCCCTGAAGGGTGATCTACAGCGGTGCTCTACCCCAGCTCCAGCAGCTCCAGCAGTTTCTCCGGCGGCACCGCCGGGTAGAACAGATAGCCCTGGGCATAATCCACCCCGATCTCGCGCAGTACGTCGAGCTTGCGGCGGTCGTCGACGAACTCGGCGGTGGTCTTCTTGCCGGTGGCGTGGGCGATCTGGTGGATGGCGTTGACGATCTCGCGCCAGGGGTGCTCGACGGCGATGTCGCGCACGAAGCGGCCGTCGATCTTGACCTCGTCCACCGGCAGCGACTGCAGGTAGCCGAAGGAGCACAGGCCGGAGCCGAAGTCGTCGAGGCTGAAGGTGCAGCCCAGTTTGCGCAGTTCGCCGATCGCTTCGGAGGCCACTTCCAGGTGCTCCACCGCGGTGGTCTCGGTGATCTCGAAGCACAGGGCGTTGTGGCGCAGCCGCGCGCCGCGCACGTCGTTGAACAGGCGGTACATGAATTCACCGTCGGCCACCGACTTGGCCGACAGGTTGATCGACACACTCTCCAGCTTGCGCATCGCTGCGGCGTTGTCCTGCAGCCAGGACAGGATGAAGGCGGAGGAATAGCGGTCGAGCTCAGCGACCACGCCGGAGCGTTCCAGCGATTCGATCATGCCGCGCGGCAGCGGCATGTGCACGCCGTTCTTCTCCATCCGCATCAGGAACTCGGCCTTGGCCGGGCGCGGGCTGCCGCTGCGGATCTCGACGATCGGCTGCGGGTGCATGGTCAGCTCGCCGGCGGCGAGCATGCGGCGGAATTCCTCGACGTAGTCGCCGCCGATCAGGTGGTTGCGCTGCTCCTGGCCGCTGCCGGCGCCGGCGACGATCTGTTTGACGCCGCGCCGCTTGGCGACGCCGCAGGCCAGCACCGCCTGGCGCAGCGCCGCTTCCCAGTCGGGGTCCGGCCGGACCACCGCCACGCCGATCGACAGGCTCAGGGTCCAGGCCGGCGGCAGTCCCGGCACGGCCAGGGACAGCAGGCGCTCGCGCAGGGCCCGCGCCTCATCCACCGCCGACTGCGGATGGTCGATGGCGCGCGCCACCACGTACTCGTTGCTCCACAGGCGCAGGCCGATGCCGCCGTCGCCGGCCCACTCCGCGGCGGCCTTGCCGGCGGCCGCGATCAGCCGGTCGGCGACGACCGGGTCGCGGGCGTTGAGGCCGCGCAGGTCGTGCAGGTCCAGGTACAGCAGCGCCGCGCAGGGCGAAAAGCGCCAGGCGCGCAGACGCCGCAGCAGCGGCGTGTAGGATGAAATCGGCATGGTCGGTCAGCACGGTGGCATGACCTTGATAGCGGCAGCGCCGCCGTAAACCTGAGCCCGCCCCACCGGGCGGGGACACCGTTGCTCAGGCGCCGCTCAGGCGGCTTTGACCTGCGGCCCAGCCACGTCCGGCAGCGGCTCGTCCGCCGGTTCGGGCGGAGGCTCCGGCGGCGCCAGGGTGGTGAGCTGCAACAGCTGCTCCAGCTCGCCGCGGAAGGCCTCGAGCAGGCCGCGCGGGTGCGGCAGCAGGGCCAGGTCGGCAGAGATGCCGAAGCTGAGCTGGCCGGCATAGCTGAAGAAGCTCAGGCCCAGGCCGATGCCGCCGGACTGCGGCGGCCAGAACACCAGGTTGCGCATGCGCGCCCCGGCGATGCGGACGTGGCGCTTGGGGCCGGGCAGGCTCGACACCACGGCCACCGACTTGGCGCCGATGCGGCTGACCAGGCGGCGCTCGAACGGCACCGGCAGGTGGCTGGCGGCGGCCAGGCCGAGCATGGTGGCATGCGCCTGCGGCGATTCCTTCAGCTCGTTCATGCGCTGCGCCACGATGCGCAGGCGCGCCGCCAGGTTGGGTTCGCCCACCGGCAGGTCGAGCAGCACCAGGCCGAAGTGGTTGCCGAGCTGGCGTCCCTTGCCGCTGCGCAGGTTCACCGGCACCGAAATGCGCAAGTTCTGTTCGAGGGCAAGCTCGGCACTGGTATGGTGCAGCTGGCGGGCGAAGGCACCGGCCAGCGCCGCCATCAGCAGGTCGTTGACGCGCACGCCGAGGACACGTGCCTGGCGGCGCAGCGGCTCCAGCGGCAGGTCGTCGGCCCAGGCCACGCCGCGGCGACCGGACAGCGGCTTGCGCAGCTGCGGCGGATTGTCTTCCGGCAGGGCCAGCACGTTGCGCACCGCGGCGAGGGCGTCGCGGCCCTGCTGGTATTGCCGCACCAGCTCGATGCGGCCGGCACGGCTGCGGGCCAGCGCACGCAACCTGACCAGGCCGGTATTGACCAGCCCGAGCGCGTCGATCAGGCCGCCGAGCGGCCCGGCCGTGTGATGCGCCGGATCGGCGGCAGGCGGGGTGGCCGGGGCGCGCTGGAAGCCGCTGTCGGTGCTGTCGATCAGCAGGGTCACCAGGGCGATGCCGTCGGCCAGCGCATGGTGGGCGCGGAACAGCACCGTCACCGGCCCGCTGGCGCAGGGGAACAGCAGCAGCCGCCACAGCGGCCGCGCGTGGTCCAGCTCGCGCGACACCTCGGCCGAGATCGCCTTGCGCAGCTCGCGCTCGCCGGCGCCTTCGGGGAGGCGGCGCACATGGACGTGGTAGCGGTAATCCAGATCCTTCTCGTCGACCCAGCGCGGCTGACCCTGGCCATGGTCGATGCGCTGGCGGAAGCGCGGATAGCGCAGCAGGCGCTCGACCATCACCTTCTGCAGGTGGGCGGCGTCCACCGGCCCCTCCAGCTGGAAGATGGCACTGATCACCATCGGATTGCAGGGGTCGTCCATCTCGAGCCAGGCGCGATCCACCGCGCCCAGGGGCTCGCCGGTCATTGCATGCTTCATGGCGTTCTTCCGTGTGGCCATATGGTCCTCGCAAGGATGATGCCGGTTGAGGCTGTGCCGTGCGGTGATGCGATTCTCAAGTCTAGGACCGTAGTCTGTCCTGACGGTGATCCGGGCGTGAAAGTTCCATGAATATGCCGGGCGGCGCCTTCAGCCTCACCCTGCCGTCCCTGGCGCGGCCTCACCGCACTGAACCACCCACGGCCCGGCCATCCCTGGCCGGGCGTTCTGCCTCGCTGGCTATGACATTGAGTCATCACCTAAGCGCGAGGCCTCACCCATTTGTGCGAGATCAGCCGCCCGCCCTTCCTTCAAGATGGACCCAGCAGAAAACCAAGACAGGGGGAGCAGATGGCTGGAGAGAATTGGGACGTCAGCACCGACGTCCTGGTGGTGGGCTCGGGCGCCGGCGGCCAGGTCGCCGCGATGGCGGCGGCGGACCGGGGCGCGCAGGTGGTGGTGATCGAGAAGAGCCCGCTCTATGGCGGCACTTCGGCCATGTCCGGCGGCGCCATCTGGATCCCGATGAGCAGCCTGGCCCTGGCCTCGGGCCTGCAGGACTCGCCCGAGGACGCCTTCCAGTACATCCGCGCCCTGGCGGCGCCGAACGTGCCCGACAGCCTGATCCGCGCCTACGTCAAGCAGGCCCCGGCGATGCTCGACTGGGTCCAGGCCAACACCACCGTGCGCTTCATGAGCGTGCCCTACACCGATTACCATGCCGAGCTGCCGGGCGGAAAGCAGGGCTGGCGCACCCACATGCCGGTGGAGTTCGACGGCCGCGTGCTGGGCGAGGATGTGCAGGTCCTGCGGCCTTCGTCGAAGGCGGCCAACCTGTTCGGGCGCATCAACTGGACCCTGATGGAGGCGCACATGCTGCTGAACCGGCCGGCCGGCTGGATCAAGGTGTTCCTCAAGATCATGTGGCGCTACTACGGCGACATCGCGCAGCGCCTGCGCTCGCCGCGCGACCGTTTCCTGACCCTGGGCAACGCCCTGATCGGCGGCCTGCGCATGTCGCTGAACAAGCGCAATGTGCCGATCTGGCTCAACACGCGGCTGGTGTCGCTGGTCACCGAGAACGGCCGCGTCACCGGCGCGGTGATCGAGCGCGACGGCCGGCCGCAGCGGATCCAGGCGCGCAAGGGCGTGGTGCTTGCGGCGGGTGGTTTCGAGCGCAACGCGCAGATGCGCCAGCAGTACCTGCCCGGCAGCCCCGATCCGGCCTACACCGGTGCGCACCCCTACAACACCGGCGACGCCATCCGCATCGGCCAGGAAGCCGGCGCCGCAGTACGCAACCTCGGCACCGCCTGGTGGGCACCGGTGTTCAAGATCCCCGGCGAGGAGTCGGCGCGGCTGTGCACCTACGAGCGCGCGCTGCCCGGCAACATCATCGTCAACCCGCGCGGTGAGCGCTTCCACAACGAGGCGGCTTCTTACCACATCTCGGCGCAGGAGATGGTCAAGGCGGGCAGTCCGCATGCCTGGGCGGTGTTCGATCGGCGCTACCGCAGCAAGTACCCGATGGGACCGGTGATCCCCAAGTTTCCCGACTGGATCCTGCCCCGGGCGGTGCGCTCGATCCTGCTCAAGGCGCGGACCCTGGAGGAGCTGGCCGGAAAAATGGGCGTGCCGGCGGACGCGCTCAAGCGGACGGTCGAGACCTTCAACGCCGGCGCAGCGCAGGGCAAGGACCCGCAATTCGGTCGCGGCGACGCCGCTTACGACCGCTACTACGGCGACCCCACCGTCACGCCGAACCCCAATCTCGCCACCATCGAGCAGGCGCCGTTCTACGCCTTCCCGATCCATTCCGGCGACATCGGCACCAACGGCGGCCTGGTGATCGACGAGCGGGCGCAGGTGCTGGATACCTCCGGCCGGCCGATCGCCGGGCTCTACGCCACCGGCAACTGCACTTCCTCGGTGATGGGCGGTGCCTACCCGGGCGCCGGCTCCACCCTGGGGCCGGCGATGACCTTTGGCTGGGTCGCCGGCCACAGCGTCAGCGGCGGCTGAGGGCTCGCCCATGGCGGTGCCGCAGAGTCTGCGAGGCAAGCTGGTGGCGCCGGTGATCGGCGCGCCGATGTTCCTGGTGTCGTTTCCGCCGCTGGTGGCGGCGCTGTGCAAGGCCGGCGTGATCGGCACTTTCCCGCACGTCAACGCGCGCCCGGCGGAGCAGTTCGAACAGTGGCTGGTGCAGCTCGAAAGCGAGCTCGAGCAGTACCGCGCGGCGCACCCGCAGGCGGTGGTGGCGCCGTTCGGCGTCAATCTGGTGGTCCATCGCACCAATCCGCGCTTCCAGCAGGACCTGGCGGTGGTGGTGCGCCACCGCGTGCCGCTGGTGCTGACCTCGCTGGGCCATCCGGGCGAGGTGGTGGGGCCGGTGCACGAATACGGCGGCCTGGTGTTCAGCGACGTCACCAACGCGACGCACGCGCGCAAGGCGGCGCAGGCTGGCGTCGACGGGCTGGTCTGCGTCGGCGCCGGGGCGGGCGGCCATGCCTCGACCCAGAGCACTTTCTCGCTGGTGCGTGAGATCCGCGAATTCTGGGATGGCTGCCTGGTACTGGGCGGGGCGATCAACGACGGCTGGCAGGTGCGCGCGGCCGAGGCCCTGGGCGCGGACTTCGCCTACATGGGCACGCGCTTCATCGCGGCGCAGGAATCGCAGGCCAGCGCCGAGTACAAGCGGATGCTGGTGGAGGCCGGCATCGACGACCTGGTCTACACCGACCGCCTGTCCGGCATCGGCTGCAACTTCCTCAAGCCCTCGCTGGCGCAGCACGGCGTCGATCCGGCGACGCTGCCGCCGAAGGCGCCGGACCTGAGCGTGCTCACCGACAGCAAGGCGAAAGTCTGGCGCGACCTGTGGACCGCCGGCCATGGCGTGGCGACGATCCACGACGTGCCGCCGGTGGGGCAGATCGTGTCGCGTCTGGTGGAGGAATATCGCGCCGCCTGCGCCCTTGGCCCCTCACCGGCGGTGCGGGGATGAGCGCGGCGCCGGATACGGTCGATTTCTATTTCGACTTCGCCTCGCCTTATGCCTACTTCGCCCACCACGCCATCGACACGCTGGCGCAGCGCCACGGCCTGCGCTTGCGCCGCCGGCCGGTGCTGCTGTGGGCGATCCTGAAGGAGTTGGGCATGCCCCCGCCGATGGAGCAGCCGGCCAAGACCCGCTATCTGCGGCACGACATGGACCGCTCCGCCGCTTACCACGGCCTGCCGTTCCGCCTGCCATCGCGCTTCCCGCAATCCAGCCACGCCGCGGCGCGGCTGTACTACGCGCTGGAGGCGCGCGCGCCGGAGCGCTGCGGCGCGTTCGTCGAAGCGGTGTTTCGCGCCTATTTCGTCGCGGGCCAGGACATCGGCGATGCCGCGGTCCTGGCGCCGCTGGCCGCGCCGCTCAGCGCGGACGAGGCGCGGCAGGCGCTGGAGGGGGAAGCCGCCAAGGCCGCGCTGCGCCAGGCCAATGCCGAGGCGGTGCAGCGCGGCGTGTGGGGTTCACCGTACTGGTTCTGGGGCGAGGAAGCTTTTTTCGGTGCCGACCGCCTGCCGCAGTTCAAGCGCCTGCTCGCGGCCGGGCGCTGAACCGCGGGCGTTCTGGCGCCGGCGCAGCTCGGCGCGGACGCCGGCATAGTCGTGCAGCCGCTCGCGCAGCCAGGCTTGCAGCCGCGGGCCGAACAGCGCCTCGAACTTGCGCTCGGCCGGGCGTATTGGCTGGTTCACTGCGGCTTCCTTCCACGGTTCGCGGCCGAGGTCGGCGATGTGCGGTCGCCGCGCCGCGCCGCGGTCCGGCAGGCCGGCGAAGTGGCGCAGGCGCTCCAGCTGCTCGGCTGGCGCGGCGACAAAGTCCTCGTAGCACAGCACCAGGTGGTTGGGAGTGCCCGCGAAGCGCAGGTGGGTCTCGGCGGCGCGGTTCCAGCGCTCGACCCAGGACGGGATGCCGCCATGGAAGGAGTCGGCGTAGCGCATCTGCCCGTCGACCGCCGAGGCGATGACATCCTCGCCGTCGCGGATGACGTGGATGAAGCGCGCGTCGGGGATGTAGCGGCTGATGATGTCGATGTAGACGAAGTGGTCGGGCGTCTTCTCCAGCCAGCCGCAGCAGCCCTGCTGCCGCGCCGCCTCGTCGAGAATGCGCACCAGCTCGTGGATGTAGCCGCTGCCGCTGAGCCGGCGCCGCAGCCGCGGCGCGCGCGGCCCGGC
>CAYWPB010000203.1:0-7249 GCA_964458725.1 uncultured Nevskia sp. | reverse complement strand
ATGCGCGCGCAGGCGAGCATCGCGATCGCCGCTTCGGGCACCATCGGCATGTAGATGATGACCCGCTCGCCCTGCTTCACACCCTGCCTGAGCAGAGCGCCGGCGAAGAGCGCCACCGCGTCGCGCAGCTCAAGGTAGCTGTAGCTGGTGATGGTCCCGGTGACCGGACTGTCGTAGATCAGCGCCGCCTGCTCGCCGCGGCCGGCGTCGACGTGCCGGTCAAGCGCGTTGTAGCAGGTATTGAGGCGGCCGCCGGCGAACCAGCGGACCATCGGCGCGGCGGAGGAATCCAGCACCTTGTCCCAGGGTTTATCCCAGTGCAGGGCCTGGGCCTGCTCGGCCCAGAACGCCTCGGGCTCTTTAAGGGAGCGTTGGTGGACGTCTCTATACTTCATCGGCTCTCCTCCACTTGTCATCCTGAGCGGAGCGAAGGATCTGGCCTCGCAACCAGATCCTTCGCTCCGCTCAGGATGGCAGTGTCATTTCAGATGCCTGCGCATGAACGCAATCATGTCGTCCTGGGCTTGCTTCACTTCCGGGAACCAGGCCGTGAACAAGGGGAAAGCATGCGGCAGCGCCGGCCAGATCTCGAAGCTGACATCCACGCCGTAGCCCTTGGCGTTGCGGACGAACAGCACCGTGTCGTCGAGCAGGACCTCGTTGTCGCTCGCCAGCAGGTACAGAGGGGGGAATCCGCTGCAGTCGGCGTACAGCGGCGACAGCTCCGGGTCCGAGGTGTCCAGACCACCGGCATACAGCTCGCCGACCCGCGACAGCGCCGCCACTGGCAGGATCGGGTCCTGCTTCATCCGCAGGGTGCGCGAGGGCGGGCCATGGATGCGGCCCATTTCGGTGCCCGGTGAGATCGGCACGGCGCAGCTGGGCATCGGCAGCCCGGCCTTGCGGATACGTTGCAGCACACCCAACAGCAGGTTGCCACCGGCGGATTCGCCGGCGATGGCGATGCGCTCCGGCGCGTAGCCCAGCTCCAGCAGGGCGCGGTAGGCGCGCTCGCAGTCGTCCAGCGCCGCCGGGAACTTGTTGAACGGCGCCAGGCGGTAGTCGGCGACGAAGCCGACCGCGTCGAGTTCGCGGCAGATGCGCGCCGCCATGCGCACATGCACGTCCGGTACCGCAGGCAGGATGAAGGCGCCGCCGTGCAGGTACAGCAGAGCCCGCTTGCGCGGATCGTGCGTGCCGACGAAATGGCCGGGCACGCGCCCGATCACCCGGTAGTCCAGCGGCAGGCCATAGCTGTTGCGGCAGACACGGCCGGCCAGGAACAGCTGGGTCTTGGCCATCTTCTCCGGGCTGGCGCCAATCATGCGCACCAGCATCGGCCGCAGGAACACGCGCAGCAGCCAGACGATGAAGCGGCTGCGCATGCCGATACGCACCGGCTTGAGACGGATTTCCGCTTCCGCGGTGGCCGGCAGGCCGGCAAGCGGCGGCGAGGCTGGCGGATTATTGGTCATGGCGCGCTGGCTCCCTACATGCGGAACACACCATAGCGCGGATCGCCGATCGGCGTGTTCAGCGCCGCGGACAGGGCGATGCCGAGCGCATTGCGCGTGTCCACCGGGTCGAGGATGCCGTCATCCCAGATTTCCGAGGTGGAGTAGTAGGCGCTGGACTTGCGCTTGAACTCCGCCACCACCGGATCGCGGATCGCGGCGATATCCGCGGCGGTCAGCTCCTTGCCGTGGCGCTTGAGCTGACGCACCTTGACCTCGGCCAGGGTGTTCGCTGCCTGCTCGGCGCCCATCACCGAGATCTGCGATTGCGGCCAGGAGAACAGGAAGCGCGAGTCGAAGGCGCGGCCGGACATGCCGTAGTTGCCGGCGCCGAATGAGCCGTGGCACATCACGGTGAACTTCGGCACCTCGGAGTTGGACACCGCCATGATCATCTTGGCGCCGTCCTTGGCGATGCCGCCCTGCTCGTACTCCTTGCCGACCATGAAGCCGGTGATGTTCTGCAGGAACAGGATCGGCGTGCGGGCCTGGTTGCACAGCTCGATGAAGTGCGCGCCCTTCAGCGCGCTGTCGTTGAACAGCACGCCGTTGTTGGCGAGGATGCCGATCTTGTAGCCCCACAGATGGGCATAGCCGCAGATCAGGGTTTTGCCGTAGGCGGGCTGGTATTCGTGGAAGCGGCTGCCGTCGACCAGGCGCGCGATCACCTCGCGCATGTCGAAGCCCTGCTTGATGTCGCGCGGCAGCACGCCGTACAACTCGGACGGGTCGTAGTACGGCGCCTCCGGCGGCAGGAACTCGATGCGCGTCTTGTCCGGCCGCTTGAACTGGCCGACGATGTCGCGCGCAATGGCGATCGCCTCCTCCTCGCTCGACGCCGGGTAGTCAGCGGTGCCGGAGGTGCTGGTGTGCATGTCGCAGCCACCCAGCTCGTCCACCGTCACGTCCTCGCCGGTGGCGGCCTTCACCAACGGCGGGCCGGCGAGGAAGATCGCGCCGGTGCCGCGCACGATGACGTTGTAGTCCGACAGGCCCGGCACGTAGGCACCACCCGCGGTGCAGTGGCCAAGCACGATCGCCACCTGCTGCACGCCCATCTTCGACAGCATGCACTGGTTGCGGAAGATGCGGCCGGCGTAATACTTGTCGGCGAAGAGCTCGGCCTGCAGCGGCAGGAATCCGCCGGCCGAGTCGCACAGATGCACCACCGGCAGGCGGTTCTCGATGGCGATGTCGAGCGCGCGCACCGTCTTCTTCACCGACAGCGGGTACCAGGCGCCGCCCTTGACCGAGGCGTCGCCGGCATTGATTACCACTTCGCGCCCGGAGACGATGCCGATGCCGCTGACCACGCCGCCCCCCGGCACCTCGCCCTCGTAGGCTTCGTTCGCGGCCAGCGAGGACAACTCGAGGAATGGCGTGCCCGGGTCGAGCAGCTGCTTCAGGCGGTCGCGCACGAACATCTTGTTCTGCGCCTGCAAGCGCTGGATGTCGCGCTCCGGACGCTCGTGGCGCGTCCTGTGCTGGCGCGCCCTGAACTCCTCGGCGATCTTGCGGTTGTGGGCGGCATTGGCCTGGAATTCCGCCGATGCCGTATTGAGCTTGGACTCTATGCGCTTCACTTCTTCTCTCCCAAGGCTTCCAGGCTCAGCAGCAGCGCATCGCGATCGAAAGTCTGCCCCGGCGCGAAATGCACCGCCTCCACCACGCCATCGCGCGGCGCGGCGATGGTGGTCTCCATCTTCATGCTCTCCATCACCAGCAGGGTGTCGCCGCGCGCCACGCCCTGCCCCGGCTTGACCGCGACCGAAACCAGGCTGCCGGGCATCGGCGCCCGCACACTATCCTCGGCCGAACCGGCGGACTGCTGCGCCAGGCGTTGCAGCGGATGCTCGTAGCGGAGTTGATAGGCCGCGCCGTCGAGGTGTACGAACACGTCGTCGCCGCGGGTGGCGATCAGCACCCGCTCGCTGCGGCCGTTGAGGGTGAGGATGGCGGAGCCGTCGTCCTCCAGGTGCAGGTTCGCCGGCAGGGTGCGGTCCGCCAGGTGCAGGCGATAACCGTCGCGGGCGCGGGAAAGCTCGAGATTGTGCTCGGCTTCGCCGATCTTGAATGCGTGGTGCATTTATAGCCCCTCAACTTCCGATGACGTCATTCCGGCGAAAGCCGGAATCCAGGGCCTACGAGTACCGCGCTTGGGCCCTGGATACCGGCTTTCGCCGGTATGACGGAGTTCCTTTCTTTGCATCTTCATCAGTTGCTCCACCCGCCCATTGCCGCATGCATGTCCGGCACCAGGTCAGCCACATCGCGCATCGGGCGAGTCACCAGCGTCGCTGCGGCGAGCAGTTTGTGCAGGGTTTCGGGCGCCAGAGCCGGCTCGGCCGCGATCTCCGGGTGCGCATCGAGGAAGCCGGTGTGCACCTGCCCATCGACGAAGGCCTGGTGCTGCAGCAGGCGGCGCAGGAAAGAAACATTGGTAACGCAGCCGAGCAGCACGTAGCTGGACAGCGCCGCGTCGGATCGCGCGATGCACTCGCTGCGATCCCTGCCCCACACGATCAGCTTGGCCAGCATCGGGTCGAAGGCGGCGGTGACGTCCTGGCCCTCGACGATGCCGCTGTCGACCCGCACACCCTCGCCCTGCGGCGGCCGCAGCGCCAGCACCGGGCCGGTGGTCGGGGTATAACCGCGTGCCGGGTCCTCAGCGTAGACGCGGAACTCGATCGCGTGGCCTTCCGAATTGATGTCGTTCTGGCCGTAGCCGAGCTTCTCGCCGGCGGCGACGCGCAGCTGCTCCAGCACCAGGTCCTTGCCGGTGATCATCTCGGTCACCGGATGCTCCACCTGCAAGCGGGTGTTCATCTCCAGGAAATAGAACTCTCCACCCGCCCCGAAGATGAATTCCACCGTGCCGGCGTTGCGGTAACCGGCCTTGCGCGCAATGCCGGCCGCAGTCTCGCAAATGCGCTGGCGCAGCGCCGCATCGAGCGCCGGCGACGGCGTCTCCTCGACGATCTTCTGGAAGCGGCGCTGCACCGAGCACTCGCGCTCGAACAGGTGCACGACGTTGCCGTGCGCATCGCCCAGCACCTGCACCTCGATGTGGCGCGGATTTTCGACATAGCGCTCGACGTAGAGGCGGCCGTCGCCGAAGTAGCGCTGGCCCTCGCTGCGGGCGCGCTCGATCTCGGCCTTGAGCTGGCCGGCTTCGCGCACGATGCGCATGCCCTTGCCGCCGCCGCCCGCGGCCGGCTTGATCAGGATCGGGAACGGCACCTTGGCGGCGCGCTCGACGAAGGTGGCAGGGTCATCGTCCTCGATCGCCGAGGGCGCCACCGGGAAGCCGCCGTTGGCGACGAAAGCGCGGGCGCGCACCTTGTCGCCCATCAGGGTGATCTGCTCCGGCGTCGGGCCGACGAAGACCAGGCCGGCCTCGGCCACGGCGCGGGCGAAGCCGGCGTTCTCCGACAGGAAGCCATAACCGGGATGGATCGCTCCGGCGCCGCTGGCCTTGGCCGCGGCAAGGATCTGCTTCGCGTCCAGGTAAGCGGCGACCGGCGTGGCGCCGGTGATCTCAATGGCCTGGTCGGCCAGCTTGACCGCCGGGGCGTTGCGATCGGCGGCGTGGTACACCACCACGCCCTTCAGGCCGAGCGACTTCACAGTCCGCAGAATGCGGACTGCTATCTCGCCGCGGTTTGCGACCAGCACCGACTGGAACGGCCAGCCGCCTACCCGGGCGCAGACCGCCGCGAGCTCGCTTGGATCGGGGATTGCTCTCATGCTCTCACTTTCCGTTCTTGTCCGTTCTCGACGCGCCCTTGGCCTGGGTACGCGACAGGTTGCGCTCCATGCGGTCGACGATCTTCGACAGGCGCTGCGTCTCTCGTCCCAGCGGGTCCGGCGCCGGCGCCGCGGCGATGCCCTCGCAGACGATCGCCGTGATCTGCTCGGCGATGGCGTCGATGTCCAGTTCGCCGCGCCCGCAGATGTAGTTCCAGGTGTGATGCTCGATGCCGCCGTAGACCAGGTCGCGCAGCAGCACCGGCGGAATGTCGCCGCGGAACTCGCCGGCCGCCACACCCTCGCCGATCACGTCGACCAGGAACTGGGTATAGCGCCGGTTGCGGGCGTGCACGCCGGAGCCCTGGTAGTCCTGCTCGCCACGCACTTCACGGAACATCAGGCGGCACAACTGCGGGTAATCACGTAGTGAACGCAGGTGGCGCCATACCAGCAGGCGCAGGCGCTGGCGCGCGCCGGACACGCCGGCGAGGTCGCGCTCGTAGTCGCCGAACATCTCCTCGTACCAGTGCTCCAGCACCTTGAGCAGCAGCTCGCGCTTGCTCTCGAAATACTTGTAGATGGTGCCTTCGACGATGTTCAGGCGCGCCGCAATTTCCGATACGGCCGTAGCTTCGTAGCCCTTGTCGCAGAACACGTCGCGCGCCGCGCGCAGGATGTCCGCGACGCGCTGCTCGCGCCCCAGGCGGACGATCTTGCGGGCGGGCCTGTTCACGGCTTCAGCAACCCCTGCTCGATCCAGGCCGTCGGGACCTGCAGCGGAAAGTCCATCAGCACCTGCGCCAGCATCTTGCCTTGCGGGTCGTAGCGCAGCGAGGCCATGCCGCCGCCGCCGAGAGCTTCCTGGAGCAGGAAGTTGAAGCCGTGCAGGCCCGGCAGCTCGTAGCGTTCGGCCTTGCCTTTCACGAAATGAGCAAGGTAGTTCTTCACCGCTTCGGCGGTGAGCTGCTGGCGCAGCAGCGGCACGAATTCCGGCTTGCGCGCCAGCACGCCGATGTTGGCGCTGTCGCCTTTGTCGCCGGAGCGGCCGTAGGCGAGAGCGATGAGAGGCACCGTCGCCTCCTTGCCGCTCCCCTTCAAGAAGAGTTCCCCTCCCCCTGAGGGAGGGGACAGGGGAGGGGTAGAACCCCGCGCTGCCGTTTCCGCACGGCTACCCCTCCCCCCAACCCCCTCCCACAGGGGGAGGGGGAGCTTCAGCGCCTCCCCATCCAACTCCGCTGTAACCGATACCGATTCCTTCGACACCAAACACGAAAACAACCTCACCAGTGGCGTCACGTTCGGCCGCCCGCCGGCAAAGCCGGTGATCCCCTGCGCCATCGACGTCGCCGAAGGCAGGAACTCGCGCGAGAAGATCTCCAGCGCATTCTTGTCGGCGTGATGCACCGCCAGCTTGAGGATCACTTCGCGCGTGCCGCGGGCGCGGGCGTTCGCACCCCAGTTGGCCTCGGCGCCGAGGATCTCGATGTCGGTGCGGAGGTAGTCGCCGAGCTTGCGCTCGCCGAACAGCCGGCGCGTGCGGCGCAGGATCGCCTGCGCGGTCGCCTCGGCGCGCGGCGCGGCATCCGGGCCGCCGATCATCATGGTGCCGGTGGAGCGGAAGCCGTCCTGCCAGGTGGCGGAGACCTTGTAGCTGTCGGTCGGTGCCCGGCCCTTCGCGCCACTGACCTCGACGCGGTCCGGCCCGGCCTGCTTCAGGCTCAGGTTGCACCAGTTGCAGGACACGTCCGGCAGCAGGTAGGCGGCCGGATCACCGATCTCGTAGACAATTTGCTCGGCGACGGTCTCCGGCGTGACGCGGCCGCCGGTGCCGGCCGGCTTGGTCACGACGAAGGAGCCATCCTTGCGGCATTCGGCGACGGGAAAACCCATGCGATCCCAGTCCTCGACCGTGGTTTCCCAATCGGTGACAATGCCGCCGGTGGCCTGGGTGCCGCACTCGATGACATGGCCGGCAAGGCTGCCGG
>CAYWPB010000202.1:0-7263 GCA_964458725.1 uncultured Nevskia sp. | reverse complement strand
GGCGGATGGTCGGGCCGCTGACAGTGATGCGATCGCCGTGCAGCAGGCTGGCCTGCAGCAGGATCTTCATCACCTGCGGAATGCCGCCGGCGCGGTGCAGGTCGGTGGCGACGTACTTGCCGGAGGGCTTGAGGTCGCAGATCACCGGCACCTTCTGGCGCATGCGCTCGAAGTCGTCGATGGTCCAGGGCACCCCGGCGGCGTGGGCGATGGCCAGGATGTGCAGCACGGCGTTGGTCGAGCCGCCGGTGGCCATCACCACCGCCACCGCGTTCTCCAGGCTCTTCCGCGTGACGATGTCGCGCGGCAGGATCTGCTTGTGGATGGCGTTGACCAGGGCCTTGGAGGAGGCGACCACCGAGTCGCCCTTCTCGGGGTCGGGGTTAGCCATGGTCGAGGACGAGGGCAGCGACAGGCCGATCGCCTCGATCGCGCTGGACATGGTGTTGGCGGTGTACATGCCGCCGCAGGCGCCGAAGCTGGGGCAGGCGTTCTTCTCGATGCCGTCGAAGTCTTCCTTGCTCATCTTGCCGGCGGAGAACGCGCCCACCGCCTCGAACGGCGAGACGATGGTCAGGGCCTGGCCCTTCCAGTTGCCTGGCCTGATGGTGCCGCCGTAGCAGAAGATGCTGGGAATGTTCATGCGCAGCATCGCGATCATCGCGCCCGGCATGTTCTTGTCGCAGCCGCCGATGATCAGCACACCGTCCATGAACTGCGACTGCACCGCGGTCTCGATGGCGTCGGCGATGACCTCGCGCGAGACCAGCGAGAACTTCATGCCCTCGGTGCCCATGGCGATGCCGTCGGTGACGGTGGGGAAGCCGAAGGTCTGCGGCATCGCCCCGGCCTCGCGCAGCCCGGCCTCGGCGCGCGCCGCCAGCGGACCGATGCCGGCATTGCAGGGGTTCATGGTGGAGTGGCCGTTGGCGACGCCGACGATGGGCTTGTCGAAGTCGCCGTCGCCGAAGCCGACGGCGCGCAGCATGGCGCGGTTGGGGGAACGGGACACGCCTTCGGTGATGGTCCGGCTGCGGCGGTTGTCGCTCATCGTCACTGGTCCTGGCAATAAAAAGGGCCCCGCGGTGGCGGGGCCCGTATTTTAGGCGCTTGGACCATTCGCTGCTCCCCTCTCCCTCCGGGGGAGGGGTCGGGGGTGAGGGGCGCACTCAAATTCCTTGCTGCTGCTGGAAGTGCGTCCCTCACCCCGCCAAGCGCTCCACGCTTGGCCCTCCCCTCTCCCGGAGGGAGAGGGGATTCGGCCGGCGCCCTGCGGGCGCCGATGTTTACTTGGCCAGCTTCACCACGCGCAGATAGGGCTTCAAAGTCTTCCAGCCCTGCGGGAACAGCTTCTGCGCGTCCTCGTCCTTGACCGAGGGCACGATGATCACATCCTCGCCCTGCTTCCAGTTCACCGGGGTCGCCACCTTGTGCTTGTCGGTGAGCTGCAGCGAGTCGATGACGCGCAGCACCTCGTCGAAGTTGCGGCCGGTGGAGGCCGGATAGGTGATGGTCAGGCGCACTTTCTTGTTCGGGTCGATGACGAACACCGAGCGCACGGTGAAGGTGTCGCTGGCATTGGGGTGGATCATGCCGTAGAGGTTGGAGACCTTGCGGTCGGCGTCGGCGATCATCGGGAAGTTGACCCGCTGGCCCTGGGTTTCCTCGATGTCCTTGCTCCAACCCTCGTGCGCACCGAGCGGATCGACCGACAGACCGATCACCTTGACGCCGCGCTTATCGAACTCCGGCTTGAGCTTGGCGGTGTAGCCCAGCTCGGTGGTGCAGACCGGCGTGTAGTCCTTGGGATGCGAGAACAGCACGCCCCAGGAATTGCCGAGCCAGTCGTGGAACTTGATCTTGCCGGCGGTGGTTTCCGCCTCAAAATCGGGAGCGGTGTCGCCCAGTTGCAGTGCCATGGTAGTCCTCCGGTACGTAAATGCCCGCTGGTTTGAACAGTCCGGACATGGATGTCCGGTAGCTTGTACAGGACGTACATATCCTTAATCAAGCCATAAGCTCAGACCGAACCCCGCGCCGGGCACTGTCGGTCTGGTGCCGGTAGCGCAGGGTCAGGCCGGCGGCGGCGGCGCCGAGGCCGGCGGTGAGGCCCCACCACAGGCCGTCCGGACCCTGGCCCATGCGGAACGCCAGCCACCAGGCCACTGGCAAACCGACCAGCCAATACGAGACCAGGGTGATCAGCATCGGCAGGCGCGTGTCCTTGACGCCGCGCAACGCGCCGTTGGCGGTGGACTGCAGGCCGTCGAAGAACTGGAAGAACGCGGCCAGCAACAGGTAGTGCGCAGCCTCGGCGGCGATGCCCGCATCCTCGGTATAGAACGCCGCGATGGCGCCGCTGAACAGGGTCATGATGGCGGCGTTGGACGCGGCATTGCCCAGGCCCAGGCCCATGCCGACGAAGCCGCGGAAGCGCGCCGCCTGGTGCTCGCCGGCGCCGGCCGCGTGCCCCACCCGCACCGTGGTGGCCAGGGCGATGCCCACCGGGATCATGAACACCAGCGAGGCGAAGTTGATCGCCACCTGGTAGGCGGCGACGGTGGCCTCGCCGAAGCGCGCCATCAGCATCGCCGTCAGTACGAACAACCCGGCCTCGGCCAGCAGGATCAAGCCGATCGGCAGGCCGATGTGCAGGATCTCGCGCGCTCCTTCAGTGCAGCCGGCGCCATGGCGCGAGGCCTCCAGCGGCTCGCGCAGGCCGGGACGCCGGTGGAACTGCGCGTACAGCACGCCCGCCATCACCAGGCTGGACACGGTGGTGGCCACGCCGCAGCCGGGCGCGCCCAGCCGCGGCAGGCCGAAGTGGCCGAACAGCAGCAGCCAGTCGAGCAGGGTATTGCACAGCAGGCCGACGACGCCGGCGTAGAGGATGGGCCGCACCTGGCCCAGGCCCTCGGCGCTGAAGCGCAGGGTGAACCAGAGGCTCATGCCCAGGCCGCTGCCCGACAAGGTGCGCACGAACAGGATCGCGAGATCGGTGGTGTCCGGCGCCAGGCCGAGCAGGCGCAGCGCCGGCCCGGCCAGCAGGTTCAGCAGCAACACCCACAGCGCGCCGCCGAGCCAGGCGAAGCGTAGCGCGCGGCGGATGAAGGCGCCGATGTCGGCCTGCGGGCGCGCGGCGCCGACCATGTGCGCGATCACCGGCGAGCAGGCCATGAAGATGCCCATGAACAGCACCAGCAGGATCACGCTGAAGTTCGCGCCCACCGCCACCGCCGCCAGCGCCTGCGGACCGAGGCGGCCGGCAAAGATAGTGTCGATGGTGGTCATGCCGACGCCGGCCAGCTGGGCGGCGATCAGCGGCAGCGCCAGCCTGAGGTTGGCGCGCGTCTCGGCACGGATGGCGCCGGGAGCGGCGCGTGGGCTCGTTGACATGGCGGGAATAGAACGGAACGGTGGGTCGGCACCTGGCCGGCCGGGGCGCAATGATACGCCGCCGGGACAGGAAGCTCGCGCTACAGCTAGGATAGGGCCAGACCAGTACAGAAGAAAAAACTCCGTTGGATCAAGCAGAAACCAAATTCGTGAAGGTCGGGGGAGACCGCGTCGCCTACCAGGTGTTCGGCAACGGACCGCGTGACCTGGTGTTCAGCAGCGGCCTGTGGAGCCATCTCGACCTGCAGATGGAGGAACCCACCTTCGCCCGCTTCAACCGCCGCATCGCGGCGTTCTGCCGCCTGATCCGCTTCGACCGGCGCGGCTCCGGCGTCTCCGATCCGCGCCCGGCCGACGGCCGCTCGATCGACCAGCACTGGGGCGAGGACCTGCTGGCCGTGCTCGACGCCACCGGGGCCAAGGCGCCGGTGCTGACCGGCGCGGTCGACGCCGGCCCGCTGATCCTCAAGTTCGTCGAGCGCCACCCCGAGCGCTGCTCCGGCCTGCTGCTGGCCTGCACCACCGCCTGCCTGCCGCAGACCAAGGACTATCCGCAGGGCCATTCGCCCAAGGCGGCCAGGGAACTGCTGGAGCTGATGACGGAGAAATGGGGCAGCGAGGAGTTCGCCGCGCAGTGGATCCCGAGCCAGGCCAACAACCCGGCGGTGCTGCGCTGGTACGCCAAATTCCAGCGCGCCATGGCCTCGCCGCGCGAAGTCACGGAAAACCTGCGCGAGAGCCAGCTGATCGACGCCCGCGCCGTGCTGCCCAAGGTGCAGGTGCCGACCCTGGTGCTGGGAAGACGCGAGGCCAAGGTCTTCACTGCCGCGCAGTCGCAATACATCGCCGACCACATCCCCGGTGCGCGCTATATCGAGCTGCCCGGCGCCGACGGCGACATGGCCTGGGACGGCGCCGAGCAGGTGCTGGGCCTGGTCGAGGAATTCGTCACCGGCCAGCGCCGCGGCGGCCAGCCCGAGCGCATGCTCGCGACGATTCTATTTACCGACATCGTCGACTCGACCAAGCTCGCCGCCAAGATCGGCGACACCGCCTGGCGCGAATTGCTCGACCGCCACGACCAGGCCGTGCGCCGCCAGATCGAGCGCCACGGCGGCCGCCTGGTCGACTCCGCCGGCGACGGCGCGCTGTCGATCTTCCCCACCCCCGGCAGCGCCATCGACTGCGCCCATGCGCTGCACGAGGAGCTGAAGGAGCTCAAGCCCAAGATCAAGATCCGCGCCGGCCTGCACATCGGCGAGCTGGAGCTGCGCGAGGACGGCCGCGTCGGCGGCACCGCCGTGCACATCGGCGCGCGCGTGCTGGGCATGGCGCGCGGCGGCGACGTGCTGGTGTCGCGCACCGTGCGCGACGTGCTGATCGGGTCGCGGTATCGGTTCAAGGATCGGGGGATCCATGAGTTGAAGGGGGTGCCGAGCAAGTGGCCGTTGTATCTGGTGGAGGCGTTGAAGAAGGATTGAGGTCGCAAGTTTTGACTCGTCATTCCCGCGCAGGCATGTCCCGAGCTTGTCGAGGGGCGGGAATCCAGTTCTCTTCACCTCAGTACCACCCGTTCGTCCCGAGTAGCGCCGCGAAGCAGCGCGTATCGAGGGAGTGCGCAGAAGCGTCACGCGCTGCATCCGCCTTCCCGTAATGAGGTCGTGGGTTTTCGCCTACAGGCGAGTTACTTTTTGGCAGCAGCGCCAAGCGCGGACCCCTATCGCTCCGGCTTTGCGGTGCTCGGCGCCGCCAACGGGGGAGAACATCAAAGACTGCCAGGTCGGAACCGC
The DNA here is from genome assembly GCA_964458725.1 of uncultured Nevskia sp. Lineage (GTDB taxonomy): Bacteria > Pseudomonadota > Gammaproteobacteria > Nevskiales > Nevskiaceae > Nevskia. Next base: position 2,077 of record CAYWPB010000202.1, on the reverse strand, counting down.
TTAGCGGTTCCGACTACTTTGGTCGAAGACACGAAGCACACACTCCCAATTCGAACCAGGGAAGGCGATTGTTGACGACACCAAGCACACGTTTATTGATCCAACTGGCGTGCGCGATCTTCTTTGATCCTTTGGTCGATTTTCTGCTGAATGTCAGCCTCACCAAGAACCCGCCGCTTCAAGGCCTCAAGTCGAGCAATTGCTCGGTCGTAGTCTTTGGTCTGTTCAGCTCGATCTGCGAGGTAACTCAACTCTGATACTGATAAGTCGGGAAAGTTATAGGTGTTCCCTGGGATATTGCCGATAGCCACTCCAATGAGCGCGACTGCCCAAGCCAGGCCACCCACGATCGACACCACGTAATACTCACCGCGCCGTTGAGCATCCTTTGCATCCGCTGCCAAGGCAAGAAAAGCCACAATAAATGCGCTAAGTGAAATAAGGACGACGACGCCAAATGAAACCTTGACATCCATGACGATCCGAGAGGCATCAAACGCCCGGAGAAAGCTTCCGAACAGCACCCCCAGTAATAGAAGAAACGTGGACTCACGCCATTTTCCCAGTCGCGGAAATAGATCCCACACCTGAACAGCAAACGAAATGAGCGTCGCCAACCCCGTGACAAGAGTGAAAGTATCAATGTGAGGCACCATCCAGCCCTCTCCCAAAGAGTGTTTGTACTTCTGTGGCTTTCAAATTACGACAAGCAACGATGTGCGCATCGCGCAGGCGGAGAGCCCAACCCGAAAGTTGCCAGTAAACGCTGGCTTCTGTCCGCATGCAGCCTTGCCGCACCCCCACAGTCTGCTTTTCTTGCTTGCTACGAAGATCAATACGAGGTAATTGATGAGGCTGTCGCGCTATGTGCTCTTATAGGTAAAGGGATCGATGCCTCGCTCTCGGTTCCAGTGCTGCAGTGTCACCAGGAACGCCTCCAACGGATAGATGCTGTAGCCAAGCCCACGCATGTATAGATCCAAACCTTTTAGGTTAGGAAAGACGTTCACACCCTCTTTGCCGCCGTTGAGTAATTTGACGTCTTCGAGCATCCCGAGCGTTTTGAGCCCCTCGATTTGGGGGCGAAAACGTGAAATCGCGATAGAATGATTGTCTGCATTCTGAAGGATGCTGTTGTGGGTCTGATATGCGACGGGGACGATAGTGCTTAGGTCGCCTGGAAACATACTCAGGACTTCGACGTTCGAGTAGATCAGCTTATTCTCGGGGTAAAACGCATCCTCCACATTGAATCGTCCGGCATGTTTGAGGCTGCAGCACCGCGGATCAGAGTAGACCGCATTCAAAAAGGCAGCCTGAAACGGGGTGAGTCTCTTGAGAATATCAGTGTAGACCAACGAATCATCGGCGACCGAATCTGTGCCGGAGGCAACTGACAGTAGCCCGGCCCACATTGATTGAATCGTTTCGTCGCCGCACCAAGATGCTTCCTCCACTACCTCCTTGACCAGCCGCGGATTTGTCTGGCCGGAAGCGGCAATTGTTCGCTCCTTCAATCTAGCCTTTGTTTTTTCTGCAATGCTCTCCAGATTCTTCAGCCGATAGGCCGAAACCTGATCCTTGAGTAGCAATCCAAATTCAGTTGCGGCGGGCATGCAGATTGCGCCAAAGAAATGGCCCAATCCCTCAACCGTTTTGACGGTGATGGTCTCGATCGCTTTGGCCAAAGGTTTGACCCCCGCTACATCCAAGCTCTTGTCATCAGACATTCGGTGGCCCCATCTGGCGCGTGAACCGCGTTGCGATAAGGTTAGCAAGGTTGGAAACGAGCCACTCCGCGGCTGGGCGGTTCAGCCCAATGACCGCTTTGTGGCTGCGGCGGTACTTATGTCCTGCAGTGCCGAGCAGGCAACTCCTGGCACTGAAGAGTCGTCCAGATAGCGTGTTTCAAATCGAAGTAGTCGGAACCGCGCAGCGGTTCCGACTCGAGCAGTTTTTGATGTTCTCCCCCGTTGGCGGCGCCGAGCACCGCAAAGCCGGAGCGATATTGGCCTGCGCGTGTGTTCGCGCGGGGCGAGGCAGGGATGCCGAAGCGTCCGCAGACAGGCCAGGGACG
>CAYWPB010000201.1:0-7296 GCA_964458725.1 uncultured Nevskia sp. | reverse complement strand
CTGGCCACCGAGGGTCTGGCCGGCCACCGGATCGAGCTGGCTCGGCGCACCCAAGGTGCTCAGTTCCTGCTCCACCGCGCTGATCTGGAACGGCTGGTTCGGCTTGTAGCTGTACTCGCCCTGGAAGGCGACGCCCCAGGGCAGGGTGGTGTTGAAGCTGAAGCCGTACATGTGCACGTTCTCGGGGAACTCGGCGAAGTAGCTCGCCGTGCTCGCCGCGACGTTGGTGCTGGTGGCCGAGGTGGAGCCGTAGACCGGCAGGCGCTCGTGGTAGTTGGCGGCGTACAGCGCCGCGTCCATGTCGTTGAGGAACGGCACGGTGAAGCGGAACGCCGCGCCGTACTGGCCGCCGCCCTTGGGCAGGCGGTCGGCGCCGCGCGGGATGGTGCCGCCGAACGGCACGCAGGTCGGCGCGCCGGGGATATTGCCGCCGCTGCCGGCGCAGTTGGTCAGCGCCACGGAGTTCTCCGGCGCGCGGCCGAAGCTGATGTCGCCGGCGTTGCCGCCGATCAGGGCCGAGAAGTCCTGGTTGGGAATCGGGTAGAAGGTGCCCGCCGCGTCCGGCAAGGTCGGCTCGAACTTCCACTGGTAGAAGCCTTCGATGCTGGTGCTGCCGGTGAGGTTGAGCGAGGCGAACACCTGCGGCACTGGAATAGTGAACTCGCTGATCTCGGCGCCCGGCAGGCGCGCCTTGTTGGCGTCGAGCGAGACTAGGCTGTTGAGGCCGTTCAGCACCAGGGTGGACTCGCCCCAGTTCACGATCTGCTTGCCGACCTTGACGCTGAGGTTGTGGTGGAACACGTCGACGTTGCCATAGGCATAGAGGTCGAGGATGGTGCCGTCGGAGCCGATGTGATCCTGCACGCCGCGCTGCTTGGCGGCGCGCACGTCGTCGCCGTACTGCTTGCCGGCGCCGTAGTTGTCCGGGTTGAAGAAAGTCTTGTCCTGCAGCAGCGGGTCATAGGTGTAGTTGGCGCGGCCGAAGATGCCGAAGTCCTTCCAGGTCAAGGTGAGCGCGGAGGTGATCTTCTGAGTAGCGTAGACCAGATCGCCGGCGCGCTTGAACGCCAGCTCACCGTCGTCGACGTTGTTGGAGTACGCCTTGCCGCCATTGGCGATGCCGATATAGGTCGGGTCGGCGCCCTGCACGCGCATCTCCGCGCCGCTGGACATGCGGGTGTTGAGGTCCACGCCAACGTCGCCGAACTGCCAGTTCAGCGCCAGGACCGGCGCGGTGGCGCCCAGGCCGAGACCCAGCGCGATCGCCCGCGCGATCGGGTTGCGGCGGAAAGCGCCGGAAGCCAGCTGAAGCTTCATTTTGTTCTCCTCGTTTCTGTTCTGGTGCGGGCTCACGGTGCGCAGCTCCCGGCGATCGCCAGGCACTGGCCGTCGCTGGCCAGGAACTGCGCCGCCTCGCTCTGCATCTCCTGCGTCACCAGCGGATCATGGGTCGGGTCGAGCACGGTGCTGTGGCCGACGGTGCCGTTGGCGCCGGGGCTGAACTGCACGGCGTAATCGAGCTGGGCGCCAAGCTTCGTCACCGGCGTCGCCACCGGCACGTCGTACGGGCCGAGCACGCTCAGGCCCATGGTCTTGATCAGCGGATCGGTGCCGGACAGGTAGCCGCTGCTGATGTTGACGTCCTTCGACGCCGTGCCGGGGCAGGCCGCCACCAGCTGCGCGGTGGAGCTGATGCCGGCCGGCAGCTGCACCGGGCAGGTCGTCAGCGCGTCGTTCGGCACCACTTTGTCGCCGATCACCTCGATCAGGTGGATGGCGTGGCCGCTGCCCGCCGCCGCCGCGTAGTTGATCGGGTCGCCGGCGTCGACCAGGGTCTGGGCGAAGCGCAGGAAGGTCTCGTAGGCCGGCGGGTTGGGGAAGTTGTCGGTGCCTTCGGCCTGGCCGGCCGCGCCGAGGCCGGCGCCGATCGCCGGGCCGAAGCTCTTGGAGGCGTCGAGCAGCTTGGCCACGCCGCCGCCCGGGTTGGCCAGCACGGCGGCGCGGATATCGCTGTCCACGCCGAGCAGCGTGCCACCGACGATGCCGCCGAGCGAATGGCCGAAGTAGTAGACGCGGTTGGGGTTGACGTCGGGCGTGCTGCCGTTGCTCAGGCTGAGGGTCTTCACCGTCTTGGCCAGGGTCGCCAGGTCGGCCACCGCCTCGCGCAGGTTGTCGCGGCTGGTGATCAGGCTCTGCAGGTTGATGAAGTAGGTGCCGGAGCCATCGATCTTGCCGTCAGGGCCGGCGGCGCTGGTGCCGTTGTTCTCCAGGTCCAGATCGAAGGTGCGCTCGCCGGTGACCAGGCCCGCCGCCGGCGTGCCGGTGAAGACCTGGTTGCGGTACAGCGGGCTGGTGTTGTCGGTGATGCCGTGCAGCGGCAGGTCCATCGCCACCACCACGAAGCCGGCGCGCGCCAGGCCGTCGGCAACGGCGAAGACATTGGTGCGGTTCTGGGTGATGCCGTGCTGGAAGATCACCACCGGCCAGCCACCGGCCGGCATGGTCTGGCCGCTGCTCGCATTCGGCACCGTGACGATGATCGGCAGCTTCTGCACTGTCGCCGTGCTGGCGTCGAGCACCGGGAAGCAGGCGGTGGTGCTGGCGCTGGGCTTGAGCGTCACGCCGTTGACCACGGCGCCGACGGCAAAGGCGCCGCAGGGCACCTGGCCGAGGAATTTCGCCGTGGTGTCGGGCTTGGCCGGGTCGGCGTGCCAGTAGCCGCTCAGGGGCGAGGGGTCGTGATTGCTGGCCGCCACGTTGAGGTAGTAGGGAACCGTGGTCAGGCCCAGGTAGACGTTGGCCAGCCCCAGACCGGGAATACCGCTCTGGCCGGTCTTCAGGCCGGTGTTGGCCACCTGGATCACGCCGGCCGTGGCGTTCTGCGCCACCAGTTTGAGCGACTTGTCGGTGGACTGCGTGGTGAAACTCCAGGCCAGCGCGATGGAGCTGGTCGGGATGTGGGCCAGCTGGTTGAAGGCCGTCACCACCGGCAGGATCGCGCTCTGGCGCAGCGCCTCGAGCTGTTCCTTCTGCGCCTCGGTGAATTGCGCCAGGGTCGGATCGGTCTGCTGCGCCACAGGAGTGGTGCTGCTGGTGATGCGGAACTCGCTGGAGGGAATGACGTTGTTGCCGTCCAGGGTCTTCATGCCGGTGAGCAGGGCCACGATGTACTGCGTCGACGGCGCCAGCGGCTTCAGCGGCGAGATCAGGAGGCGCGAGCGCTGCTGGCTGATCGGGGCGAAGGTGCTGCTGCCCTGGATCTGCGCCGTGGCGTTCTCGTTGTCGACGGTGAAGTCGGTGCCCGGCACCAGCACCGCACCGGTGGCGGTGTTGATGATGACGATGTTCTGCGGCACGGTCTTGTAGTCGAGGAAGCCCGCCACGTCGGCGAAGATCGGCGCTACGGTGGAGAAGCCGTCGAGCTGGTTGATGTCGGACAGCGGCGCCGGCAGGCCGGGGAAATTCAGGGTCGGCGTCGAGAAGCCGCTGAATAGCGCGTCGAACGGCAGCGGGATCGCCTGGGTCTGGACCGGGCTGGTCACCACCGGGTTGAACAGCACCGCCGAAGACGAATCGAACGACTGCGATTGCTTGCCGTCACCGCCGCTGCCGCAGGCCGCGACCAGCAGCCCCGTAGCGGAAACGATTGTGGCGGGCGCGAGCTTCCATTGGCGCATGAGCCTTCCTCCTCCTGGTTGCACAGGAGCCTTGCGGCTCCTTGTTGTTGTGTATGAGAGGCAAACGGCAGGGCCGTCGCCATGACATTGCGAAGAAGAAAGTTTCGCCGCCCAAGGCGGCGCGCAACAAGAAGCCTGGAGGTCACCCGACAGGCGATTCAGTGCCGCTCGTCGGATGGGGCCATTAGACCAAGGTCGAATGGGGTGCTTTTTGCTGCACCCTGCACACCGGCGGTCGTTTGCGTGATACCGTCAGGTATCTGAATCGCATTGCGTCTGCGAGGCGGTTCAGGGACGGGAACGGCGGCCGTCTGAACGGCAGAAGGAGGTTTGCGCGCTCAGCGGCCGAACAGCGCTTCCACCTTGCGTCGCGCCGGCGCAGCGTCCCGCACCAGCAGGGTCAGCGGCATGCGGCGGCGCAGCACGTCGTCCACGCCCATCGCCATCTCCTCGCGGATCGCCAGCACCGCCTCGGCCTCGAGGAACGGCGCATCCGGGTGCAGGCGCGCGGCCCAGGCCGGGTTCTCGTCGAGCAGGGCATGGATGCGCGGCAGCCCGGTGCCGTGGCGCAGGCTCAGGTAGTGCGCCGCTTCGGCGTCGACCTCGCGCCGCGCCAGCGCCGAAAGGGCTTCCGCCTGCCAGCCGGTGACGTCGCCGAGGCCGGCGGCTTCCATCGGCGCCCCGGGCAGGGCGCGCTTGCCGGTCTGGGTCGCCCGGTGCTCGCGCTCCAGCCGCCGCAGCACCAGGTCCACCACCTCCTCGGCATCGCAGCGCGCGGTGGTGAACTTGCCGCCGATCGGCCAGATCAGGCCCGGTTGCGGCTCGGTGATGGTGAACTCGCGGCTCACCGCCGCCAGCGAGTCGGCGTCTTCGTCCTGCAGGGTGCGCGCCCCGGCGAAGCTGGCGATCACGTCCGCCGCGCTCCAGCGCAGGCCGGGCAGCAGCACGTTCACCGCGTCCAGCAGGTATTGCTGCTCGGCTGGCGTCACCACCGCCTGGCTGGCGTCGGCGATCTGCGCCTCGGTAGTGCCCACCAGGGTGCGGCCGTACCAGGGGATGACGAAAAACACGCGCCCATCCTGCGGCGCGGTGAGCAGGAAGGCCTCCTCGCAGCCGACGATGGCCGGCAGCACCAGGTGGATGCCCTTGACCAGCTTGACCTTCGGCGCGTCGTCGCCAACCAGGCCGCGGCCCCAGGGGCCGGCGGCGTTGACCACGCAGTCGGCGCGCAGCTCGAAGCTGCTGCCGTCCATTTCATCGCGCAGGCGCGCGCCGATCACCCGGTCGTCCTCCTGCAACAGCTCCATCGCTGCGACGCGGTTGGCACAGACGGCGCCGGCAGCCTGCGCCGCCGCCGCCACGAACAAGGTCATGCGCGCGTCGTCCTCCTGGCAGTCGCCGTAGCGCAGCCCGCCCCGCAGGCCCTCGCCGTGCAGGTACGGGTAACGCCCGACCATGCGCCCGTGCGAATAGGACTTGAAGCGCGGCACCGGCTGCTTGCCGGTGGCGAGGAAGTCGTAGAGCGTCAGCCCGGCCAGCAGCTGCAGGCGGCCGACCCGCGAGTCCTTCCACACCGGAACCATGAAGTTCAGCGGCCGCACCAGGTGCGGCGCGATGCGCGACAGCACCCGCCGCTCCGCCAGCGAGTGCCGCACCAGGCTGAACTCGTAGTGCTCCAGGTAGCGCAGCCCGCCGTGGATCAGCTTGCTCGAGGCGCTGGAGGTGCCGCAGCCCCAGTCGCTCTTTTCCACCAGCGCCACCTTCAGCCCGCGCTGCGCCGCGTCGCAGGCGGTCCAGACGCCGTAGATGCCGCCGCCGATCACCAGCAGGTCGTAGCGCTCGGAGCGCAGGGCGGGGAGGTTGCGGAGGAGGGGGAAGGGAGAGGGCATGGGATGTTCCAGCTATCGATGCTGCCAGCCGTTCGGGAACCAGAAATTCGAGGGCGGACAGTCGATGGCGCCGAGGGAGCCGAAGCTCACGGGACGGTATTCGGTGTAGCGCCCGTACTGTCCGGCGCCGAGGGAACCGGCCGGTCGCAAGGCGCCGGACTTCACCGCCCAGGCCGTCGCGCCAAGCGAAAACAACAACAGGCCGGCGCCCGCCAGGCAGATGACGCTCAGTGCCGCGACACTCATGCCGGCCTGGGTCAGCGACCAGCGGACCGCTGGAAAGAGCAGGGCAAAGAGCAGTGCGACGTTCAACAGATAGACGTGCGGTATGAAGAAGAATTCGCCCGAGGAGACGCCGCTGTATTGTTCGAATGGCAGGGGCATGCCCAAGGCTGCGTAGATCGGCCCGTCTTCCTGGCCGGTGCAGTATGGCAGTGACCAGCGGATGGTGATGGTGTTCTCCAGCCAGAAAGCGAGCCCCAGGCACAGCAGCAGCGGTGCGTACCAGGCCGCAAGGCGAAGCACGGCGCTCATCGCGCGAACCGGTATCCGGGAAGCCGCGGCGCAAACGACCAAAAGTGGATCCCCGCCTTCGCCGGGATGACGGAGAGCGAGTGCCTCCGCCATTCACTTGATGTTGTACGTTCGGAAAATGCGCAGGCCATGGACGCATCCGTCATACCGGCGCAAGCCGGTATCCAGGGATCGGGCCGCACGCTCCGCAACCCTGGATCCCGGCTTTCGCCGGGATGACCGCCCGGAGGGCGGTCACTTGTACACCACCTCGGTTTCGAACTTCCCCTTCGGCTGGTGGTGCAGCCGCACATAGGTCGCCGCGATGCGCTGCGGGTCGAAGTGCGTGCCGACCTGGAGAAATCCATAGACCGTCACGGTGGCAACGTGGATGCCGTAGGCGCCCAGCTCCTGCGCCAGGCTGTAGGTCAGGTTGCGCAGCGCCGCCTTGTCGGAGGACAGCGAGGCGTAGGGCGCGGACGGTTCGTGGGCGAAGCCGCCGCCGGTGAACAGGATGCTGCCGTGGCCCTGCTCGCGCATGGTGCTGGCGGCGAGCTGGGCGCAGACCAGGGCGCCGAGCACGTTGCTGCGGTAGTCCTCCAGCCACTGCTGCGGCGTCACCGTGGTCGGCCGGCCCTTGTGGGAGCAGGCGGCGTTGTAGATCACCACCTCGGGCGGGCCGAGCTCGGCGGTGACGGTCTCGAACAGCGTGCGCAGCGAAGCCTCATTGGCGCCGTCGGCCGCATAGGGGCGCGCGGCGCGGCCGGTGGCGCGGCGGATCTCGTCGCAATAGGGCTGCAGCCGGGCCGGGTTGCGCGCGGCGAGTGCCACGCCGTAGCCCTCGCGGGCGAAGGCCATGGCCACCGCGCTGCCGATGCCCGGACCGGCGCCTACCACCAGACAGACCTGGCTCACGCTTGCTCCTGAATCAGGTTCGCTTCCAATTCCCTCTCCCGCTTTGCAGGAGAGGGGTCAGGGGAAAGGGCTGTAAAACTCAGCCTTTACGGCCCCTCTCCCGCCCCTGACTGCATTCGCGTGTCAGGCGACTAACGACTCCGCCGCAGGCCGCGCACGGCCTGCAGCCAGTTCTCCAGCTGTTGCGCCTGCTGCTCGTTGATCCGGCCTGCCGCCAGCGCATCGGCGACGCGCTGGGCCGGCGGCTGCCCGCTATCTTCCGCCGCGGCGAAACTTTTCTCCAGCGCCTCGCCGGCGAGCGT
>CAYWPB010000200.1:0-7315 GCA_964458725.1 uncultured Nevskia sp. | reverse complement strand
AGTTGGTGGAAATCGACACCGACAAGATCGCGGGCGTGCTGGAAGCGCCGGCACAAGGGGCTTTACGCCGCATCGTGGCGCGTGAGAGCGACACCGTGCCTGTTGGCGGGTTACTGGGCATTCTGGCCGAGGCCGCGGTCTCCGATTCGGGGATTGACGCATACATCGCCGACTTTCAAGCGCACTTCGTGCCGGCAGTCGAATCGGAAAACTCGGGCGCCCGGCCCGAAGTGGGGCCGAGCAGCATCCACCAGGGGGGGCCGGTGGGGTTGGGCTCGCGCAGCGAAGTGGAGCGGATCGAGCGCTACCACCAGGAGTACGACTGCGGCGCCGACCGGCCTTACGTCTCGCCGCTGTTCAACGAGCGCTCGCTGTACCGGCATGAAGTGACCTAGCGCAGCAGCATCCGACGGATCCCCGCCATGTCCAGAAAGCACCCGATTGTCGCCGTGACCGGCTCCTCCGGCGCCGGCACCACCACGGTAATGCAGAGCTTCAGGCACATCTTCCGCCGCGAGAAGATCGAGCGGGTGCAGATCGTCGAGGGCGACGCCTTCCACCGCTTCGACCGCAAGGGCATGCGCGCGGCGATGAAGGAGATGGAAAAGTCGGCCAACCCCAACTTCAGCCATTTCGGCCCGGAGGCCAACCTGCTGGCCGAGCTGGAAGGCATGTTCCACAGCTACGGCGAGGGCGGCAGCGGCCGGGTGCGCAAGTACCTGCACGACGAGGAGGAGGCCGCGCCGTACAAGCAGGATCCGGGTACTTTCACACCCTGGGAACACATTCCCGAGGGCACCGACCTGCTGTTCTACGAAGGCCTGCACGGCGCCGCGGTATGCGACGGCATCGACGTGGCACGCCACCCGGACCTGCTGATCGGGGTGGTGCCGATCATCAACCTGGAATGGATCCAGAAGCTGCACCGCGACCAGAACCTGCGCGGCTATTCGCAGGAAGCGGTGGTCGAGACCATCCTGCGCCGCATGCCGGACTATGTGAAGCACATCTGCCCGCAGTTCTCGCGCACCCACGTCAATTTCCAGCGGGTACCGACGGTGGACACCTCCAACCCCTTCATCGCCATGGACATCCCGAGCCCGGACGAGAGCATGGTGGTGATCCGCTTCGCCAACCCCAAGGGCATCGATTTTCCGTACCTGCTGTCGATGCTGCACGACTCGATGATGACCCGGCCCAATTCGATCCTGGTGCCGGGCGGCAAGATGGGCCTGGCGATGCAGCTGATCTTCACGCCGATGATCCTGCGCCTGATGGACCAGAAGCGCCGCGCCTGAGGGAACGCAAAACCATGTTCGACCTGTTCATGTTCGACCTCGACGGCACGCTGGTCGATACCGCCGGCGAAATCGCCGACACCGTCAACGACGTGCTGCGCGAGCTGCGCCTGCCAGCGGTATCGGACGCGCAGGTGCGCGGCTGGATCGGGCAGGGCAGCCGCGAGTTGCTGCTGCGCGCCTGCGCCCACGCCAGCGGGCGCAACGAGACGGAACTGCGCGACAGCGGCACCCTGGAGCCGCTGCTGGAGATGTACGCGCGCTTCCATCAGCGGCGCTGCGGCACGCGCAGCCAGATCTATCCGCAGGTGGAGGCGACGCTGTCAGCCCTGCAGCGGCGCGACGTGGCCCTGGCTGTGGTCAGCAACCGCGAGCACCGCTTCGCCGAGGCGGTGCTGCGCGGCCATGGCCTGGCCCGCTACTTTGACCCGGTGGTCGCCGGCGACACCCTGCCGGTGCGCAAGCCCGACCCGCAGGTCATCGAATACTGCCTGCGGCGGCACCGCGTGCCGCCGCAGCGGGCGCTGATGGTCGGCGACTCTGCGGTGGACGTCGCCGCGGCCCGCAACGCCGGCGTGCGCTGCTGGGCGGTGCCGTACGGCTACAACGGCGGCCGTCCGGTTGAAGACGCCGCGCCGGACCGCGTGATCCCCGATCTGTCGGCGCTCCTGGCCGCGATGCAGGGCAGCCGCGATCTCTCTTCCTTGCTGAAGGAACAACTGTCATGGCAATGATTTCCCTGCGCCAGTTGCTGGACCACGCCGCCGCCCACGACTACGGCCTGCCGGCATTCAACATCAATAACCTCGAGCAGATCCAGGCGATCATGCAGGCGGCGGCGGAATGCGACAGCCCGGTGATCCTGCAAGCCTCGGCAGGGGCCCGCAAGTACGCCGGAGAGGCTTTCCTGCGGCGCATGGTGGAAGCGGCCGTGGAGAGCTACCCGGAGATCCCGGTGTGCCTGCACCAGGATCACGGCGCTTCGCCGGCGGTGTGCCAGGCCTCGATCCGCAGCGGCTTCTCCAGCGTGATGATGGATGGCTCCCTGCGTGAGGACATGAAGACCCCGGCCAGCTACGACTACAACGTCGGCGTCACCGCCAGGGTGGCCGAGCTGGCGCACGCCGTCGGCGTCTCGGTGGAAGGCGAGCTGGGCTGCCTCGGTTCGCTGGAGAACGGCGAGGCGGGCGAGGAGGACGGTTCCGGCGCCAGCGGCAAGCTCGACCACAGCCAGCTGCTTACCGATCCGGGCCAGGCAGCCGAGTTCGTGCAGGCCACTGGCGTCGACGCGCTGGCCATCGCCATCGGGACCAGCCATGGCGCCTACAAGTTCACGCGGCCGCCAACCGGCGACATCCTCGCCATCGACCGGGTCAAGGCGATCCATGCGCGCATTCCCAACACCCACCTGGTGATGCACGGCTCCTCCAGCGTGCCGCAGGAGTGGCTGGCGGTGATCCGCAGGTTCGGCGGCGACATCAAGGAGACCTACGGCGTGCCGGTGGAGGAAATCCGCGAGGGCATCCGTCACGGCGTGCGCAAGATCAACATCGATACGGATATCCGCCTGGCCATGACCGGCGCGATGCGCCAGAGCATGGGCGAGAAGCCGCAGGAGTTCGATCCGCGCGCCTTCCTCAAGGCGGCCACCGCCGCCGCCCGCGGCGTCTGCAAGCTGCGCTTCGAGGCGTTCGGCAGCGCCGGCCAGGCGGCGAAGATCCGCCCGCTGCCGCTGGAGAAGATGGCGGTGCGCTACGCCAAGGGCGAGCTGCGCGCGGTGGTCCACTGAGATGAATCGACCGGAGCGCAGCCCAACCCCCTTCTGCGGCGGCGAGCCGCTGCTGGCGCCGAGCATCCTGTCGGCGGACTTCGCCCGTCTGGGCGAGGAGGTGCGCGCGGTGCTGGCGGCAGGCGCCGACTGGATCCACTTCGACGTGATGGACAACCACTACGTGCCGAACCTGAGCATCGGCCCGGCGGTGTGCGCTGCGATCAAGCCCTATGCCGGGGAGGCACTGATCGATGTGCACCTGATGGTGGAGCCGGTCGATGCCCTGGTGCCGCTGTTCGCCAAGGCCGGCGCCGGGCTGATCTCGTTCCATCCCGAGGCTTCGCGCCACGTCGACCGCAGCCTGCAGCTGATCCGCGACCAGGGCTGCCGCGCCGGCCTGGCGTTCAATCCGGCCACGCCGCTGTACTGGCTGGAGCACCTGCTGGACAAGCTGGACCTGGTGCTGCTGATGTCGGTCAACCCCGGTTTCGGCGGCCAGTCCTTCATCGAATCGACCATCGACAAGCTGCGTCAGGCACGTGGCATCCTCGATCTCCACGCCGCCGAGACCGGACACCGCATTCGCCTCGAGGTGGACGGCGGGGTCAAGGCCGACAACGTCGGCCGAATCGCCGCGGCTGGTGCCGACACCTTCGTCGCCGGCTCGGCCGTTTTCGGCTCGTCCGACTACGCCGCCACCATCACCCGGATGCGTGGCGCGATCGGCGCACCGGCGCGGGCCCCGGCATGACCTCGTTGCGCGCCCTGTTGTTCGACGTCGACGGCACCCTGGCCGAGACCGAACGCGACGGCCATCGCCTCGCCTTTAACCAGGCTTTCCTCGAACATGGCCTGCCCTGGCACTGGAGCGAGCGCCGTTACGGCGAGCTGCTGGCCGTTACCGGTGGCAAGGAGCGCATCGCGCGCTTCGCTGGCGAAGAGGAGCCAGGCTGGCTCGATCGCTCCGATGCAGCGAACGCGATCGCCGCGATCCACGCCAGCAAGAACCGGCGCTACCAGGAATTGGTTGCCGGTGGCGCCATCGCGCTGCGGCGCGGCCTGCGCAGCCTGCTCGCCGAAGCGCGCCGGGCGGGCCTGCGCCTGGGCGTGGTGACCACTACCAGCCGCGGCAACCTGGACGCGCTGCTCGCGGCCACCCTGGACCAGGAGTCGCGAGACGCTTTCATGCTGCGCATCGCCGGCGAGGACGTGCGGCACAAGAAGCCCGATCCGGAGTGCTATCAGCTCGCCTTGCAGCGCCTCGGCCTGCGGCCGGAGGAGGTGCTGGCGGTGGAGGATTCGCGCAACGGCCTGCTGTCGGCGCGCGCCGCCGGTCTGCAGGTGTTGATCGTGCGCAGTTTCTACTTCGAGCATGAGGATTTCGACGGCGCGCTGCAGGTGGCGGACGAATTCATCGGACTGAACCTGGACGAGCTGCGGCGGCGTTTCGAGCGGTCCTGCCAGGCACAGGCGCACGCTGAAGGCGCCGTTCGTCGACACACAAGTGTGTCAGACGCGACACACTCCGGAGTGGCGCCTGCAACACTGCTTGTTCAATGACTCCACCGTCGATAGTGTTGAAGCCCCGACGGAGGAGAAAATCATGATCAAGGTCAGCGTGATGTACCCGAACGGCAAGGGCCACACCTTCGACATGGCGTACTACACCGGCAAGCACATGCCGATGGTCCGGCAGAAGGTCGGGCCGGCCCTGAAGAACATGGCGGTGGAGCAGGGCATCGCCGGCGGCGAACCCGGCGCGCCTCCCACCTACCTGGCCTTCGGCCACCTGTATTTCGATTCGGTCGAAGCCTTCCAGGCCGCCTTCGGCCCGCATGCGCCGGAAATCCTCGCCGACATCCCCAACTACACCAACACCAAACCGGTGCTGCAGATCAGCGAAGTGAAGCTCTGAGCCCTGCCGCCGGCGCGCGAGGATCGAAGGAATGACCGTGGAAACGCGCAGCGAGCACTCCTGCTTCGGTGGCAGGCTGGGCTACTATAGCCACCGCTCCGAAGCCACCGCCAGCGACATGCGCTTCGCCGTGTACCTGCCGCCGCAGGCGGCGCGCGGCAAGGTGCCGGCGCTGTACTACCTGGCGGGCCTGACTTGCACCGAGGAAACCTTCGTCATCAAGGCCGGCGCGCAGCGCCTGGCGGCCGAGTACGGGCTGGCCCTGGTCGCCTGCGACACCAGCCCGCGCGGTCTCAACCTGCCGGGAGACTCCGACGCCTGGGACTTCGGCGTCGCCGCCGGCTTCTATCTCGATGCCACCGCCCAGCCCTGGGCCGGCCACTACCGCATGGCCCGCTACATCAACCGCGAGCTGCCGGCGCTGGTCGAAGGCAACTTCCCGGTCACCGGTGCGCGTCGCGGTATCTTCGGTCATTCGATGGGCGGGCACGGCGCGCTGGTGTCGGCCCTGCGCCATCCGGAGTTCTGGCATTCGGTTTCGGCCTTCGCGCCGATCTCCAACCCGGTGGCGGTGCCCTGGGGCCAGAAAGCGTTCGGCAACTATCTCGGCGCCGATGCGAAGAGCTGGGAAGAGTGGGACGCCTCGCTGCTGATGCGCCGCAAGCCCTACCCGGACACGATCCTGGTGGATCAGGGTCTGTCCGACCAGTTCCTCGCCGAGCAGCTGCAGCCAGAGGCGCTGGAAGCCGCCGCCGTGGATTCCGGCCAGGCCTTGAATCTGCGGCGCCATGAAGGCTATGACCACTCCTACTGGTTCATCCAGACCTTCATCGGCGACCACCTGGCGCACCACGCCAGCCGGCTGCTCTGAGTCGATGAGGCCCGCGGTGTCAGTGTGCCGCCGGCCGCCTTCCGTACTGGATGGTTCCGCTTCGCGCCCGGCCGGCGCGAGGGAGGCCGCGCACCTGCGCAGAACGGCGCGCGGCCGCGCCGCAGGCGGCTTCGGCGGCGCTGGGTCATATCCGGCACACCGGCTGTGGCGCGGCCGACCCGAAGCCCGCGTCATGGCCCGCCGCAACCCCGGCCTTATGGATTTAAGCGCAGCAAAAACAATAGATTGTGAAATCGCGGGAGGCTGGCATGGCCGCTGCTTCGTGATGGATCAGCCGAATGCCCACGCATGCGGACGGCAGTGAACCCGTAGCCCACGCCGGCTGCCCCGGCAGTGATAGGCGGGACATAAAGACACGATGCGAAGGAGGAGACTGCGTATGGAATCCGTTTTGAAGAGCAGGCTGGGGATGTTCTGTGCCGCCTTGGCACTGGTCGCGACCGCAGGGGCCTCCGTGGCCGACGAAGTCGCCGACCGCGCCAAGGATCCCAATCTCTGGGCGGCGCCGGGCGGAGACACGGAGCTGACGCGTCACAGCCGTTTGAAGGACATCAACGCCACCAACGTGCACAAGCTGCAGATGGTCTGGTCGCAATCCAGCGGCACCCTGCGCGGCCACGAAGGTCAGCCCCTGGTGGTGACCGTCGACGGCACGCCGATGCTGTACATGGAAAGCGGCTGGCCCAACATCGTGCAGGCCCTGGATCTGAGCGATCCCGACCACCCCAAGACCATCTGGCAGTACAAGAAGACCACCGACCGCGACGAGTCGGCGGTGCCACGCGCCTGCTGCGACACGGTCAACCGCGGCATGTCCTACGCCGACGGCAAGCTGGTGTTCGGCACCCTCGACGGCTTCGTCGTGGCACTGGACGCCAAGACTGGCAAGGAAGACTGGGTGGTGAAGCACGCCTTCCCGGCCAAGGGTGAGACGATCACCCCCGCGCCGATCATCGCCGAAGGCAAGGTCATCATCGGCTTCGGCGGCGACGAGTTCGCCGCGCGCGGCAAGATGACCGCCTACGACCTGGCCGACGGCAAGAAATCGTGGGAGTGCTACAGCACCGGCTCCGACAAGGACGTGTGCCTGACCCCGGACACCAACAAGGCGCATCCGGAATACGGCACGGCCGGCAAGGACATCGGCATCAGCAGCTACCCCGGCGACGAGTGGCAACGCGGCGGCGGCGCGGCCTGGGGCTGGTACAGCTATGACCCCGCGCTGAAGCTGGTCTACTACTCCACCGGCAACCCCGGCCTGTGGAGCCCGTCCTACCGCTGCAAGGCCAAGACCCACGAGGAGTGCAACGACGGCAGCCAGGACAACAAGTGGTCGATGACCATCTTCGCCCGCAAGATCGACACCGGCGAGGCGGTGTGGGCTTACCAGATGACGCCGTTCGACCAGTGGGACTACGACGGCATCAACGAGAACATGC
>CAYWPB010000199.1:0-7380 GCA_964458725.1 uncultured Nevskia sp. | reverse complement strand
GTCAACGCCAAGACCCAGCGCTACGGCACCTGCAACACCATGGAAACCCTGCTGGTCGCCGCGCCGATCGCCGAGCGCGTGCTGCCCGAGCTGGGCCGCATCTACGCCGGCCACGGCGTCGAGTTGCGCGGCTGCGAGCGCACCCGCCGCATCCTGCCGCAGGCGCGCCCGGCCAAGCCGGAAGACTGGGACACCGAATACCTGGCGCCGATCCTGGCGATCAAGGTGGTCGACAGCCTCGACCAGGCGATCGATCACATCGCCCAGCATGGCTCGCAGCACACCGACTGCATCGTCACCGAGAACTACACCAAGGCGCGACGTTTCCTGCGCGAGGTGGATTCGGCTTCGGTGATGGTCAACGCCTCGACCCGCTTCGCCGACGGCTACGAGTACGGCCTCGGCGCCGAAATCGGCATCAGCACCGACAAGTTCCATGCCCGCGGCCCGGTCGGCCTGGAAGGCCTGACCTCGGTGAAGTGGGTGGTGCTCGGCGATGGCCAGGTCCGCTAACCGCAGCAGGTCCGCGCACTGAGCGCCGCGATCGGCATCTTCGGCGGCACATTCGCCCCGATCCACCACGGTCATATCCGCCTGGCGCTGGAGCTGCGCGAGCGGCTGGGGCTGGCGCGCGTGCTGATCGTGCCCAGCGCCAACCCGCCGCACCGCGCCGCGCCGGAGGTGCCGCCGCTGCGCCGCCTGGAGTGGGTGCGGCTGGCTGCCGCCACCGAGCCCTATCTGCAGGTCGACGACCGCGAGATCCGCCGCACCGGGCCGTCCTATACCTATGACACCCTGGCCGGCCTGCGCCAGGAGGTCGGCGCCGCGGCGCCGCTGGTGCTGCTGCTCGGTGACGACGCCGCCAATCAGCTGCACACCTGGCACCGCTGGCGCGAACTGTTCGACCTGGCTCACCTGGTCTTCGTCGAGCGGCCCTACGAGCCGCCGGCACCGGCGCCCGAGCTGGCCGCGTTCCTGCGCGGCCGCCGCGCCGCTTCCGCCCAGGCCCTGCTGGACAAGTCTTCCGGCACCTGGATCTCCGCCAGCATTCCGCCGCTGGCGATCTCTTCCACCCGTATCCGGCAGCTGCTAAAAGCCGGGCGCAGCATCCGCGGCCTGGTGCCGGATGCCGTGATCCAGTCATTCACCACCGAGGACGTCCGCGCGCTGACCCACGATGAAGACCCCGCTCAAGACTAAAGCTGTCTCCAAGGCCGCCGCCCCTGCCAAGCGCAAGGCCGTCGCCAAGACCAAGGCCCCTGCTAAAGCGGCTGCCAAAGCGCCTGCCAAGGCCCGCGCCGGGACGAAGGCCAAGCCTGCCGCCAAGCCCAAGGCGCTCGGCAAGCCGAAGAAGAAGGTCATGGCCAAGGCCGGCCCCGGGCCCCGGGTCGCGGCGAGGAAGGCGGCGGGCGCGACAGCTGCCGATCCCTCCGCCGCCCTGACCGCGCTGGCGGTGGCGGCGCTGGAAGACCTCAAGGGCCTGGACATCAAGGTGCTCGACGTGCGAGAGCTGACGCCGATCACCGACAGCATGGTGATCTGCACCGGCACTTCCAACCGGCATGTGAAGTCCCTGGCCGAGAACGTGCTGGAGAAGGCCAAGGAGAAGGGCTACCGCCCGATCGGAGTGGAAGGCCTGAGCGAAGGCGAGTGGGTGCTGGTCGACCTCAACGGCGTGCTGGTGCACGTGATGCAGACCCAGCCGCGGCTGTTCTACCAGCTCGAGAAGTTGTGGGACCTGGGCAGCGCCGGCGCGCCGGCGGCCTGATCGGAGGGAGCCCCTCAGTGCGCGTCCGGCTGATCGCCGTCGGCACGCGCATGCCGGCCTGGGTCGAGGCCGGCTTCGCCGAATATGCGCAGCGGCTGCCGCGCGAGCTGCGCCTGGAGCTGGTGGAGATCCCGGTGGAGCCGCGCGGCAAGAACGCCGACATCGCGCGGCTGCGCGAGGCCGAAGGAGAGAAGATGCTGCGCGCCGCCGGCAGCGGCGCGCGCGTTGTCGCCTTCGATGAGCGCGGCGAAACGCTCGACACGCTGGCCTGGGCCCGCACCATCCCGCAGTGGCTGCAGGACGGTCGCGACGTCGCACTGCTGGTGGGTGGGCCCGACGGCCTGGCGCCGGCCTGCCTGGCTGCCGCCTCGGCGCGCTGGTCGCTGTCCAGGCTGACCTTCCCGCATCCGTTGGTGCGGGTGTTGATCGCCGAGCAGCTGTATCGCGCCTGGAGCGTGACGCAGAACCATCCGTACCACCGGGCGTGAGGCCTGGCGCGGCCGCGACACGCTGTAACAAAAACACCACAAGCCTTGCCCCCGCCGGGCGGGGACCGGACAATACGCGTCCTTCCGCCCCGCCTGCCGACGAGCCGCCCGATGCCGACCCGTTTTGAACTCGCCAATGCCATCCGCGCGCTCGCCATGGATGCCGTGCAGAAGGCCAACAGCGGCCACCCCGGCATGCCGATGGGCATGGCCGACATGGCCGAGGTCCTGTGGAACGACTTCCTCAACCACAATCCGGCCGACCCGTCGTGGTTCAACCGTGATCGTTTCGTCGTCAGCAACGGCCACGGCTCGATGTTGCTGTACGCCCTGCTGCACCTCACCGGCTACAACCTGCCGATGGAGGAGCTGAAGAATTTCCGTCAGCTGCACAGCAAGACCGCCGGCCATCCCGAGCATGGCCATACGCCGGGCGTGGAGACCACCACCGGCCCGCTCGGGCAGGGCCTGGCCAACGCCGTGGGCATGGCGCTGGCCGAGCAGCTGCTCGCCGCGCAGTACAACCGCGACGGTTTCCCGGTGGTCGACCACTACACCTACGTCTTCATCGGCGACGGCTGCCTGATGGAAGGCGTGTCGCACGAGGCCTGCTCCCTGGCCGGCACGCTGGGCCTGGGCAAGCTGGTGGTGCTATACGACGACAACAACATCTCCATCGACGGCGATGTGCGCGGCTGGTTCCGCGACGACACCCCGGGCCGCTTCGAGGCCTACGGCTGGCAGGTGGTGCGCAACGTCAACGGCCACGACCCGGCCGAGGTGCGCAAGGCGCTGGAGACGGCGCGCGCGCAGACCACGCAGCCCACCCTGATCTGCTGCAAGACCGTGATCGGCTTCGGCGCGCCCAACCGCCAGGGCACCGGCAAGGCGCACGGCGCGGCGCTGGGCGAGCCCGAGATCGCGCTGGCGCGCGAGAAGCTGGGCTGGCCGTATCCGCCGTTCGAAGTGCCGGCGGAAATCTACGCCGGCTGGGACGCGCGCAGCCGCGGCCAGCAGAAGCAGGCGGCATGGAACGAACTGCTGGCGAGCTACGCCGGCCAGTATCCGCGGGAGGCCGCCGAGCTGAGCCGCCGCATCGAAGGCCGGCTGCCGGAAGGCTGGGGCGCCGCCATCGCCGAGGCCATCGCCAAGGGTGCCGCCGCCGACAAGCCGGTCGCCACCCGCAAGGCCTCGGAGAACGTGCTCAACGCCGTGGCGCCGCTGATGCCGGAATTCCTCGGCGGCTCGGCCGATCTCACCGAGTCCAATCTCACCTTGTGGCACGGTGCCAAGACCATCGCGCCGGGCGACGTCAGCGGCAACTACCTGTCTTACGGCGTGCGCGAGTTCGGCATGTGCGCCGCCATGAACGGCGCCGCGCTGCACGGCGGCATCATTCCTTTCGGCGGCACCTTCCTGGTGTTCTCCGACTACGCGCGCAACGCACTGCGCATGGCCGCGCTGATGCGCCAGCGGGTCATTTTTGTCCTGACCCACGACTCCATCGGCCTGGGCGAGGACGGCCCCACCCACCAGCCGGTGGAGCACCTGGCCAGCCTGCGCCTGATTCCCCATCTGCAGGTCTGGCGCCCCGGCGACGCCTTCGAAACGGCGGTGTCCTGGAAGGCGGCGGTGGAGCGCACCGACGGCCCGACGGTGCTGGCCCTGTCGCGCCAGAACCTGGCGCCGCAGAAGCACGATGCGGCGCACGCGGCGCTGGCGGCCCGCGGCGGCTACATCCTGTCCGAGCCAGCGACGGCGCCGGAGGCGGTGGTCGTCGCCACCGGCTCCGAGCTGGACCTGGCGGTGCAGGCGGCGAAAGTCCTCGCCGGCGAGGGCCGCGCGGTGCGTGTCGTGTCGATGCCCTGTTACGAACTGTTTCAGGCGCAGGACGCCGCTTATCGTGAGCAGGTGCTGCCTGCTGCATTGCAGCGCAGACTGGTGGTGGAAGCCGGCGTCACCGCGATTTGGCGCGGCCTGGCCGGCCCGCAGGGCGCAGTGCTGGGCGTGGACGATTTCGGTGCTTCGGCCCCGGCGCCCAAGGTTTTCCAGCACTTCGGGCTGACCGTCGAAGGCGTGGCCCAGGGACTGCGCCGGGTATTGGCCTGACCGACAGGGTGCTCCGTCGGTCGGGCCGCAGCATTTGAACAAAAAATAGGCGCTTGCACCCCGGGGACGGGCTAGATACTATTCGACCCTTTCCGAGCGGGACTCGTCGGATATAGAGGCAATAATGCCCCGCCCACGCGTTCCCAGTGCTTGTGCCCAACTGGAGTTCTAGTCCGTGTCCCTGATCCTTCTTGCGGCTGATGCCGCCGATACCGTCGCCTCCGTCAATCCGGCCGACCTGTCCATAGCCCACCTCGTCAGCCAGGCCGACCCCGTGGTCAAGGCCGTGCTGGTCATCCTGGTGATCTTCTCCGTCTGGTGCTGGACCGTGATGTTCGAGAAGTTCGGCGCGATGATGAAGGCCAACGCCGCCGCCAGCCGCCTCGAGGACACGCTGGAATCCGGCACGCTGGAGGACATGATCAACTACAGCGACAAGCACCAGGTGTCGACCATCATCGCCGCCGGCAACGCCGAGTGGCGCGAAGGCTCGGGCGAGCACGAGCACGAAGCGCTGCACGAAGTGCGCGACCGTATCGAGCGCGCCATGCGCCTGGAGCTGTCCAACGAGACCCGCCGCCTGAACAAGCGCCTGCCGTTCCTGGCCACCGTGGGTTCCTCGGCGCCGTTCATCGGGCTGTTCGGCACGGTGTGGGGCATCATGAACACCTTCACCGGCATCGCCGCGGCCCACGACACCAGCCTGGCCACCGTGGCCCCGGGCATTGCCGAAGCGCTGATCGCCACCGGCATCGGCCTGGCGGCGGCCATTCCGTCGATCATGGCCTACAACAGCCTGGCCACCAACCTGAGCCGCTACACCGGCCGCCTCAATACCGCCATCGGCATCTACGCCGGCCGCCTGTCCAAGCGCTTCGCCCCGGCCGCGAGGGCCTAAGTCATGGGCATGAGCGTCAAATCCTCTTCGGGTGGTGACGAAGGGGAGATGGGGCCCGTGGCGGAAATCAACGTCACGCCCCTGGTCGACGTCATGCTGGTGCTGCTGATCATCTTCATGGTCACGGCGCCGCTGATGATGAACCAGCTGCCCATCACCCTGCCCAAGCCGAGTGTCTTCCAGACCGACAAGCCGCCCGAGAAGCTGGCGGTGAGCTTCGACCTGCAAGGCAACTATTTCCTCCAGCACAACGAAGACCCGAAAGCCACCGTCGCCTACGCAGACCTGCCGGTGCAGCTCTCGGCCATCGCCAAGGACCATCCGGACGAGGTGGTCACGGTGTGCGCGGATCCGCAATCCATTTATGACCGCGTGGTCGACTTGATGGCCATCGTCGGCAGCTCCGGCTTCAGCAAGGTGACGCTATGTCCCTGAGAGCTCCGACCTGTGCCGCTCGCCGCGCGGGCGAGGTATAACCCATGGCAATGAGCGCGAAGACTTCTTCGCATGACGAGGAAGATGGTCTCGGCGGAGCCATCGCCGAGATCAACGTGACGCCGCTGGTCGACGTCATGCTGGTACTGCTGATCATCTTCATGGTGACGGCGCCCCTGATGATGTCCCAGGTGCCGATCACCCTGCCCAAGGCCGCCCTGCAGGAGATGGGCAAGCCGCGTGATCCGCTGATCGTGTCGTTCGATCTGAGCGGCAACTACTACATCGACACCGGTGGCGGCAACGTGCAGTCGTTCCGCTACGAGCAGCTGCCGCAGCGTCTGCACGACCTGGCGGTGGCGCAGCCGGACAACCTGGTCTATATCCGTGCCGACAAGGGCGCGGTGTTCGACAAGGTGCGCGATCTGTTGAAGCTGGCCGCCCAGGCCGGTTTCTACAAGGTCTCGCTGATGTCGCAGGCCCGCGAGTAAGGGGGCGGACATGAGCGAACAACAACCCCCGAAGAAGAAAAAGAAGCGATGGTTCGAGCTGGGTCCCGGCGCGATCATCTCGATCATCTTCCACCTGGCGCTGGGCTTTTATCTGCTGCACCTGGTGCGGCCGAACCTGTTCATCACGCCGCAGAAGAAGATGATCGCGACCATCGTGATGGAGCCGCCTCCGCCGCCTCCACCGCCGCCGCCGCCGCCGCCTCCGCCGAAGGAGCCGCCGCCGAAGCAGCCGCCGCCGCCGAATCATCCGCCGCCCCCGCAGCAGATCGTCACCAATGCGCCGGTGACCACTCCGGACGTGCCGACGGTGCCGCCTCCGCCTCCGCCCCCGCCGCCGGCTCCACCGCCGCCGCAGGAGAACAAGGTGGTGACCAGCTGGCCGCCGAGCTACCTGAGCCAGATCACCTCCAAGATCTCGGAGAACTTCCGCTATCCGCCGAAGTCGGTCCAGAACGAAGAGGAAGGCGACGCGGTGGTGCGTATCCGCATGGCCCGCAACGGCGCCATCCTGGGCGTGGAGCTGCAGAAGAAGACCGGTTTCCAGGCCCTCGACGCCGAGGCACGCAACGTGTTCGACCGCATCGTCAAGTTCCCGCCGGTGCCGGCCGACGTGTTCCCGGAGGCCGCTTCCTTCGAGTTCACGCTGCCGATCAACTTCAAGTTGAACTAAGCCGGGCTGAAGAGGCTCTGTGAGACAGGCGGGTGTGGCGTAACTGCCACATCCGCCTTGTTTTTTGGGCCCGCGGCCCAACTGTCGTAAAATACGCGCCGCCACGGCGCCGATCGGCGCCCTCGGCCGATTTTTCCCCGGACCGGGGTTCACGTAAACGGGCCACAGGCCGCCTTGCGCGGCGCACGGCCGTCGACACAGAGGACCACCATGGCAGTCAAAGTTGGCATCAACGGCTACGGCCGCATCGGCCGCAACGTCCTGCGCGCCCTGTATGAGAGCGGCCGCAAGGATGTGCAGGTTGTCGCGATCAACGACCTCGGCCCGGCCGAGACCAATGCGCACCTGACCCGTTACGACACCGCGCATGGCAAATTCCCTGGCACCGTGGCGGTCGAGGGCGAATACCTCGTCGTCAATGGCGACAAGATCAAGGTGCTGGCCAACCGCGACCCGTCCAAGCTGCCCTGGGGCGAGCTGGGCGTGGACGTGGTGCTGGA
>CAYWPB010000198.1:0-7497 GCA_964458725.1 uncultured Nevskia sp. | reverse complement strand
CGACCGGAAGAAAGCTGGTCGCTGGACGCGCTGTCGAGGCGCGTGCACAGCTCGCCGTTCCACCTGGCGCGCAGCTTCCGCAACGAGCTGGGCGAGCCGGTGCACCAGTACCTGTTGCGCATGCGCCTGGCGCGGGCACTGGAGGCGGTGCTGGACTCGGGCGAGGCGCTTACCGGGATCGCCCTGCGCCTGGGTTTCGCCACGCCCAGCCATTTCACCGCGGCGTTCCGCAGCAGCTACGGCGTGACACCTACCACGCTGCGCCGCCAGGCCGGCGCCACGGCGGTGCGCGAACTGCGCAAGATTTCGACAGCCCGGAGCAGCCACGCGGCCTAGAGTGCAGGGCAGGATGCAATCTCGCGTCGCAGGAGAACGCCATGTACGACCATATCGGATTGAAGGTGAGGGATGTCGAGGCCAGCGTGCGCTTCTACAAGGCGGCGCTGGGCGGCCTGGGCCATGTGCTGGCCTCGCAGGACGCCAACGGCGCTGGCTTCGGCCCGGAGGGTGCGCCGGCGCTGTGGCTGTACCGCGATCCCAAGGCGGCACACGGCGGTGTACACGTCGCCTTCCGCGCCGACAGCCTGGCGGCGGTGGAGAAGTTTCACCAGGGCGGACTCAAGGCCGGCGGGCGCGAGAACGGCAAGCCGGGCCTGCGCGCCGACTACAGCCCCAATTACTACGCCGCCTTCCTGCTCGATCCGGACGGCAACAACGTGGAGGCGGTGTGGATGAAGCCGCAGGCACGCTGATGGACGCGCCGATCAAGCCTCTCGCTGGCGAGTACCTGACGACCCTGCACAGCCCGGCCGGCGATCCGCCGCACATGATCGACCCGAGCCTGGCGATCTTCCGCCAGCAAGGCGAGGGCTGGGCCAGGGGGCCGAAGCTCAGCGGCACCATCCTGCCGCCGACGGCGGACTGGATGCGCATCATGCCGGGCGGCAGCTTCCGCATTGACGCGCGCATGCTGATCCGCACCGCGGACCAGGCGCTGATCTACGTCAGCTACGGTGGCGTGGTCAGCGTCAGCCAGGAGAACTTCGCCCGCATGTCGGCCGGCGGCGTGCTGACGCCGAAGGATATGTACTTCCTGATCACGCCGACCTTCCAGACCGCACACCCGGACTATGCCTGGCTCAACCATGTGCAGGCGGTGGGCCGGGTGGCGGAGCTGAAGGGCGGATCGGAGGGTTATGTGCGCTACGACGTGTTTACAGTGAGGTGAGAACCATCACCTCGTTATTCCCGCGAAGGCGGGAATCCAGTTTCTGCGCACTGTCAATCGGCGCGCCGCTGGCGAGAAAAACTGGGTCCCCGCCTTCGCGGGGACGACACCATCACCTGAAGGTCAGCTTCTGTCCCTTCGGCACCAGCACCTTGCTGCCGTCCCAGGCCAGCGCGCCGTTGACCCAGGTCGCGGCGATGCTGGCGGAGAAGCTGTCGCCGTCGAAGGGCGACCAGCCGCATTTGTACAGCAGGCTCTCGGGCGTGACCCGGGTCGGCTTCTTCGGATCGACCAGCACCAGGTCGGCATAGGCACCCTCGCGCAGGAAGCCCCGTTCCTGCACGCCGAAGCGGATCGCCGGGGCGTGCATGGCGCGCTGGACGATGGTCTCCAGGTCCAGCTCGCTCCGCGCGGCCAGCTCGAACAAGGCCAGCAGCGAGTGCTGCACCAGCGGCAAGCCGGACGGCGCCTTGAAGTACTTCTGCGCCTTTTCCTCGCGCGTGTGCGGCGCGTGGTCGGTGGCGATGATGTCGATGCGGCCCTCGCGCACGGCGGCAACGAGAGCGGCGCGGTCGGCGGCGCTCTTCACCGCCGGGTTGCACTTGAGGCGGCTGCCGAGATCGGCGTAGCGCGACTCGTCGAAATACAGGTGATGGACGCAGGCTTCGACCGTGATCTGCTTGCCGGCGACCGGACCGGGCTGGAAGAACTCCAGCTCGCGCGCGCTGGTCAGGTGCAGCACGTGCAGGCGCGCACCGTGGCGCTTGGCCAGGCTGGTGGCCAGCGCGGTGGACTTGTAGCAGGCCTCGACCGAGCGGATGCGCGGGTGCTCGGCCCAAGGCACATCCTCGCCGTACTGCTGCCGCGCTTTTTCCTCGGCGGCCTTGATCATCGGCGTGTCTTCGCAGTGCGTCAGCAGGATCACCGGCGAGCGCGCAAAGATGCCGTCGAGGGTCTCGGGATTGTCGACCAGCATGTTGCCGGTGGAGGCACCCATGAAGATCTTCACCGCCGGGGTCTCGCCCGGCTGCAGGCGCGCGATCTCCTCGACGTTGTCGTTGGTGGCGCCGAAGTAGAAGGCGTAGTTCGCATGGCAACGGCCCGCCGCCGCCGCGTACTTCTGCGCCAGCGCCTCGCGCGTCACCGTCTGCGGGATGACGTTGGGCATGTCGAAGAAACTGGTGGTGCCGCCGGCCACCGCCGCCGCCGACTCCGTCGCCTGGTCACCCTTGTGGGTCAGGCCGGGCTCGCGGAAGTGCACCTGATCGTCGATCATGCCGGGCAGCAGGAACCGGCCCCGGGCGTCCAGCACCTCCACACCGGCCGGCGCGGCGATGTTCGGCGCGATCTTCTCGATGCGCTCGCCCCTGATGAGCAGGTCGGCCTCGAAGCGGCGGCCTTCGTTGATCAGTGTCGCATTGGTAATCAGCATGGTTCTCACCTTACCCCAGATCGCCCCACAGCGCCTGTAGAGCTGACAGCGCCGCCACCCCGGCGGTTTCCGTCCGCAGCACGCGCGGGCCCAGGCCGATGGCGGTGAAGCCGCGATGCACGGCCAGGGCGATTTCCTTGTCATCCAGCCCACCCTCGGGGCCGACCAGCAGGCTCGCTTCCAGGGACGGTGGCAGCGTCTTCAAGGCATGGTGGCCGCCCGGCGCCAGCACCAGGCGGGTGCCGGAAGTCGCTGTAGCCAGCCAGGCGTCCAGCTTCCGCACCGGGTGGACATGGGGCACGCGAGTGCGGCCGGACTGCTCGCAGGCGGCGACGACGATGCCGCGCCAGTGCTCCAGCTTCTTCTCCCAGCGCTCGCCGTCGAGCTTGACCACGCTGCGCGCCGACAGCAGCGGCACGATGGCGCTTACGCCCAGCTCCACCGCTTTCTGCACCGTGTAGTCCATGCGCTCGCCCTTGGACACGCACTGCGCCAGGGTCAGCTCCAGGCGCGACTCGCGCTCGACCTCGCGGTAGTTCTCGATGCGCACCCGCACGCTGCGCCGCTCCACCACCTCGATCACCGCGTCGTATTCACCGCCGGCGCCGTTGAACAGGGTCAGCAGCTCGCCGGGACGCATGCGCAGCACCTGGGCGACGTGGCGGGCCGCGCCTTCCGGCAGCTCCAGGTGCGCGTCCACCGCCAGCGCGTCGGCGATGTGGATGCGGGTACTCATGACGCGGCCCCAGCGCCACCCTGCGGCGCCGCCAGGCGCTCCAGCGCGGCATCGCGCGGCTGCGGGTCCTGCTTGGCCAGCTGCCGCGCCGCCTCGTAGAATTTTGGCCAGTCGCCATTCTGCTGGGCATAAAGCGTGGCAAAGGCCGGCACCCACTTGTGGTACAGGCCGAACGGCAGCAGCTTTGCGTTGTTGATCGGCGCGTCGACCCAGGCGTCGTAACCCTTGTAGCCCTGCCATTGCGTGTCGCGGAGCGTGCGGTAGTCGGCGCGCAGGCGCTCGATCTCGGCCAGCTTGGCGGCGCGCATCGGCTCGGCCGCCAGGCCGCTGGCGTAGAGCTTCTCCAGCCGCTCGCGGGCGTCGAGCACCAGCTGCGTGAACTGATCCTCGCGCCGCTGCGGCAGGCTGTCGCCCCGCGGCAGGCCGCGCGCCGCGCGCCACTCCCGTACCCCCTCCTCCTGCACGAAGGTGGCGAAGGACTCGTTGAACGCCGTGTCGTTCTTCACGTACAGCTTCTGGTGCGCCAGCTCGTGGAAGATGGTGCCGTCCAGCGCGTCCTCGTCCCAGCGCAGCATGGTGTTGAGAATGGGATCGTCGAACCAGCCCAGGGTCGAATAGGCCGGCACGCCGCCGACATAGGTGTCGTCCCCCTGCCCCGCCAGCTCCTTGGCTTCGGCCTCGGCGTGGGCCTGGTCGAAATAGCCGCGGTAGCCGACGCAGCCGGCGATGAGGAAGCAGTGCGTCACCGGCTTGAGCGAGAACTCGGCCGTGGCGAACACATTCCAGGCGACATAGGGGCGGCCGACGTCGGCGTAGAGGGTGTAGCTGCCGTTGTGCGGCAGGGCCAGCTTGTCGGAGGCGAAGGCGCGGGCCTGCTGCGCCAGCTGCAGGCGCGCCTTGAGGGTTGCATCGGTGGCTGGGTCGGCGATGACCTGATCGAGCGGACGCCGCGCCGACAGCACGCCGTACTGGCCTTTGGCGAGGTGGGCGAAGTAGTCAATGGAGGAGCATGCGCTGAGGAGGATGCCGCCGAGAATGGCGGCCATCGTGCGCAGCAGAGTGCCGGGGGGTTTTCGCGAAGCGCAGGGCCCCAAAACGTCGTCAGTCCCGCTTTCGCGGGAATGACGAACGGCTGTTTGAAGGTTCATGTGGGAATTCTAACCGGCGCGATGCGCCAGGCTCGGTGTACCCACGGCCGCATTTCAACCGATGACCACTTCGTCCAACTCCGGGCAAGGAACCTGGAGAACCAGCTGATACCTCACGCCGCCTCCACCGTCACCGGCACCCCGTTCAGTGCCGCATTGCCCGACACCCGGTCCAGCCAGGTCTCGTCGGTGAGGTCGTTGTTGCTGGCGCCGGCGTGGGCCTGGGCCACGCCCAGGCGCGTGCCGCTGCGGTGGTGGCCCCACCCGTGCGGCAGGCTCACCACGCCGGGCATGACCTCGTCGGTCGCGGCCACCTCCACCACCACCTCCCCGGCGCGCGAGCGCACCCGCACCGCGGCGCCGTCGCGCAAGCCCCGGCTGGCAAGATCCTGTGGGTGCATCAGCAGCTGGTGGCGGGCCGGGCCCTTAACCAGACGCTCGGAGTTGTGCATCCAGGAGTTGTTGCTGCGTAGGTGGCGGCGGCCGATCAGGCGCAGGCCGCTGTCGGCCTGCTGCGCGCGCAGCTCACTGCCGAACCGCGCCAGCTCCTCCAGCACCTCGGGCGGGGCGCAGCGGATGCGCTTGTCGGGGTGGAACAGGCGTTGCGGCAGGCTCGGCCGCAGCGGGCCAAGGTCGACGCCGCTGGGGTTGTCCCTCAGCTTGGCCAGGCTCAGACCCTGCGGGTGCTTGCGCATATCGCCATAGGGGCCGGCACGCAGGCCCAGGTCGAGGATCTGGTCTGGGCGCGGCGTGGGTTGCCATTTCTGCTCCAGCCGGCTGGCCATGCGCGCACCCAGGCCTTCGAAGATCTCCCAGTCGTGCACCGCGCCTTTCGGCTTGTCGAACAGTGCCTCGCTGTACTTGGCAGTGTTCCGCACGGCGAAGCCGTGCAACACGATGTCGTAGTGGTCGTGCTCCAACGCGGCGGTCGGCGGCAGGATCAGGTGGGCGTGGCGGGTGGTCTCGTTGAGATAGATGTCGACGCTGACCATGAAGTCCAGTTGATCCAGCGCGCGCTCGAGCTGCGCGCCGTTGGGCGTGGACAGCACCGGGTTGCCGGCGCTGGTCAGCAGGGCACGGATCTGGCCTTCGCCCGGAGTGAGGATCTCCTCGGCCAGCGCCGCCACCGGCAGCTCGCCGGCGAACTCCGGCAAGCCGCGCACGCGGCTCTTCCAGGCGCCGAAGTGGCCGGGCTTGGAGGCTGGCGAATCGATCATGTCCACCGCCGGCTGCGGGAACAGCACGCCGCCCTCGCGGTCGAGGTTGCCGGTGACGATATTGAGCAGCTGGATCAGCCACTGCGTCAGCGTGCCCCAGCGCTGCACCGACACGCCCATGCGGCCGTAGGCGGCGGCCTGCGGCGCGGCGGCGAACTCGCGGGCAATGCGGCGGATGGTGTCGGCGGGGATGCCGCAATGGGCGGAGAGGGCGTCCAGGTCATGGGCCTGGATCGCCTGCGCGGCGGCCTCGATGCCTTCGGCGAAGTCGCCGAGCCGGCCGGGGCGGGCCAGCTTCTCGTCGAAGACCGTCTTCAGCAGGCCGAGCATGAAGGCGGCGTCGGTGCCTGGACGGATGAAGTGGTGCTCGTCGGCCACCTCGGCGGTCTCGCTGCGGCGCGGGTCGAGCAGCACCATGCGGCCGCCGCGCGCCTGCATCGCCTTGAGCCGCAGGCGGAAGCCGGGCACGGTCATCAGGCTGCCGTTGGAAGCCATCGGGTTGGCGCCGAGCACCAGGAAGTAGCTGCAGCGGTCGATGTCGGTGATCGGCACCAGCAGCTGGTGGCCGTACATCCAGTAGGCCAGCAGCTGGTGCGGCAGCTGGTCGACCGAGGTGGCGGAATAGCGGCTGCGCGTCTTCAGCGGCGCCAGCGCGCGGTAGCCATGGGTCATCGAGCCGTAGTTGTGGACATTGGGATTGCCGTAGTACGCGGCGACGCTGTTGGCGCCATGTGCCTGCGCGGCCGCGACCAGGCGCTCGGCGGCGAGGTCCAGCGCTTCGTCCCAGCCGATCTCCTGCCAGCCGGTCGCGGTGCGGCGCAGCGGCCGGCGCAGGCGGTCGGGATCGTTGTGCACGTCCTTCAGCGCCACCGCCTTGGGGCAGATGTAGCCGCGCGACAGCGGGTCGGCCTCGTCACCGCGGATCGACAGGATCTGGTCGCCCTGCACACGGATCTCGATGCCGCAGATCGCCTCGCACAGATTGCAGGCGCGGCGGTGGACGCGCTCGGCGCCGGGCTCGGTGCTCATGATGCTTTCCTCCTGGCGGGCGCCGCGGCACAGAGCCGCGGCAAGGCTGATTTCGCTCCAGCAGTGGGACAGGCGACCCCACTCCGGAACGATACCCAGCCCGGACGCCGGGCGCCAGCCGCGGCGCAGTGCGCACTGCGTCACTGAAACCCGGCCCGGAAGTGTCGGGACCTGGGCCGTAACAGCGTATCCTCGGACAGGGGGATGCGAATCGCAAAAGCTGCGGCGGTCACCGAACCGGCCGACGGACGGCGCATGGCCCCAGGCTTTCCGCGGAGCGCCCAGGACCATGTCGCCACAGCCGCACAAACTGGCTTTTCCCAGCACCGAGGGACAGATTCCCCGGGTGCGGCAGGTGGGCAGCCTGCACGAGTGCCTGCGGCGTGGGCCGCTGGTGTGGATGGTGGGCCTGCCCGGGGCCGGCAAGACCTCGTTGGCGGCGCAGACGCTGCGCCAGGCCGAGCAGGCCGGCGAACCGCGGCTGTGGTACCGCCTCGATGAGGACGACGGCGACGTCGCCGGCGTATTCGACGCGCTGGGCCGCGCCGCGCCGCCGGAGCGGCGGGCCTGCCTGCCGGCCTGGTCGCCGGACAACCAGGCCGAGCTGCGCGGCTTCTCGCGCCGCTTCTTCAGCCAGCTCAGCGGCGGCGGCCGCCTCAATATCGCGTTCGACGACTGCCACCGCATTCCCGAGGGCAGCCCCTTCT
>CAYWPB010000197.1:2235-7513 GCA_964458725.1 uncultured Nevskia sp. | reverse complement strand
ACCGCGACCCGTCCAAGCTGCCCTGGGGCGAGCTGGGCGTGGACGTGGTGCTGGAATGCACCGGCTTCTTCACCAGCAAGGCCAAGGCCTCGGCGCACCTGGCCGGTGGCGCCAAGAAGGTGGTGATCTCCGCCCCGGGCGGCAACGACGTCGATGCCACCATCGTCTACGGCGTCAACCATCAGATCCTGAAGGCCGCGGACACGGTCATCTCCAACGCCTCCTGCACCACCAACTGCCTGGCCCCCCTGGTCAAGCCGCTGCACGACAAGATCGGCGTGGTCAACGGCCTGATGACCACGGTGCACTCATTCACCAACGACCAGGTGCTGACCGACGTGTATCACGAGGACCTGCGCCGCGCCCGCGCCGCAGGCCACAACATGATCCCGGCCAAGACCGGCGCCGCCGCTGCGGTGGGCCTGGTGCTGCCGGAGCTGAACGGCCGCCTTGACGGCTTCGCCATCCGCGTGCCGACCATCAACGTCTCGATCGTCGACCTGTCCTTCATCGCCGCGCGCGACACCGACGTCAAGGAAGTCAACGCCATCATGAAGGCCGCCGCCGCCGAAGGCCCGCTCAAGGGCATCCTCAAGTACAACGAGGGCCCGCTGGTCTCCAGCGACTTCAACCACGATCCGGCCTCTTCGACCTTCGACGCCACCCTGACCAAGGTCTCCGGCCGCCTGGTGAAGGTCTCCTCCTGGTACGACAACGAGTGGGGCTTCTCCAACCGCATGCTCGATACCACGGTGGCTTTCGCCAACGCCAAGTAAGGCGCTCGCACACCCGCTGCATCCAGGGGACGGAAATCAGCAACGGTTTCCGTCCCTTTTTTTGACCCAGATTCCCGGAGTTTCACCATGACCGTCCTCCGCATGTCCGACCTCGATCTCGCCGGCAAGCGCCTGCTGATCCGCCAGGACCTCAACGTGCCGATCAGCGCCGGCAAGATCACATCGGACGCGCGCCTGCGCGCCTCGCTGCCGACCCTGAAGCTGGCACTGCAGAAGGGCGCCTCGGTGCTGGTGACTTCGCACCTGGGCCGTCCCAAGGCCGGCCAGTTCGACCCGGAGCAGTCCCTGACCCTGGTCGCCGCCTGGCTGTCCGAGCACCTCGGCCAGACCGTGGCCCTGGTCAGCAACTGGATCGACGGCATCAAGCTCGACCCGGGCCAGGTCGTGCTGGGCGAGAACACCCGCTTTCTCAAGGGCGAGAAGGAAGACGACGAGGCGCTGTCGAAGAAGATGGCGGCGCTGTGCGACATCTACGTCATGGACGCTTTCGGCACTGCCCACCGCGCCGAGGCCTCCACCCACGGCGTGGCCAGGTTCGCGCCGGTGGCCTGCGCCGGCCCGCTGCTGGCGGCCGAGCTGGACGCCCTGGGCCAGGCGCTGAAGCAGCCGAAGAAGCCGCTGGCGGTGATCGTCGGCGGGTCCAAGGTCTCGACCAAGCTGGACCTGCTCAACAGCCTGGCCGACGTCGCCGACCAGCTGATCATCGGCGGCGGCATCGCCAACACCTTCCTCGCGGCGGCCGGCTACAAGATCGGCAAGTCCCTGCACGAGCCGGACATGCTGGATACTGCGCGCCAGATCCAGAAGAAGATCGAGGCGCGCGGCGGCAGCATCCCGCTGCCGGAAGACGTGGTCGTCGCCACCGAGTTCTCGGCTGAGGCCCACGCTCACACCCGCCCGGTCGGCGAGGTGGAAGCGGACGAGATGATCCTCGACATCGGCCCCAAGACCCGGGCCAGGCTGCTGGGCCTGCTCAAGGGCTGCGGCACCATCGTCTGGAACGGGCCGGTCGGCGTGTTCGAGTACGACTCCTTCGCCGGTGGCACCAAGGCGCTGGCGGAGGCGATTGCGGCCAGCGCGGCCTTCTCCCTGGCCGGCGGCGGCGACACCCTGGCAGCGATCGACAAGTTCGGCGTCGCCGACAAGCTGTCCTACATCTCCACCGGCGGCGGCGCCTTCCTCGAGTTCCTCGAGGGCAAGACGCTGCCGGCGGTGGCGGCGCTGGAGGCGCGCGCCGGCTGAGCCCGCCGGCGCGCGCTGCGCCGCTTACTTCATGTTGTGGTCGTTGACTTCCTTGATGAAGTCGTTGAAGGCGGCGATGGCGTCGTTGGAGGCCTTCTGGTGCTGCTGCGCGAGTTCGCTCTGCGCCGACGCATAGGCCTCGATGCAGGTCTTGTACTTATCGACGCGTTCCTGCAACGCGCTGTCGTCGTCGGCTGCGCGGATCTTGGCCCCTCCGACCGACGGCTTGGTGCAGCTGGGGGGCGCCAGCGAATCGGTGGGCGCGGCCGCCGCGGCGCCGTCGGCCAGCGCGGCCAGCGGGGCCAGTGCGATAGCCAGAAAGACCGGGATGAATGCTTTCATTGCTCAAGCTCCTCAAGGGGTTGTGACGCGCCGATAGGGTCTCGGATAGCGTGCTTTGGACGGGCTATCCTAGCAAATCGGCCTCCCGCGCCAGCCAGCGCCCGTATGGCGGCAGGCTCCTGCTATGCTTCAAGCTCCACGCGAGGACCCTAGCGATGCGTTTTGCCGGCACCGAATCCTACGTCGCCACCGACGATCTGACCCTGGCGGTCAACGCCGCCGTCACCCTGCAGCGCCCGCTGCTGGTCAAGGGCGAGCCCGGCACCGGCAAGACCCGCCTGGCCCAGGAAGTGGCGCAGTCGCTCGGCCGCCCGTACTACGAGTGGCACGTCAAGTCGACGACCAAGGCCCAGCAGGGCCTGTACGAATACGACGCCGTGTCGCGCCTGCGCGACTCGCAGCTCGGCGAAGAAAAGGTCAAGGACATCGCCAACTACATCGTCAAGGGCCGCCTGTGGGAGTGCTTCGACAGCGAGACCCAGCCGGTGCTGCTGATCGACGAGATCGACAAGGCCGACATCGAGTTCCCCAACGACCTGCTGCGCGAGCTGGACCAGATGGCGTTCTACGTTTACGAGACGCGCCAGACCATCAGCGCCAGGCATCGTCCGATCATCATCATCACCTCCAACAACGAGAAGGAGCTGCCGGACGCGTTCCTGCGCCGGTGCTTCTTCCACTACATCCGTTTCCCGGACCGCGAGACGATGCAGAAGATCGTCGACGTGCACCACCCGGACGTGAAGAAGACCCTGCTGAAGGAGGCGATGGAGGTGTTCTTCGGCCTGCGCGAGCTGCCCGGCCTGAAGAAGAAGCCCTCGACCTCCGAGCTGCTCGACTGGCTCAAGCTGCTGATGGCCGAGGACATCGACCCGGCGACCCTGCGCGAGACCAGCGTCAAGAAGTCGCTGCCGCCGCTGTACGGCGCGCTGCTGAAGAACGAGCAGGACGTGCACCTGTTCGAGCGCATTGCGTTCATGGCGCGGCGCGGGAATTAGCCTCCCGCGTCATGCCCGCGCAGGCGGGCATCCAGTTTTTGCTCACCCCGCCGTCCGTGGCGCGACTTCACCTGCTCTAACGACCCCCGGCCCGGCCATCCTTGGCCGGGCGTTCGGCCTCGCAGGCGATGACATTGAGTCATCGCCTCAGCGCGAGTCCTCACCCTTCGTATCCGCCATCCGCCACAGATACCAGCTCCCCACCGACCGATAAGGCGCCCATTTCGCTGTGATCGCCAGGCTGCGCTCGTCGTCGAGCTTCTCGCCCTTGTTGTGCAGCAGGTTCAATCCGCGCCGCAGGCCGACGTCGCCGAGCGAGAAGATGTCGAGCCGGCCCATGGCGAAGATCAGGAACATCTCGGCGCTCCAGCGGCCGATGCCGGGCAGGGCATCTAGCATTTCGATCGCAGCCTCGTCCTCCAGCTTGTTGAGCTTGCGGAAGTAGGCGGCGTCGCCCTGGTGGATTTCCGCCACGCCGCGCAGCCACTTTGCCTTGGCGTTGGACAGGCCGCAGGCCCGCAGGGCCTCGGGGCTGGGGCCGAGGAAATGCGCCGGCTTGAAATTGCCCTTGGCGGCCGCAGCCAGCGCGACGCGGGCCTGGATGGTGTCGGCGGCCTTGGAGGAGAGCTGCTGGCTGATGATGGCGCTGCACAGCACATGGAAGGGGTCGCGCTTTTTGCCGCCCAGGGCGCAGGGTCCGGTGGCCTCGATGAGGCGGCCGAGCTTCTTGTCGCGGCTGCGCAGGTGGGCGATGGCCTGCTCCAGCACTTCGGGCTTGATCATGTGGAGTCCCCAGATTTATCGGGTCTAGCATGCCGCAAAGCGCCGCTTTTCACACCGCCGGTGTGACGGAATGCCCGGTTGCGGTTGGCTTTGCGCCGAATAGCTGGATTAGCATGCGGGAATGCTGACCGGAGCGTCAGCCGCGGTTCTCGCGGCGCAACAGCCAGGGGTGGCCGATGCAACCCCGGTGTCCGAGCGCGCGCTGTACCGCGGCCTGATCTGGTTGTTCGTCAAGGGCTCGATCCCGGCGGTGCTCGGCACCATCACCCTGTGCTTTCTCGGCTTGCAGTTCAGCGCGCTGCAGTGGCTCAAGCTGGTGCCGCAAATCCCGCCCTACGTCACTCTGTTCATCGGCCCCGAACTGTGGCTGATTCACCGCTACTACAGGCCGCTCGGCGCAGTGTGGCAGCGCCTGGAACTGGGCATGGCGCCGTCGCAGGAGGAAATCTCGCGGGCGCTGGTGCGCGCGCTGAACCTGCCCTATTACGCCTTCCTGCGCGTGACCCTGGTGCGCGGCTTCCTCGGCGCGGCGGTATCGCTGTCCTCGCTGCTGGTGACCAACTGGCTGTGGCACGGCGATTTCGCGCTGTGGCAGATCATCATGTTCCCCTCGCTGGTGCTGCTGTTCGCCTGTCCGATCTACGGCGCCATCGAATACTTCGTCGCCGCGCGCCACATGGTGCCGGTGGTGGAATACCTGTGGCACCACTGCCCGGAGCTGGAGCGCGCCGACCAGCGCCGCCTGATCGCGGTCAAGCTGAAGAGCAAGCTGCTCTACCTGTGCCTGTTCATCACCGCGCTGCCGCTGTTGTTCATTGCCATCACCGTGCTGTTCAAGGTCGACCAGATGCTCAAGGCGCAGGGAGTCCAGGTCAGCTTCCAGCTGATGTGGCCGCTGTGGGGCTGGATCGGCGGCGCCCTCACCGTGACCATCGCCGGCGCGGTGGCCATGGCCATCCTCACCGCGCAGGAAGTATCGCGTTCGGCGGCGCGCCTGATCGCCGGCATGAACGAAGTCGAGCGTGGCAACCTCGACGTCGACCTCAAGGTGCTGGACACCGACGAATACGCCGACCTCACCCGCGGCTTCAACCTGATGACCGACGGCCTGCGCGA
>CAYWPB010000197.1:0-2135 GCA_964458725.1 uncultured Nevskia sp. | reverse complement strand
GGCGTGACCGAGGTGCTGAACAAGCGCGAGGGCGGCTTCACCATCAAGGACGAGCAACGCCTGCGCGCATTCACCGCGCAGATCGCGGTGGCACTGGAGAACGCCCAGCTGTTCGACGAGGTGCTGGCGGTCAAGCGCTACAACGAGAACATCCTTGCCAGCACCACCAACGGCGTCGTCACCCTCGACCACGCGCGCCGCGTGGTCACTGCCAACCGCGCCGCGCTGCGCCTGCTCGGCCGCGACGCCGAGGCCACGGTGCAGCGTCCGGCGGTCCAGGTGTTCAGCGAGCACAACGCCTGGGTGATGCGCAGCGTCGAGAAGGTGCAACATAGCGGAGAGGCCGATTTCGCCCCCGACGCCTCGCTGCTGCACCCGGACGGCACCACCGCCTCGGTCAATCTCACCGCCACGCCGCTGAAGAACGCCGAAGGCCAGTCCATCGGCGTCATGCTGAGCTTCGAGGACCAGACCCGCGAGAAGCTGGTCCGCAGCACCATGGCGCGCCACCTCAGCAAGGAGGTGGCCGACCGCCTGCTCGAGGCGGGCGAAGCGGCGCTCGGCGGCCAGCTGCAGCGCAGCACCATCCTGTTCTCCGACATCCGTGACTTCACCACCATCTCCGAGGCGCTCGGCGCGCAGGAGACGGTCGGCCTGCTCAACGAATACTTCGAAGAGATGGTCGAGGCCATCGGCGAGTACGGCGGCGTGCTCGACAAGTTCATCGGCGACGCCATCATGGCGCTGTTCGGGGTGCCGTTCCGCGGCGCGCGCGACGCCGACAACGCGGTGGCGGTGGCCAACGCCATGCTGCGCCGCCTGGCCGTGCTCAATCGTCGCCGCGCCGCCGGTGGCCGCGCGGCGCTCGACATCGGCATCGGCATCGCCACCGGCGACGTGGTGGTCGGCACCATCGGCTCGCCGCGGCGCATGTCCTACACGGTGATCGGCGATGGCGTCAATCTCGCCTCGCGGCTGGAGGGTGCGACCAAGCAATATCAGGTCAAGATCCTGCTGTCGCAGGCCACTGCGGAGTCCCTCACCGTGCCGACGCCGCTGCGCGAGATTGACCGCATCCGGGTCAAGGGCAAACACGAGCCGGTCACCGTCTACGAGGCCCTCGGCCACTACGACGAGGAGCACTTCGTCAAGCTGGAAGCCTGGCTGGCGGTCTATGCCGAAGGCCTGCGCGCCTATCGGGTGCGCGCCTGGACCGAGGCGGCACAGGCTTTCGGTCAGGCGGTGGCGCTGAATCCCGGCGACGAACCGTCAGCCATGTACCTGCGGCGCTGCCACAGCCACCAGACCCTGCCGCCGCCGGAGGATTGGGACGGCGTGTGGACGCTGGACCGCAAATAAAGCCAAAATCGGAGCCTGGCCTCGCCCTGGCGTCCCCTCAATGCTTTTCGGCTTTTTCCTCACTCTGCGCGCCGCCGGCCTCAAGCCCGGGTTGGGTGAGTTCCTGGCCCTGCTGGAAGCGCTGCGCAAGCACGTCATCATGTTCAGCCTGGACGACTTCTACGTCCTGGCCCGCACCATCATGGTCAAGGACGAGAGCCAGTTCGACCGCTACGACCGCGCCTTCGCCGCCTACTTCAAGGGCGTCGACCAGGTGTTCCAGGGCTTCGACAAGGCCATCCCCGAGGAGTGGCTGCGGGCCGAGGCGATGAAGCTGCTGAGCGAAGAGGAGCGCGCCAAGATCGAGGCGCTCGGCGGCTGGGACAAGCTGATGGAGACTCTGAAGCAGCGCCTGGAGGAGCAGAAGGAGCGCCACCAGGGCGGCAACAAATGGATCGGCACCGGCGGCACCAGCCCTTTCGGCAACAACGGCTACAACCCCGAGGGCGTGCGCATCGGCGGCGAAGGCGGCCAGAAGAAGGCGGTCAAGGTGTGGGAGAAGCGCGAGTACCGCAACCTCGACGACACGGTCGAGCTCGGCACGCGCAACATCAAGGTGGCGCTGCGCAAGCTGCGCCGCTTCGCGCGCGAAGGCGCGCCCGACATCCTCGACCTGGACGGCACCATCGAGGGCACCGCGCGCAACGCCGGCTGGCTCGATCTGAAGATGATGCCGGAGCGGCACAACGCGGTGAAGGTGCTGCTGTTCCTCGACGTCGGCGGCTCGATGGACCCGC
>CAYWPB010000196.1:3387-7527 GCA_964458725.1 uncultured Nevskia sp. | reverse complement strand
CTCGCCCTGGCCGGTGGTGACGCGCTGCGGCTGCTCGTTGACGGTGACGCCGCCTTCGAGCCGCGTGGTGAGGCCGAGACCCTTGAAGCTGACATTGTCGCCAAGCGTCACCGTGACCAGGCTGTAGATCTTCAAGGTGTCGGCCTCGGCCTTGGGCTCGGCGCCGACGATGACCTGGTCCTCGCTGACCGCGACGCCGTTGTTGCCCAGGCCCTGCGGCGTGATCTCGGCGCGCGGCACGGTGAGCGTGCCTTCCAGGTGCAGGCCGTCCGGCGCGCTGGCGAGGTGCAGGTCGGGCGTGACCCAGATGCGGCCGTCGGTGGTGGCCATGGCCTGGAAGTCCTGGCCCTTCAGTGCCAGGTCGGCATGCGGCGGCGCCACCGAGGGATCGAGCGTGCCGTTGAGATTGAGGGTGCCACCGCCGGAGCTCATCGAGCCGTCGATCGCCAGCGGGCCCTCGCCACGGCCGCTGAGGCGCAGCTGTACCTGCTGCAGGTCGATGCCGGCCAGCGTCACCCGCGCGCGGCCGTCGCGCAGCGCGATCTCGCCCTGCACCCGCGGCAGCGCGACGGTGCCACCCAGTTGCAGCTCGCCGCCAACCGAGCCGCCCACCGCCTGCAGCTGCGGCACGAAGGACTGGACGAAGCCGAGGTCCGGTACCTGGGCGTGCACGGTGCCGCTGAGCGGGCGCGCCTGGAAGTCCGCCGCAGGCGCGGCGCGGATGTCGGCGCCGAGGCTGCCCTGCGCCAGCTGCAGGTCGAGTACGGCGTGCACCACGCCGTCGGTGTCGTCGGCCTTAAGGCTGCTCGGGCGGATCTCCACCGCCGGCGCGCCCGGCGCGCGGACGTGGATGCTGTCGGTATGCAGGTCGGCGTTGATCGCCGCGATGTCGCCGTTGCTGTAGTCGAGGCTGGCGCCGCCGTTGATCTCGCCCTCCAGCTCGTACTTCTGCGGCAGCAGCGGCTTGAACGCGGCCAGCAGCAGGCGCTGCACATCCAGCGACAGGCGCAGGCCCTGGCGCGTCACGTTCTGCTCCAGGCGCAGGCAGGCGCGCCCGGCCCCACCGGCGAAGCAGGCCGGTTCCAGGCTCTGGCGTTGCCGGCCGAGCAGCAGGCCGGCGCCTTTTTCCAGGTTCCACGGCGGCAGGTTGACGGGCGCCAGCTTGCCGGAGCTCAGCTCGCCGCCCCACTCGCCCTTGCGCCGGTCGTAGCCGCCGTTGACCGACAGCGCGACTTCGCCATTCTCGCTGAGCACGTCGAGGTCGGCGTGGTGCCAGGTCTCCTGGCCGTCGGCGGAGAACTTGGCACTGTGGATCAGCACGCTGGCCTGGGCCTCGGTGGCCTGCAGGTTGAGGTGGGAGGGTCTGGCGGGATCGACGTCGGCGTCCCAGCTCAGATTGGCCACGCGGTAGGCGTCGTAGCGTAAGCCCTCGGCCTGGCCCTTGGTCACGACATGCGGTCCGTCGAGCGGACCTTGCAGCGTGAATGTGAGCGCGGCCTTGCCGCCCAGATCTGGGTAAAGCGCGGCGAGGTTGGGGCTGTTGAGCGAGCCCTTCAGGTCGAATGGCGGCGTGGCCTGGCCGCTGGCTTCAAGCCGCGTCTCGCCGGAAGTCAGCAGCAGCTTCTGCACCAGCACCGTCTCGCCGATCAGGTCGGCGCTGGCTTTCACGGCCAGCGGATTGCCGCGCAGCTGCGAGCGGTCGATGTCGGCGGTAAATGAGATGTCCGGCTTGCCATCGTGCTGCGTGGTCTGGGTGACGATGCTGCCGTTGATGTTGCCTTTGAAAGCGGCGGCGAATTGCGCAGGATCGAAATTCGCCAGCTGCGCTTTCAAGTCGGCGCGGAGCGCCGGTGCCCAGGCGACGCTGCCGCTGGCGGAGAGGCTGCCCTTGCCGGATTGCAGCTGCAGCTGCTTGAGCTGCGCACTGCGAAGGTCGGTACTGCCCTGGGTCGCCAGGCTCAGCGGGTAGCCGCGCAGCTGCGAGTTGTCCAGCTTCGCATTGAAGGCGATCTGCGGTTTGCCGTTGCTGACGGTGGTCTGGGTGTCGAACGAACCATTAAGAACACCGGCCGTGCAGCCGCCGTCCACTGTCCCTCTACCGCGCAGCGGGAGAGGGGGGGACCGATCGCGGAGCGATTGGTGGGGTGAGGGCGAACCAGTGCATGCGCCTGCCAACTCTGGCGCAAACAGCGCCGGGTCGAGCTGCGCGATCGTCCCCTTGAGATCGGCGCGCAGCACCGGCGCCCAGGCCAGCTTGCCCTGCACCCGGGCCGTACCTTTGCCGGCGGCAAGGTTCAGCTCCT
This sequence comes from uncultured Nevskia sp., assembly GCA_964458725.1. Taxonomy (GTDB): domain Bacteria; phylum Pseudomonadota; class Gammaproteobacteria; order Nevskiales; family Nevskiaceae; genus Nevskia. The sequence goes on along the minus strand of CAYWPB010000196.1, from coordinate 5,224 downwards.
CGAACTGCACCTGATCCAGGTTGCCCTCGCCCTGTGCCGCCAGCTTCAATGCCAGCTGGTGCAGCGTGGCATCCGTGTCGAGCGTATAGCGGTATTGGTCGAGCAGGCCGCTGAAGCTGCCACTGCCGTTGACGCCGCCGACCAGGCGCTCGCGCTCCTCGCCCTGCAGGGGCCAGCGCAAATCGCGCCAGGCGAGCTTGAGATCGCTCGCCGTCTTGTTCAGGCCGAAGCGGCCGCTGGCCTCGACCTGGCCCGGCCCCTTCAGGCTCAGGGCGGCGATGTCGATGTGGTCGCTGGCCATCTGCGCCTTGCCGCTCAGCGACAGCGGGCCGGTTGCTTCCAGCTCGGCATTCATGCGGCCAATGTCCAGCGCATCGCCGATCCAACTGCCGGCAAGACTGGCCGCCGGGACGCGGAACGGCTCGGCCGCCTTTACTCCCGCGGCGGGCGGCGGTTGGTGCAGCGCGAAATCCTTGAGGCCGAAGGCGTCGACGACCACGTCCAGCGGCAGCCGTGAAGGCAGGCGCGTTTCGGAGCTGCTTTTGGGCGGCGCAGGCGGCGGCATCCACACGTCCAGCCCCTGCATCTCGGCCATCTGCAAGTGCAGGCGATAGGACAGCAGTTCGCGCGGCACCAGCCGCAGGTGCAAACGCTGCAGGTCGACGCGGGTGCCGTCACTGCCGGCGTAGTGCAGATCGGTCAGGACGAACTCGCCGAGCAGCCGGCCCTGAGTGCTGCCGATGCGCAGGCTGCCGCCGCTGAAGCGCTGCGCCAGCCCGGCGAGCTGTGCCAGGCCATGCTCGCTGTCCAGCACGAACCAAACGGCGCCGGCCAGCATCGCCGCCAGCAGCAGCACGGCGGCCAGGGCACAGAGCAGAACACGGCCGATCACAAACCGACCCTCACGCCCAGGTGCAGGCGCACCGCTTCCGCGCCGGTATCGAAAGGATGCGCCAGGTCGATCGCCACAGCGCCGAACGGCAGTCGATAGCGGAAGCCGATGCCGGCGCCGTAGTGCAGCTTAACTTCCGGCACGTCGTCGGCGCCGCCGGCGTCGCCGAACAGCGCCAGGCCGTAGCTCTTGTACACGTCCCAGTCCAGCTCCAGGCTGGCGGTGCTGAGGTACCTGCCGCCGATCAGGTTGCCCTTGGGGTCGCGCGGCGCCAGCGAGTGGTAGCCGTAGCCGCGCACGCTCTCGTCGCCGCCGGCGAAGAAGCGCTGCGACGGCGGCAGGTGGTCGAAGCCGGAGACGAACAGCGCGCCCTCCTCGACGCGGCCGAGCAGGCGCAGGCCGGGCGCGACCGGATAGACGCCGCGCAGCCGCAGGAGGCCCTCGATGAAATCGGTGTCCGACAGGGCGACATGGGTGCCGCCGTGCACGTCGAAGAAGGCGAACCAGCCGCGCCGCGGAAAGATCGGGTCGTTGACCCGGGTGGTGCTGAGCGACAGGCCCGGCGTCAGCAGCTTGCTGCTCTCACCGGCCTCGCTCTGCAGGTTGTAGCGGTCGTTGCTGTAGATCAGGTACCAGCGGCGGGTCCAGTCGCCGGCCTGGCGGTTGGAGGCGCCGCCCACCGACCACAGGGTTTCATGCACGCCCTGGAAATCCTGCTTCCGGCCCTGGGCGGTTGAGCGGGCTGGGTTGCCCCGCCCTGGCGTGCCTCGCCAAGGACCCGCTGCACCGGCCGCAGTCGGCCCACGACCTCCTGGTCGAGGTCGAGAAGACCGCCGAGCGCCTGGGGGTCGCGCTCGCGAGCGTGGTGCCGCGCGAGGCGGCGGCGCGCGAGATCGGCACGCTCGCGCCGCAGCTCGTCGGCCGCGAGAGCGAGCGGCGGCGGCT
>CAYWPB010000196.1:0-3377 GCA_964458725.1 uncultured Nevskia sp. | reverse complement strand
AGGTTCTCGTGCACGCCCTGGAAGTTCTGCTTCAGGCCCTGGCTGGTGAAGCTGATGGCGTCGCCCGGGGTCTGGCCGAAGGGGATGCGGTACTCGGCGATGGCGGTGCTGATGTTCTCCGAGGGCTGCAGGGTCAGGCGCAGCTTGTGGCCGTCCTGGTTGAGGCGGCGGAACTCGATGCCGGCCAGCGCGCGCGGGCCGGTGTCGGTGCCGTAGCCGGCGCCGAACTTGTAGACTCGCGGCGGCTTGGAGCTGGTGTGGATCACCACCGGGATGCGGCGATCCGGCCCGGCCTTGCCCTTCTGCGGCTCCACCTCGACCAGCTTGAAGTAGTCCAGGTCGGTCAGCGCGAACTGCGTCGCCAGCAGCTTGGACGAGTCGAACGGCTCGCCCGGAGTGGCCTTGACGTAGCGGCGCAGCAGCTGGTCCTTGAGCCGGCCGTCCTGCTGAATGGTCACCTCGCCGAAGTACCAACGCGGACCGGTGTCCAGGGTCAGCAGCACCTCGGCCGAGTTGTTCTGCACGTCGACGCGCAACTCGCGCCGGGTGAACTGCGCGTCGAGATAGCCGCCGGTATTGGCGGCCTGCATCAGGCGGTCCTTCAGCGCCTCGTAGTCCGGATGCCTGAGGCGCTGGCCGGTCTTCAGGCGCGGCTTGGCCACGATCTTCTGCAAGGGCGCGTAGTCCTTGCCCTCGCCGAGGATCTGGATGTCGATGCTGGTGATGTCGGTCTCGGGACCGGCGACCACGTCGTAGGTGGCGGTCCAGTCCGGCGCCTCGCCTTCCAGCTTCGAGGTGATAACCGGGTTATACCAGCCGAACGGTTGCAGCGCCTTGCGGATCTCGTCCTCGCCCTCCTTGAATAGGCGTTGCACCTCGGCCGGCTCGTACTCCAGCTTGTCCGGCGCCTTGCTGGCGTCGACCGACTTGGCGTAATCGAGCAGGCGGATCTGGGCGTAGGCGTTGTCCTCCTCGTCCGAGCCGAGGTCGCGGATGCGCACGTCGATACCCGCCAGCGCCGGGGCGCTGGTGCAAAGCAGGACGCAGAACAGGAGCGGACGGGGGAGCATGCCCCCAAATGATACGTGAGGCCGGCGGTTGCGCCGCCTGCCGGGACATTCCTAGTTGGCCGCCTCTGTCGGCGGCGGCCGACAGGTTCGCCGCCCGGTTCTCAGCGTCGCAGTGCGGTCTGCACCAGCGCCTGCCGTTTCATCGTCACCAGCTGCGAGTCGATGGCGATGTAGGGCAGCACCTTGTAGCCGCGCGCGCGCAGCTGCGCGATCAGGCCGTCCGGCCCGACCAGATGGGCGGCGCCGACCACCACCAGCTGCGGCTCGCCGCCGTCGAGCAGGCGCTTCAGGGTCGGCATCCAGTTGCGGTTGCGCGTGGCCAGGAGATGGTCGTAGACGGTGGGATAGGCGGACTTGAGCTGCCGGTCGAGCTTCTCGATGGCGTCGACGTCGTTCTCCTTCCAGGCGCGCAGCAGCTCGGCCGGATCGTCGCTGCTGCCGCCGAGGCGCTCGTCCAGCGAGGAGGCGAGGAAGTCGCGCGACATGGCCTCGCTCATGCCGGTGAACAGGCCGATGTGCGCGGCCGGCTGCTCGAACCAGCGCAGGCTCTTGCCGTCCTCGCGGGCCCAGCTGTAGATCTGCTTGTCGATGCCGTTCTCGCCGCTGAAGCCGGCCTTGCGGAAGCTGAACACCTCCAGGGTCATGGCGCAGAACCAGGCGCGGAACGGGTCGCAGGCGCTGACCGGCATGCCGATGCGCGCGGCGTGACGGCCGAGCTGGGCGTACATGCGTTCGCCGATCTCGGCCTTGAGGCCCTGTTGCGAGCGTGCCGCGGCAAGCATCGCCACCTGCACCTGCGGCTGCTCGATGGCGGCGATGTCGGTCTCGAACACCACGCCTTCGGCGGCGTCGTAGGCGTCTTCGATGCCCACCGGCAACTCGTCGCCCTCGTTCGGCAGCAGGTGCACCGAGCCGAGCAGGAAATGGGTGGCCTTGGGGCCGTGCACCTGCCACAGGAAGGGGGCGTCGGCATCGGCGCTGGCGCGCGCGGCGGTGAATACCGTAAAAAAGCTCAGCAGGAGCAGCAAACCGCGGCGACTCATCACATCTTCTCCGGCCCGCAGGCCTCGTGGGAGCGACATTCTAGCGTCCCGGCCACCGGCGCGAAGTGCGAGGAAACGAATCTTGACACAGGACATGGCCTCGGCCCCGGCGCTGGAACTGCGGGGCCTGCACAAGCGGTTCGGCGGGACCCTCGCGGTGGACGGCCTGGACCTGCGCATCGGCGCCGGCGAGTTCTACGCCCTGCTGGGGCCCAACGGCGCCGGCAAGACCACCACCTTGCGCATGGTCGCCGGCCTGCTGCGGCCGGACGGCGGCAGCATCCGCATCTTCGGCGTCGACGTGGCGGCGCAGCCGGAACGGGCCAAGCGGCCGCTGGCCTGGGTGCCGGACGAGCCGATGCTGTACGACAAGCTGCGCGGGCTGGAGTACCTGGAGTTCGTCGCCGGGCTGTGGGGTCTGCCGGCGGCCGAGGCGGCGCCGCGGGCGCGCGAGCTGCTGGAGTGGCTGGGGCTGTGGGACCAGCGCGGCGACTATGCCGAAACCTATTCCAAGGGCATGCGCCAGAAGCTGGCGCTGGCCGGGGCCCTGCTGCACCGGCCGCGGCTGCTGATCCTCGACGAGCCGCTCACCGGCCTGGACGCGGCCGCGGCGCGGCAGGTGAAGGATCTCCTGCGCCAGATCGTGCGCGAGGGCGCCACGGTGGTGCTGACCACCCACATCCTCGAAGTGGCCGAGCGGCTGGCCGAGCGCATCGGCATCATCGCCGGCGGCCGGCTCATCGCCGAGGGCACGCTGGAGCAACTGCGGGCGCAGCGCGGCGCAGGCGGCCACACCCTGGAGGACGTGTTCCTCGACCTCACCGCGCGGCGCGAAGGCCAGGGAACCTGATGCTGCGCCCGGGCGGGTTGTTGTGGCTGCTGCGCTGGGAGCTGCTCCTGGCCTGGCGCGGCTATGCCGCCCGCTTCGAGCGCGGCGGCAAGCGTCTCGGCCGGCGGCGCCTGGCGTTCAACCTGTTCGGCCTGCTGGCGCTGCTGCACGTCTACGGTTTCGCCATCGCGCTGGCGGCGCGCGGCCTGCACGGGCTGGCGCCGCTGCAGCTGCCGCTGCTGAGCCTGGTGCTGGTGGTGGCCCTGCTCACCGCGAGCGGCGCGGCCCTGGCCATCGCCATCGACCTGCTGTTCGTGCGCGGCGACCTCGACCTGCTCTGCGCCACGCCGGCGCCGGTGCGCCAGGTCTTCACCGCGCGCGGGCTGGGCATCGCGGTGCAGGCGGCGGCGGTGCCGGCGACGATGCTGCTGCCGG
>CAYWPB010000195.1:0-7534 GCA_964458725.1 uncultured Nevskia sp. | reverse complement strand
CAGGAACTGCTCGGCCACGCCAACCTGGCGACGACGCAGATCTATACGCAGCTCGACTGGAAGCGGCTGGCGAAGGTCTACGACGAGGCGCATCCGCGGGCGAAACGTCGGGGCACTTGATTGGAGCGGCTTTCGGATGAACCTGTATGACCTGATGGGACCCGTCGCGGTCGGCGCCGGTTTGGGAGTGGCTTACGGCGCGAGCCCGCATGGCCGGGCGTCGTGGGCGGCTCTGGCTGCCGGCTTAGTTGCGGGCGGGTTCCTTTTTCTGATGTTCAGACGCGTCGTCCGCTCGTCCCGCTCCGAACAAATGATCAAGGCGCTCTATCTCGCTACTCCAATAGCGGTTTTATCTACGACACTAACTGCTGCTTGGGGCGTTCGGCTTCTCGTCGGTTAGCGAACGTAGCCCGGATGAAATGAAACAGAATCCGAGTTTCTCCGATAAGCTCCTCAGGACGTGTTGACGGCATTCAATGTCCCGGATTTCACTCCGTTTCATCCAGGCTACTCTCGCTGAGTCAATTGGAGCTTCATCATGAATCCATCGGCCGCGCCCCTGGAACCGATCGCCATCGGCGGCTTGAGCGTCCGCTACCTCATCGACGGGACCGCCTCGAAAGGCATGGGCGTGTTCGAATTGACGGTGGCGCCGGACGCCAAGGTTCCGCCGCCGCATAGCCATACGCTCAACGAGGAGTGCGTGTACGCGCTGGAAGGCGTGTTGCGCTATTCCGTCGACGGCGTGGTGCGGGACCTGTCGCCGGGAGAGTACATGCACAGCCCGCGCGGCTCGGTCCACGCATTCAGCAATCCGCACCGGGAAACGGCGCGGGCGCTGATCGTGCTGACGCCCGATCTCGGCGCCCAGTACTTTCGCGACGTGGCGGCCGTGTTCAGTGCCGGCGGCCCGCCGGACCGGGCGAAACTGCTTGCCGTGATGGGCCAATACGGACTGGTTCCGGCGCCACCGCCGGGCGTCACTTAAGCAACGAATCCGCTGCTTCAATAGTCGAACACGTGCTCCAGCCGCACGCCCGGCGCGTGCAGCTGTTGCAGCAGCCCCGCGAGTTGCGGCACCGGCACGGTCAGCACGACCCGCTTGCTGCCCGCCGCCGTCAGCACCGGCTGGCTGAACAGGACCTGCTGCTGCGCCCCGGGCGGCCGCCAGTGGTCCGGCACCAGCACGCTGACCAGGATCAGGCCGCGGTTGCCGGCCACCTCGCGGAACTGCAGCCCTTGCGCCGCCAGCGCGTCGGCGTAGTGCATGAAGGCGTGGTAGCGCGGCACCAGCGCAACCACCGAACCATCCCGGTTCGTCCGCAGGACCTGCAGCTCCGGCAGCTCGGCCGGGTCCGGCGCGCGGTCCAGGACCACCGCGGTGGCCAGGATCGGCTTGTCGTAGGCGGCATGGGTGGCCTTCCCGATGATCCAGCCGTAAATGGCCTTGACCGCGTACTCGCTGGTGAGCGCGTAGCGCCGCTCCCACTTGCGCAGGGGATGCGGGCCCCAGGCCGGAATGTCGGTCCACAGGTGCGCCAGCTTGCCGCGGAAGTCGTATTGGTACCAGGGCAGGACGCGGATGAAGTCGACGTAGTCCTGCTGCACCGTCGCGGCGTAGCGGTCCTCCGCGGTGCTGTCGCCGTGCAGGGTCAACGCGGTCAGGCGGCCGACCAGGGTTTCGTAGAGCGAGCGCAATGCGTACTCGGCCGTGGTGCTGACGCCGATCACCACGATCATGACGTGGTAGCCGAAGTTGAAGGGATAGCCGCCGCGGCGCAGAACCTGGCGCACCTGCGCGTAGCCGCTCCAGAACTGGCGGATATGGCCGAAGTACGGAAAATCGTCTGGCGGCTGCGTGTGCATGTAGTCGGCCAGCTCGGCCGGGCTGAACACCAGGAACCACTCCGGATAAGTGAGGAAGGTCTGTTCCGGGCCGCGGCGGTGCTCGGACGGAGTCAGGGTCGCGGCCGGCGCGGGAGCTTGCGCCGGCGCGGCGCCGCATAGGCCGGCGCACAGGGATAACAGCAGGGCTTGCAGGAAAGTCTTCATGCGCAGTCCTCCGCCGGACCTGGCTTGTCGAAGGCCATCAGGACATTAAGCGAGGGGTCATGCTCCTGCAGCAGGCGCTGGCCACGGTCGCGCAGGCCGGCGGCGGCGAGGCGCTCGACCCAGGCGGCGACCGGGGCGAAGTGACGCCGCTCGCGCCGGTTCGTTTCCCACGGCACGCCGAGGCCGGCGTTGAACACGGTGTGGGCCAGGCCGACGAAGGCGTCCATCTCCGGCGTGCGCACATCGTGATCGCGCAGCACGAAGACGCCGCCCGGGCGCAGCGTGCGCACGATGGAATCGAGGAAGGGGCGCAGGCACTCCGGCTGGATGTGGTGCAGGCCGATGTAGCAGCTGACCAAGCCGGCACTGCCCGCGGGCAGCGCGGCGGCGGGCAGCGGCTCATAGTCGCCGAGCGGCAAGCACAGCTGCGGGCGGCGCAGGCGGCCGCGCTCGACCAGGTCCAGCGGTGAATAGCCGACCGGCGTCTCGCTCAGCACGGCGACGCGGCCGCGCAGTCGCAGGACCCGCCGCAGGCCTTCGACATAACGGCCGCTGCTGCCGATCTCGACGTAGTTCTCGAGTGCGCGGCGCGCGCCGAGCAGCTGCAGGGTCTGGTGCGCCATTTCGGCTTTCTGCCGCGCCAGCGCCGGCAAGGCGTAGAGGAGGTCCGCCAGCGGCGGCTTGATGCCGGGCAGGCGCTGCTGGAGGTCGCGGTAGATGGATTCGTCGTCGCGGTGCCTGGCGCAGGCCTGCCTGATCAAGGTGTGGAAGCGGTCCTCGGGGTAGAGGTGGTAGATGTTCTGCAGGAACCGGTAGAAGGCATCGCGCGCGGCGATGTCGCTGAACACCGTGTGGAAGTCGGAATGCCGCAGGGACACGCGGACCTGCGGCAACAGCGTCGGCGCGTAGTACTGGTCCCACAGGCTGTTGCGCAGGCGGTATTCCGGATCGAGCCGGCGCTTGAGCGCGAACAGCTCGCCGGCGCGCGGATAGGCGCGGTGGAACTGTCCCGCGCTGGCATGCGGCTGATACGGCAGGTAGTAGCTGCCGCCGGCGCGCAGCACCGCCTCGATCAGCTCGCGCGTCCACACCGCGACGCGGTCGCAGGCGTTCTCGCGGGTGCGCTGCTTGTGGTACAGCACCAGGGCGAAGCACTCCTCGCGCGCCCAGGCCAGCAGCGAACCGGGATCGGCCAGCGAGTGGCGCACCGAGATGTTGATCGCATTGACGCGATGGCGCCGCAGGATCTCCGCCATGACCGGCACGAACTCGCCGAGGCGCGCCAGCGGGACGAAGTATTCCTGCAGCACGTAGGTGCGATGCTCGCGGGACAGCGGCTCCAGCTCGGCGGCGTCGTTGCCGGCCTCGTAGTTGCGCCAGTGCACCGGGCGGCCGAGGTACAGCAGCGGGTCGATCAGATGCTCGCGGCGCCAGGCGCCGAGCGGGCCTTCGGACACGCTCCAGAACAGGTATTGGTCCCGCGCGTGGATACGGCGCGGCCGGCGCAGGCGCTGCGGCACGGTGGCCGGCTTGAGCGTTTCCACCCAGGTGACGGCGCGCAGGCGACGATAGTGCGGGCCGTAGAGGTCGGCGTTGTGGAACACGGCGCCGGGCGCTTGGCGTACGCGCTCGAGGAAGTAGGCAGGATAGTCGTCCACCGACAGCGTGGCGACGATGCGCTCGACGCGGGTGTTTTCGGCGAGCTCCAGTTCGGCCTCGACGATGACGCCGAGCGCGCCGTAGCCGCCGATGGCGCCGAAGAACAGCTCGGCGTTGTGCTCGCGGCTGGCCTCGACCCGCTCGCCGCTGGCCAGCACCAGCGCGATCGACCGCACCGAGAGGATCAGCGGACCCAGGCCGACGTAGCGGCCGTGGACATTGACCGAGAGCGAGCCGCCGACGGTGAAGTTGGCATACGACTGCATGATCTTCACGGCGAGGCCATGCGGGTCGATGAAACGCTGGATGTCGCACCAGCGGATGCCGGCCTGGACGCGGATCAGGCGGCGCTGCGGCGAGAACTCCAGCACCTGGTTGAGACCGCGCAGGTCCAGGTGCAGGCTGCCGGGGCTGGCGGCCTGGCCGCCCATGCTGAAGCGGCCGCCGCCGATGGACAGCGGCCCGCGGCTGCGGCTGACGGCTTCCTGCACCTCCGCCACGCTGCGCGGACGGGCGATGGCCCAGACCGGCACCGGGTTGAGGCCGCTGATGTCGTTGACCAGGTGGCTTTCGGCTTTCATGACCTGCTCGCGTTCAGGCGACGGTGAGGTAGTCGGGACGGGCCTCGCGCGGATCGGGCCCATACTGGTTTTCACCCGGGGTACCGCGGCGCAGGCCCAGCTCGACCGCCAGCAGCAGCGGCCCCAGCACCGGCAGCGCCAGCCACAGCAGCCAGGCGGGCGAGCGGCCGCGGTCGCGCAGGCGCTTGGTCCACAGCGCGGCCATCATCCACAGGAACGGAGGATAGATGGCCAGGGAAGCAGCGCGGCCGAACGCCTGCTCCAGGGTCACCAGCAGCAGCACGAACAGCAGAACCAGGCCGAGGCCGGCGCACCAGAAGACGGCGCGCGCGATGCGGCCCCGGAACGAGAACAGCAGGCGGATCAGGTCGACGGGCACGGTGCTCCCTCCATGTGACTGGATCAGGTGGACAGCGGTGATTCAGACCGGGGCTTTGCGGTCCAGGCCGTAGCGGCGCTCGAGGACCAGGTGCACCGGCAGGTACAGCACGGCGAACAGGGCGGCGGCTTCGAACAGCACCCAGGTGTTGGCGGACATCCAGTGCTGCGGCTGGGTGTCGCTCAGGCCCCAGACGTAGTCGATGTTCGCCGGCGCGATGCCGTGATCCGGCGAAGGCGGCGGCATGAAGAAGTAGCAGATCGCCATCAGCGTCCAGGCCAGCGCGGTCCAGATCGGCAGCGCCCGGCGGTCGTAGCCCAGCCGCGCCACCAGGTACACCAGCAGGAACGGCAGCCAGCCGTGGAACAGGGACAGGCCGCGCAGGAACAGCGGGCGCTGCGGGTCGAACATGTAGTCGGTCATGCCGGTGAGGTGGAGGCCGACCAGGCCGCAGGCGAAGTCCAGCACCCACAAGGCCTGCGAGCCGATGATGCCCACGGCCGGAATCGATACCAGCAGCGGCCGCTCGGTCCAGATGCCGACGGTGGTGATGAACAGCGAGGCATCGCAGAAATACAGGAAGTTGCTCGGCCCGTAGTGGGCCCAGTACACCGGCACCAGCACCGCCATGAAGGCGGTGAAGGCGAGCTTGAGCCACAGCGGGATGCGCGAAGTTCCGGTCATGGTGGTGGCGATGGCGTTCATGTCTTCCCTTGGCGCCGGCAGGCGCCTGTTGCGAATGGGTGGGGCCGGTGCTTCAGGCGTGCTGCTCGATGAAGCGGGCAACGCGCTGGATGGTGTCGACCACGCGGCGCTTGTCGATCCACAGCCGCACTTCCCGGCCGGCGCGGCTGCGGCGCAGCACCCCGGCCTCCTGCAGCACGCGCAGGTGGTGGACCACGGCGGTGCGGCTGACCGGGAAGGCGTCGGCGATCTGCTTGATGGTCAGGCGCTCTCCCGCTTCGAACAGCAGCAGGATCTTCTGGCGCTGCGGGTCGCCGAGCGCGTGGTACAGCCGCGAATACTTCTCCCAGCGCGGCGGCAGCGACCTGATGTACTGCGTTCTCATGGCTAATAAATTAGTCATGTGAGCTTGGGGCGGTCAACGCCGCTCATCGGAAATAAGCAGTGTTTATTTACTACCGCTGCAGAGCGCGGCGGAGGGCTTAACGGGGCGTGGGCCCGCCCGTTGCGGCTCGTCTAGGGACGGGGAGCGAGCGCGGCGCTCGCGTTGCACAGCGCCGACCAGGTCCCCTCGCCCGGCGCCAGCCCGGCGCCGATGGCGACGCCGGCGGCGACGCCCAGTTCGATCACCAGTGCGGCCAGCATGGCCCCGCGCCAGCGCGGCGCCGGCCTGGCGCTGCCCGGCTTGATGCCGACCAGCCGCGCAAGCCCGTTGCGCCAGGACTGGAACGCCGCCAGGCACTGCCCAATCAGGAAAGCGATGAAGGCGCAGCAGGCCATGGCGCGCTCAGTGCAGCGGCAGCACGCGGAAATCCTGCCGCCCGGCGAGCTGGACGTGGACGGTGGCGCGGCCCTGCGCGTCGGCGGTGAGTCCGGTTTCGCGCAAACCCTCGCAGCGATAGCTGCCGTTCGGGCGCAGCTGACCCAGCTCCAGCGCGTAGCTGCCGCCGGCCGCGGCGGCGCGGCCGGGGCGCAGACTGCCGGCGAGCACGCCGCCGTCGTTGACGGCGCGCGTGACCAACACGTCCGGATACGGCGCGTTCATCAGCATCGGACCGTTCAGTGTCTGCACGGACATGCCGCGCACATGCACGGCGCGGCGCACACCGGGCCCCTGCGCGAACAGGCCGAGCAGGCTGGCGTAGGCGAAGTTGGACACGCCGGGAATCACGCGCACCCCGTCATCCAGGGTGCCGGGATATTCGTCGCGCACGCGCTGGCGCAGCAGCTCCAGCACCTGGCGGTCACCCATCTCGCCGGCGGCGGCGCCAACCTGGGCATAGGTGGTGATCATCGAGCGCTTGTAGTTGCCGGTGTCGATCGCGTCCCAGCCGCGCGTCACCAGGTCGACCTTGCCGCCGGCGACCTTGATGAAGTCCAGCCGCGCGATCTCCCAGGAACGGCGCGCCACGTCGGGCAGCACACCGTGCAGGAAGTAAGCGGTGACGCAGTCGGCCATCACCGAGGTCAGGGCGGCGATGGTCAGGCCGGTGCGGCTGGAGCGGATCGCCAGGGTGCGCCCGTCCTGGGTGGTGAACTCGTTGTCGAAGTGGCGGCGGTAGTCGGCCTCGATTTCGTTCCACCACTGCGTGCCGTAGAGGCGGTCGTGGATGCGCACGCAGATCGAGCCGAAGTTGTTGCACAGCGGGTAGATCCAGTTCGGCTCGCAGGGGAACAGGGTGAAGTCGCTGCGCTTGAAGTTGCGGTACACCGCCTCGGCCAGCTGCGGGAAGGTGTAGCGCCATTCGCGGCCGTCGGGGTGGCGCAGCAGCATCGGCTGCTCGCTGTAGCGCTGGTCGCCGGTATTGGAGATGTACTCGGCCAGCATCGCGCCGAACCAGCCCGAGTACATGATGTTGTCGCGCGGCACCGGGTTCGGGTCCAGGCTGAGGTTGCCCCAGGCGTTCTCCAGCGCCCAGTACTTCCAGTTGCGGTGGTCGAGCATCTTGGCGTGCAGGCGCTGCTGCGCCTCGCTCAGATAGCCGCGGAACGCCGGCAGGTGCTCGTACTGCAGGGCCGCCAGGGCGTAGCCGTAGTTGCAGCACTGATAGCGGATCGAGGCGGTCTGGAACTGGTCGATGGCGTCGAAGCCGTCGAAGCGCTCCACCGGCTGCAGCGCGCGGTCGAGGATGTGGCGCAGGTAGCCGCAGGCCTCGTCCGATATCCCCGCGCCGTCGCG
>CAYWPB010000194.1:0-7548 GCA_964458725.1 uncultured Nevskia sp. | reverse complement strand
GGTTCCGGCCGCCGGTGCCGCCGCGGCCACGCCGGCGCAGCCGGCGGAGAAGCAGGTGCTGTCCGCTTCCGGCGTGACCATCCGCCTGCTGCGGCGCCCGGCGCTGAACGTGCCGGCGCCGCCCTACGGCCCGGCCTATGCGCGACTGGAGCCGATGGCGCGCGCCGGCGACAAGGCGGCGCAGTACCAGCTCGGCCTGCTGCTCTACGAATGTCGCGACGTGCCGACCGACACCGGGACGCTGGAAAAGACCATCGAGCACACCTACGAGACGCGCAGCCGCGGCGGCTGGGACGTCGACGATCCGGCCGGCGAGGATCACACCCTGCGGCGCCGCTACGAGGAGTGCGCCGGGGTGCCGGCGGAGCAGCGCGGCTTGTACCGCGACTGGCTGCGCCGCTCGGCCGACGCCGGCCTGATCGAGGCCCAGCTGGACCTGCCGCGGCACCTGCCGTCGGGCGACTACTGCCAGTACCTGTCGGAGTGCAGCCCGGAGCAGAGGGCCAAGCAGGAAGCCCTGGACAAGGAAGCGATCGACTACATCGGCCGCGCCCGCGCTGCTGGCAGCGCCGCGGCGCTGTGGACTTTCGGCTCCTGGTACAGCGAGGGCGATGTGCTGCCGCAGAACAATATCGAGGCCTACGCCAGCTTCAACGCGCTCGACCAGATCTTCGTCGCCGACGGCCAGGCGCGTCGCTTCGACGCCCTGCTGTCGGACCTGCGCAGCCGCATGCGGCCGGCCGACCTCGAGCAGGCCGACGCCCGCACCCGCGAGCTGCTGTCCAATCCCAATTGCTGCGAGCTGACGCCGTAGGGGCCGCCCTACAAAGCGGTGCTCCCCGGGTCAGGTAGGAAGGTCGCGGACAACGCAGCAATCCGTCGCTCCAGCAACCTCCGCTCCGGTTCCAGCCGCGCCGAGGCCAGCGCATTGCGGTATGCCTGCAGCGCGTCCTCGCGGCGCCCGAGCCGCTGCAGCAGATTGCCGCGCACCGCGTCCAGCAGGTGATAGGCGTCGTCGATGCCGGCGCGCGCGGCGAGCGAGTCCACCAGGTTCAAGGCCCGCTCCGGGCCGTCGGCCATGGCCACCGCCACGGCGTGATTGAGCTCGATCACCGGGGTTGGCGCCAGCCGCAGCAGCACCTCGTACAGGCCCACGATCTGCGGCCAGTCGGTACGGCCGTCGCGCGGGGCGCGGGCATGAAGCGCGGCGATGGCGGCTTGTACGGCATAGGGGCTGGGCAGGCCGGGGCCGCGCAGCGCGCGCTCCACCAGCGCCAGCCCCTGGTCGATCTGCGGCCGGTCCCACAAGGCAGGGTCCTGGTCCTCCAGCAGCACGATGTCGCCGCCCGCTGTGACGCGCGAGGCGCGGCGCGCGTCGTGCAGCAACATCAGGGCCAGCAGGCCGAGGATGGCGGGGCGGTCGGGCAGCAGGGCGTCGAGCAGGCGGCCCAGCCGGATCGCCTCGCCGCACAACTCGGCACGGACCAGCGCATCGCCGGCGGTGGCGGCATAGCCTTCGTTGAACACCAGGTAGACCACCGCCAACACCGGGCCCAGGCGCTCGTCGAGCAGGCTCGCTGGCGGCGTTTCGTAAGGGATGCCGGCCTCGCGGATTTTTTTCTTGGCGCGCACCAGGCGCTGGGCCATGGTTTCTTCCGCTACCAGGAAGGCGCGCGCCACCTCGGGGGTTTCCAGGCCGCAGACGATGCGCAGGGTCAGCGCCACCTGCGATTCGCGGTTCAGGGCCGGGTGGCAGCAGGTGAAGATCAGGCGCAGGCGGTCGTCGCCGAATGGCGCGTCCTCGTCCTCGGCGTCGGGCGCCGGCAGCGGCGCCGGTTCCAGATCCGGGCCCATCGCCTGGGTCTTGCCGCGCAGCAAGGTCTGGCGGCGGATCTGGTCGATGGCCTTGTGCCGCCCGACGCCGATCAGCCACGCCGCCGGATGCTCGGGGATGCCGGCGGCGGGCCATTGCTCGATGGCCGCGGCGAAGGCCTCCTGCCGCGCTTCCTCGGCCAGGTCGAAATCGCCGAGGAGGCGGATCAAGGTCGCCACGACGCGACCCGCCTCCCGGCGCAGAACCTCGGCAATGGCCGGAAAGTCCGCCATTGCGCTGCTTTACGGCTTCGGCGTCGGCCACACCGGCCGCACTTCGATGCTGCCGTTGCGTGCCGAGGGGATGCGGGCGGCGATGGCCACGGCCTCGTCCAGATCCCTGGCTTCGACCATGTAGTAGCCGCCGAGCTGCTCGCGCGTCTCGGCGAACGGGCCGTCGGTGGAGACGGTCTTGCCTTCGCGTACGCGCACGGTGGTGGCGGTGCTTACCGGACGCAGGCGGTCGCCGGCGCGGAATTGGCCGCCCTGGATGATGGAGCGGGTGAACTCCATGTACTCCCCGGACAGCGCTTCCGCGGCAGCGGGTGCAAGCTTGGCGTAGTCGGCTTCGTTGGAATAGATCAGCAGCAGGTATTGCATGGGTGTCTCCGGTAGGTTCGGCGTGATTCGCCATCCCTTAATCGAACGGGATGGCGGCCGATCGACAGCTGCGCCCTCGTTTTCCGCATAAAATTCTCTTCGAATGGCCGCCCCGATGCAGCGAGCGCCCCTCCACGGCTGTGGCCGGCTCCGGCTTTCCCATAAAAACCAGAGACTTGCCCTGGTTGATTGGTTCGCGTACAATCCGCGCCCTTTCCTGCCAAAAAGGCCGGAAAGACTTGTCCCACCGCCGTTGCACGCAACAGGTCGCGGGGGACTGACCGGGATTCTCCCCTTGGGAGATCCCATCATCCACAAGGAGACTGCAATGCGTCACTACGAGATTGTGGTCATGGTGCACCCGGACCAGAGCGAACAGGTCCCGGCCATGATCGAACGTTACAAGGCGATGGTCGAATCCGACGGTGGCAAGGTCCACCGCATGGAAGACTGGGGCCGCCGCCAGCTCGCCTATCCGGTTGCCAAGCTGCACAAGGCGCACTACGTGCTGATGAACGTCGAGTGCTCCGATTCCGTGCTGAAGGAACTGGAAAGCGCCTTCCGCTTCAACGACGCCGTGATCCGCAAGCTGGTGGTCCGCAAGGACGCCGCCGAGACCGAGCAGTCGCCGCTGTTCAAGGTGCCGGAAGAGGACAAGAAGCCGGAGTACAAGTCCCGCTCGTCCGAGTCCGCCGAAGCCGGCGAGACCGTCGCCGCCACCGAGGAGGCCTGATCCATGGCCCGTTTTTTCCGCAAGAAGAAGTCCTGCAAGTTCACCGCTGAGGGCGTGATCGAGATCGACTACAAGGATCTGGCCACCCTCAAGCAGTACATCGCCGAGAACGGCAAGATCGTTCCCAGCCGCATCACCGGCACCCGCACCCGCTACCAGCGCCAGCTGGCGGTGGCGATCAAGCGCGCGCGCTACCTGTCGCTGCTGCCCTACACCGACCGCCACGAGTAAATCAGGAGAAAGACGATGGAACTGATTCTGCTCGAGAAGGTGAAGAACCTCGGTGACCTGGGCGACGTCGTCAAGGTCAAGTCCGGCTACGGCCGCAACTACCTGCTGCCGCAGGGCAAGGCCCTGACGGCCACCGAAGCCAACCGCAAGGTGTTCGACGAGCGCAAGGCCGAGCTGGTGAAGAAGGCCGCCGACTCGCTCAACGCCGCCAAGCTGCGCGCCGAGAAGCTGGCCGGTGCCGTGGTCAAGGTCAAGGCCCTGGCCGCCGAGGAAGGCAAGCTGTACGGCTCGGTCGGCCCGAACGACATCGCCCGCGCCGCCGAGGCCCAGGGTCTCGACATCGAGAAGCGCGAGATCGACATGCCGGAAGGCGCGATCCGCGTCATCGGCACCTACACCGTGGTGGTGCGCCTGCATACCGAGGTGGAGACGTCGGTCACCGTGGTGGTCGAGGAAGAGAAGGCCTGAGGCCGGCTCTCGGAAGCATCGAAAAAGACCCGCCTCCGGCGGGTCTTTTTTTGCCCGTCTTCAGCTTGGTTTCGAACGGTGGTAGCGCTCCACCATCTCGTCAAATTCGTTGAGCAGGGCGAGCAGCGGCTGCGCGTCCGGAACGTGCGAGTGGTAGTCGTACTGACGCAGCGCCATCAGGCCGACCTGGCTGCCGGCGGGGAGCTGGCTGCCGGCGACGCCCTCGCGGGCGTTGGGGATGAACACCTGCTGCAGCCATAGCTCGAACGACGGTGCGTCCAGGTAGCTGCTCATCTCGCCGGCGGCGAACTTCGCCCGCAGGTCAGGCGGGTCGGCGCTCCAGTAGCCGATGCGCTTCATTTCCGCTTCGATCCGCTCGAGCTGATGGCCGATCCGGGCCAGCAGGCGCTGGCGGGGTGGAGGCGCCGCGTCCGGCTCGCTTGGCATTGGCGCAGTGGACGGCTGCGGGGCCGGCTGGGCAGGCGCTGTCGTAACTGCGGTCCGGTTTGCCAGGCCGTAGAGCTTTTCCTGCAGGCGACTGAAGCCGAGCATGCGTTGCTCGTATTCGGCGCGATCGGACCACACCGTCCCGGGTGGCAGCAACAACCGCTGCGCCTGCTGGTACAGCGCGGCTGCGGCCTGGCGTTCGGCGGCGGCATCGCCTTGCTGTTCCAGCTGAGCGGCGCGGCCCAGGTCTTCGGCCAATGTCACGCCAAAGCTCCGGCGCCGCGCCTCACGCCGGACAGGACAGCCACTGCAGAAAATCACCGTGATGCTGACGCAGCATCTTCGGCAAGACCCGGTCGCCCGAGCCGAGCCGTTCGCAGTAGTAGCCCTTGAGCGCATCCTGTGCGCTCGGACGCAGGCTGGCAAAGCTACGCTTTTGCGCGACCCAGGCGCGCGCCACCTGCGTCGCCTCGTTGCCTGTCGCCGCAGCGGCGCCGGGGGCGCGCGCCATCACCGATCCCAGCGGCGTCAGCTGCTGCGCCAGCGGTTCGACCAGCGGGCTCTTGCCGGCGCGCAGCGTGACCCGGGCGATCGGTTCGGCCTGGTTCTCGATACCGGGTCCGATCCGGTTCGACGGGAAAACGTAGTAGACCAAGCCGTCACCGGGCTGCGCCGGCCAGTGCTCGGGCAGCGGGTCGGTCGCTCGCAGGGAGTAGGGCTTGTAGGAATCCGCCGGGCCTTTGCGCACCAGGCCTTGCCACAGCGAGGTCACCGGGCCGAGCTTGTCCGGTGCGAAGCTGTCGACGAAGGTCTCGCCGGACGTGGCCGGTTCGGCCCGCTCCACCGCCTCGAACACGGCCTGCGACGCCTTGTCGCGTTCCGCCTCGCCATGGGCGCGATCCAGCCGGTCGAACGCCCGCTCGATCGCAGCCTGGTCCGCCAGTTCTTTCTGCCCCGGGCGCAGCAGCCAGCCGATCCCGAGCAGCAGGAAGCCGGCGCCGCCGAGCAGCACCGCGCCGAGCCAGCGGCTGGTCCAGCGGTCGCGGATCCAGTGGCGCGGGTCCTGCGGGGCGTAGAGCACCTGCAACACCTGGCCGGCGGTGTACGGCCGCGAGCCCTGCTGCGACGGCAGGCGTTCCGCCAGCCGCAGCGCGGGATGGTTCGGCGCCGTCAGCTCGAACTGCGTGTATTCGGCCTCGGTGGACATTTCCGACGAGCCGGAGTCGGACTCGTGTTTGGAAAGCACGATCGCGTCTTTCTGGAAGCCGATGACGCGCAGCTGTCCCTCGACCGCGCCCGACTGGAAGCGGAGCTGGTTGACGCACAGCGCCAGCGCCGGCACCAGGAACAAGGCGATGCCCGCGCTGGCGCAGAGGACGAAGGCCGTGTTCTCAAACGGGCGGCGGGCAAAGGCCCATTCCAGGAAGCCGTACTGGATCGCGCCGTAGAGCACCACCGGCAGCATCAGCAGCAGGCCCAGCATGAGCAGGAAGACCGCACCGGCGAAAGCGCCGGACGGGTTGGGGTCGGCAGTGCCGCGCGGATCTTCGGCGCGATAGCGCACCGCGACCAGCGCGCCGACGTTGTAATCCGGGATCACGTCGGCGGCATAGAGGGTCTTGCTGAAGCGGACAGTTTGGCCGTCGCCGGCGCGGAACTCGATGCCCACGTCCATCGGATAGCGGTCTCTTCGCCCGACGCTCTCCGCCTGCTGCACTTCACCATGGCTGACGACGGTGCCGAGCGCCTCCGACCAGCGGCGGCGGTCGAGCAGGTTGTGCAGGCCGAGCCAGAGCAAGACGCCGCCGATCAGCAACAGGATCAGGGCCCCTGTCGCCAGCGGAGTGCTGATCGAATCCATGGCCTTCATGGCGCGAGAACCCCCGTTTCGACGCAGTCCCCCGGCGGGCGGCCGCGCCGGCCATCCAGGCCAGGCTTGCCGTCCGGTTCGAACTTATACACAGTATATCCCAAGCTTTTTTACGGTCGCCGCACAGCCTTGCTCCGTCGCGGCCGCACTCGTTTCGGTGTCTAATCGCTCCTTCATGGCAACTCCACTGCAACCTGCGGGACAGGGGGCCGGGCAGGGCAAGCTCGCGCCCAGCCCCAAGCACCCGCCGCACTCGATCGAAGCCGAGCAGTCGGTGCTGGGCGGCCTGCTGCTCAACAACCGCGCCTGGTACGACCTCGCCGACCAGGTGTCGGAAGAGGACTTCTACACCCAGGATCACCGCGTCATCTTCCGCGCCATCGGCGAGCTGATGGCGCGCAACCAGCCCTGCGACTTCGTCACGCTGTCCGAGCACCTGCGGCTGCAGAACAAGCTGGAGGAAGCCGGCGGCGTGGCCTATCTCGGCACCCTGGCTGCCGACACGCCCAGCGCCGCCAACGTCCGCGCCTACGCCGAGATCGTGCGCGAGCGTTCGGTGCTGCGCAGCCTGATCGCCGCCGGCCAGGACATCGCCGAGCTGGGTTACCAGCCGGGAGGCAGGGAGCCCGGCGTGCTGATGGACGTCGCCGAGCAGGCGGTGTTCCGCATCCGCGAGCGCGGCGACAAGTCGCAGAGCCAGTACCACGCGATGCCGACGCTGATCGAGAGCGTCGAGCGGCGGCTGGAGCAACTGCGCAGCAACCCCGAAAGCTTCAGCGGCCTGCCTACCGGCTTCACCGAGTTCGACAAGCTCACCACCGGCCTGCACCCGGGCGACCTGGTGATCGTGGCCGGCCGTCCCGGCATGGGCAAGACCAGCTTCGCCATGAACATTGCCGAGCACGTCGCCACCGTGGACAAGTCCGCGGTGGCGGTGTTCAGCATGGAAATGTCGGCCGAGCAGCTGGCGCTGCGCGTGCTGTCCTCATTCGGCCGCATCGACCAGCAGCGCCTGCGCAGCGGCCAGCTGGAGGACCACGACTGGGCCAAGATCGTCTCCGCCGGCGGCCTGCTGCGCGATGCGCCGCTGTACATCGACGAGACCGGCTCGCTGTCGCCGCTGGACCTGCGCGCCCGCGCCCGCCGCATGGCCGCGCGCCATGACATCAAGCTGATCGTGGCCGACTACCTCCAGCGGATGCAGGTGCCGTCGACGCGCGAGAACCGCACCCACGAGATTTCCGAGATCTCGCGCCGCCTCAAGGCCCTGGGCCAGGAGCTGGGGGTCCCGGTGATCGCGCTGCAGCAGCTGTCGGGCCGCGACGAG
>CAYWPB010000193.1:0-7619 GCA_964458725.1 uncultured Nevskia sp. | reverse complement strand
AAATCCGCGACATCTTCATCGAGGAGGCCGGCGAGGTGCTGGGCGAGCTGGAGCGCCAGCTGCCGTCGTTCCGCCGCGAACCGGGCAACCGCAACGTGCTCGGCGAATTGCGCCGCAGCTTCCATACCCTCAAGGGCAGCGGCCGCATGGTCGGCGCGCTGCGTATCGGCGAATTCGGCTGGGCCATCGAGAACATGCTCAACCGCTGCCTCGAGGGCGCCCTGGCGGTGCGCACCCCGGTGTTGCAGGCGGTGGAGCAGGCGGTGGCGCTGCTGCCGGGCCTGATCGAAAACTTCCGCGCCGGTGGCGGCGCCGAGGATCCGGGTGTGGCGGCGGTGGTCGAATCCGCCACCCGGCTGGCCTCGACCAAGGCCAGCACCGAGCCCGACATGCTGGCCGTGTTCCGCGAGGACGCCCGCGAGCGCCTCAGCCTGGTGCGGCGCTGGCTCGAGGCGCAGGACCCGCGCGAGAACGCCTTCGACATCGACGGTGAAGTGATCCGCGCCTTCCACACCGTGCGCGGCAGCGCCGCGGTGATCCACGCCGGCGGCGTCAGCCAGCTCGCGGCCGCCTTCGAAGGACTACTCAACAGCCTGCGCCTGGAAGGCCGTCCGCTTCCGGCGCTGGCGCTGCCCCTGATGGCCGATGCGCTGGTGACCCTGCGCGGCTGGATCGAGAGCGCCAGCGTGGTCGACGCCGGCGTCGACGACCTGCCGTCCTGGCAGGCGCGAATCGACGCCCTGCTGGTGCCCGTCGCCGGGGCGGCGGCGCGGCCACCGGTTCGCCCCGCCTTTGACGAAGCCTTCTGCCTGCAGGCGCTTAATGCCCTGCAGTCGCTGGAGCAGCAGGTGCAGAACTGGGCGGCGCAACCGGCTGCCAACGAGCTGGGCAATACCGCCGCCAATCTCGGCACCGGCTTCGCCGACCTGGCTGACCTCGCGGCGCGCAGCGGCATCGAGCCGATCGCTCGCGCCGGCGAGGCCGTCACCTCGCGCCTGGCCGAATGGCGCGGCGGGCAGGCGCCCGCGTCCGATTTCTTCGGCCAGCTGTTGGAAGTGATCGAGGGCCTGTACCAGAAGCTCGACGGCTACCGCGACGGCGAGAAGCTGGGCGACGGTTCCGACCTGCTGGCCCTGGTGCAGACCCTGCCGCAGCCGGCGCCCGAACCCGAGCCGTACATCGCGCCGGCCGAGCCGGAGCCGCCGGCTGCGATCGAACTGCCACAGGTGATCGAACTGCCAGAGGCGATCGAGCTGGTGCCCGTGCCGGCGCCGGCGGATGCCGGCATCGATGCCGAACTGCTGGAGATCTTCACTGCTGAAGCCGAGGAACTGCTCGAGTCGATGGAGCACCACCTCCAGGCCTGGCAGCGCGATCCGGGTTATTACGAAGGGCCGAATGAGCTCAAGCGCGCTCTGCACACGCTCAAGGGCAGTGCGCGCACCGCCGGCGCACATCCCATCGGCACCGTCGCGCACCAGCTCGAGACCCTGTTCGAAGGCGACAGGCGTGCCGCCGCCGGGCTGCATACGCCGCTCGGCGTGGGCCTGGACGAGCTGCACCAGATGGTCGGCGACCTGCAGCGCGGCCGTGCGCTGGACGCCGCGCCCGCGCTGGCCGCCATCGCCGCCGCTGCACCGGCCGCGGTGACAGTCGAGCCTGAGCCCCAGGCTTTCCAGGCTGCAGTGCCCGAAATCGTGCTCGAGGCTCCGGCGTCATGGGCGCAGCCCCAGCTGCCGGAACCGCCGGTGGCGCCGCGGGATCAGGCCGTGCCCGGGTTCGAAACGGCGCCCGCGGTGCCGGAGCCGGTCATCGAGTTCATCCCCGAGCCCGTCGTCGAGCCCGTCCCGGAGCCGATTGTCTTCGCACCGGCGCCGCCGCCGGCTGACTTGGACGAGCCGCTGCCGCTGATCGAGGTATCCGAGCCGGAGGCGCCGCAGTTCACGGTGCCGCCGGAGGCGGCCGAGCCGCCCGCCGCCAAGCCCGCGGCGACCATTCCGTCCTGGCAGCAGATCGCTCCGGCGGCGCCGGTGATCTGCTCCCACCGCCACGAGCCGCTGCACGGCCACGACGACGAAATCACCGACGTGTTTTCGGCCGAGGCGACCGAGTGGCTGGAGCAGCTCGACACTGGCTTCGAGGGCTGGCAGAACGGCGACGACACCGAGCCGGTCGGCGAAGTGCTGCGCGCCCTGCACACCCTCAAGGGCGGCGCGCGCATGGCCGGGCTCAACGCTATGGGCGACGCCGTGAACGAGCTGGAAGGGCGGGTCAACGCCCTTCTGGCGACTGGCGACTTCCCCGCTACCGAAGCCTTCGCCGGCATGCGCGCCGCGCTGGACCGGCTGCAGGCGATGCACGACCAGATCCGCCGCGGCCAGGCCGGGCTGCTGGTCAGCCCGCTGCAGGCGGCGGAAGCGGCGGCGGCGCAGCAGCCTGCCGCGGCGCCGCTGCCGGTGGCCGCGCCGGTGGTGCAGACGCAATGGGCGCCGGAGCTGTTCTGGAAGCCGGAAGAGGATCTCGGCGGTTTCGGCCTCGGCCGCAAGGAAAGCGCGCGCGTCTCGGTCGACGCCCTCGACACCATGCTCAACGAGGCGGGCGAGATCTCGATTTACCGCTCGCGCCTGGAAGAGCGCAACTCCAGCTTGCGCACGCAGCTGCAGGAAATGAGCCAGACCATCGTGCGCATCCGCGAGCAGCTGCGCATGCTCGACATCGAGACCGAGGCGCAGATCGCCGCCCGCGGCCGCGGCCAGGGCGGCAGCGGCCATGACCAGTACAGCCAGGACTTCGATCCGCTGGAGATGGACCGCTACTCGCGCATGCAGGAGCTGTCGCGCACCCTGGCCGAATCGATCAGCGACCTGATCTCGCTGCAGACGACCATGGACGAGGCGGTCAGCGAGTCCGACACCCTGCTGCTGCAGCAGAGCCGCATCACCACCGAGGTGCAGCAGGGCCTGATGGGCACGCTGATGGTGCCCTTCTCCCGCCAGGTGCAGCGCCTGCTGCGCGTGGTGCGCCAGACGGCGCAGGAAAACGGCCGCCAGGCCGAGGCGCAGTTCCAGGGGGTCGAGGCCGAGCTGGATCGCCACGTGCTGGAGCGCATGACGGCGCCGCTGGAGCACTTGCTGCGCAACGCCGTGGTGCACGGCATCGAGGACCCGGCGGAGCGCGCGCTGGCCGGCAAGCCGGTGGTCGGCACCATCAACCTGCGCCTGTCGCGCGAAGGCGCGCAGCTGCTGGTCGAGCTGTCAGACGACGGCCGCGGCCTGGACTTCGCCGCGATCCGCGAAAAGGCGATCGAGCGCGGCCTGATGGTGGCCGAGGCGCAGCTGTCCGACGACGACCTGGCGCGCTTCATCTTCGAACCCGGCTTCTCCACCGCCAAGCGCCTGACCCAGGACGCCGGCCGCGGCATCGGCATGGACGTGGTGGCGAGTGAGGTCAAGCAGCTGTCCGGCACGCTGGAGTTGCGCTCCGAGCCGGGCAAGGGCACCCGCTTCCTGCTGCGCCTGCCGCTGACCCTGGCGGTATCGCAGGCCCTACTGGTCGGCGTCGGCGTCGACAGCTACGCCATCCCTCTGGCCAGCATCGAGGGCATCGCGCGCGTGCCGCGCGCCGAGCTGTCCGACTACAGCCGCGACGACGGCCCGTTGTTCGCCTACGGCGGGCGTGGCTACCGCGTGCGCCAGCTCGGCGACTACGTCGGCGCCGCGCACAGCCCCGATACCGAGGCCCGCACTTACACCGCCATCCTGGTGCGCCTGGGCGAGGGCCTGGGCGCCGCCGAGCGCCGCGTCGCGCTGATCGTCGACACGCTCTACGGCAACCGCGAAATCGTGTCCAAGGCGGTCGGCCCGCAGGTCAGCAGCGTGCCCGGCGTCGCCGGCGCCACCATTCTGGCCGACGGCCGCGTGGTGCTGATCCTCGATGTCGCCGCCCTCGTCGCCGAGCGCGCGCGCCGCGCGCTGCTGGCCGAAGCCGCCGGCCGCGTCGAGACGACGAAGCAGGAAGAAGTGGTTCGCGAAACCATCATGGTGGTGGACGACTCCGTCACCATGCGCCGCGTCGCCGAGCGCCTGCTCAGCCGCAACGGCTACCGTGTCGTCACCGCCAAGGACGGCCTCGACGCGATCGCCATGCTGCAGACCGAGACGCCGGCCACCGTGCTGCTCGATATCGAGATGCCGCGTGCCGACGGCTTCGAAGTCGCCGCCTTCATCCGCAACAACGCCCGCATCGCCAGGGTGCCGATCATCATGATCACCTCGCGTTCCGGCGAGAAGCACCGCGAGCGCGCGCGCAGCCTTGGCGTGGACCGCTACCTGATCAAGCCGTACCAGGAAGACCAGCTGCTGGCGGAGGTCAAGGACGTGCGCAGGATCGCAGGACATTCATGAGCGGAGTTCCGCAACAGCTGTACGCCGTGCTGGTCGCGCTGCAGGCCGACACCTTGCTGCTGCCCAACCTGGCGGTGGCGGAGGTGGTGTCGCCGGAAGGCCTGCGGCCGCTGCCCGGCGCGCCGACCTGGTTCGCCGGCCTGCTCAACTGGCAGGGCCGCGAGCTGCCGATCGCGCGCTTCGAGCTGCTCAACAACGGCGCCGCCGAGCCGCCGAGCCGGCGCACCCGTATCGCCGTCATCAACTGCGTCAGCACCCGTCTCACCGCCGGCCGCTACGGCATCCTCGCCGAAGGCTACCCGCACCTCGTCACCCTCAACCGCTCGGCGCTGCGCTCGGCAGAAGGGCGGCCGCAGGACAGCGAACTGGTGCTGACGAGGGTGCGCGTGGCGAGCCAGGAGGCCCTGATCCCGAACCTCGAGCGGATCGAGGCTGAGATGGCGACGGTGCTGGCTTCGTTCTCGGGTTGAAGTCCGGTTTGCCGCAAACCCGCAACTGCAAACCGAACTGATTCCCAACCCGTCAGAGGCGCGCGGCAGGCCCTAAAATCCGCCGCATGTTCCGCCTCGGCTACCCGATGACCGTAGACGCCGCCTGGCTGCCGCCGGGCCAGGCCGCCACGGGGAAATTTCCCGTGGTGGGCGAGACCGCGCCCCTGCCCGGACTGGGTCCGGACGACTATCAATTCGATCTTGCCGGGTTGGTGCAGCGGCCGCGCCGCTACAGCCTGGCTGAGCTGCAGGCCTTGCCGCAGCAGTCCGCCACCATCGATATCCACTGCGTCACCGGCTGGTCGCGCCGCGCCGTGCCGATGCGCGGTGTGCCGCTGGCGACGCTGCTGGCGCAAGCCGGGGTGCTGGCGCCCGCGGCCTGGGTGCGCTTCGTCGCCCACAGTGCGCGCGCCCACGATACGACGCTGCCGCTGGATCTAGCCCTGCAACAGACCTGGTTGGTGCACGAGATGGACGGCGCGCCGCTGCCGGCCGAGCACGGCGGTCCGCTGCGCACGGTGACGCCGGGGCGTTACTTCTACAAGAGCCTGAAGTGGCTGGCGCGCATTGAGCTGCTGGCTGCGGATGCGCCGGGCTACTGGGAGCGGGAGAGCGCCTACCACAACGAGGCCGATCCCTGGCGCGAGCAGCGCTTCGACGATACCCGGGTGGCGACGCCGGAGCAGGTGCAGGCGTTCCGCGCCGCCGTCGACTTCGTCCCGTACCGCGGCGCGGTGCTGCTCAAGGCGCGTCTCGGCGGCTGGCAACCGGCCTCGCTCGACCTGCGCGGCCTGCAGCTCAAGTACTGCTCCTTTCGCAAGGCCCTGCTGGCCGGCGCCGACTTCCGCGGCGCCAATCTGTCGCTGAGCAATTTCGAGGGGGCGGACCTGCGCGGCTGTGACTTCGGCGGCGCCGACCTGGAAGGCGTCAGCTTCGCCGGCGCCGATCTGCGCGACGCCCGGATGGAGGACGCGGCGCTGTCGGCAACCCGCTTCTACCGCGACTTCGCCGGCGGCAGGCGGCTGGAGGCACGGGTCGAGGGCCTGCGCCTGGCCGGCGCGCGCGGCCTGCTCGAAGACCAGGCGGCATTCCTGCGTGACGCCGACGTGAGTGGAGCCTGAGATGGAAGACCGTTCCACCCTGACGCGCTACGCCTGGCTCTCGGTCGCCGCGGCCGTGGTGGTGCTGGCGCTCAAGCTCGGCGCCTGGAAGTTGACCGGCTCGGTCGGCCTGCTGTCCGACGCGCTGGAAACCTGCACCAATCTCGGCGGCGCGGTGATGGCCCTGCTGATGCTGCGCCTGGCCGCGCAGCCGCCGGACGACGAGCATGCCTACGGCCACACCAAGGCCGAATACTTCTCCAGCGGCTTCGAGGGCATGCTGATCTTCATCGCCTCGATCCTGATCGTGATCGAGGCCGTGCCGCGGCTGTGGGCGCCGCAGCCGCTGCAGCAGCCGGACATCGGCCTGGGCGTGGCGGCGCTTGCCACCGTCATCAACCTCGCCGTGGCGCGGGTGCTGGCGCGTGCCGGGCGCACCCATGGCTCGATCTCGCTGGACGCCGATGCGCGCCACCTGATGGCGGATGTATGGACCACGGTGGGCGTGATCGTCGGCCTGGGCCTGGCGCTACTGACCGGCTGGGTCTGGCTCGATCCGCTGGTGGCGCTGGGGGTCGCCGTCAACGTCCTCTGGGAAGGCTACAAGCTGGTCGGGGAATCGGTCGCCGGGCTGATGGACGCGGCGTGGCCGGAGGCGGAGCAGGCGACCCTGCAGGCGGTGCTGGACGAGTTCCGCCAGGACGGCGTCGACTTCCACGCCGTGAAGACGCGCCGCTCGGCGGCGCGCCGCTTCGTCAGCTTCCACGTGCTGGTGCCGGGTGCCTGGTCGGTGAAGCAGGGGCACGACCTGGTGGAGCGCCTGGAGCAGCGCCTCGACGAGCGCTTGCCGATGCTCACCGCCTTCACCCACCTCGAGCCCTCGGACGATCCTTGCTCCTATGGCGACGAGGGACTGGACCGCCCCACCGTGGATGGCCTGTCCAGGCAGCCGGCCATTCCCGACCGGACCATCCAAAAAAGTTAGCCGGAAACCGCGAGGAAGCGTCCCAGTGCCTGGCGCAGCGGCGGCAGCTTGCGGCCGGCGTCGGCCTCGGCGATCGCCGCTTCCGCCACCATGCCCACCCACAGCCGCGCCGCCTGTTGCGGCGCCGGCCAGTCGGCAGCGCGGAACTCCTCGGCCGCCAGCAGAGCGAAGCGCGCGTTCTGCGCAGTTACCGCCTGCTGGATCGCCGGCTCGGCACGCGCGCCGAGCAGCATCGCCTTGATGCCGCGCTGCTCGCTGCAGCCGTCGAGATAGGCCAGGCTGCCCCGTAGCAGGCGCCGCATGCCGCGCGCCTGGCCCGCCACCGCCGCGTCGATGTGCACGGCCAGGCCGTCGTGAAAGCGGCTGTGCAGCGCCACCAGGAAATCCTCGCGGGTGCGGAAGTGCACATAGAAGGTGCCCTTGGCCACCCCGGCGGCGTCCACCACCTCGTCGACCCGCAGGCTGGATAGCGCCGCGGCCTGGGTCAGGTGCAAGCCGGCCTCGAGCAGGCGCTCGCGCGTTGCCGTGCCGTCACGCGGCACGGGACATCTCCAAGGTGTTCCAGAACGGCTCGACTTCGGCCAGGAATTCCTGCGGCAGCTCGGCGAACGGCGCATGGCCGCAGTCCATGACGATCTGG
>CAYWPB010000192.1:0-7630 GCA_964458725.1 uncultured Nevskia sp. | reverse complement strand
TCGGCCAGGGCATGGCCGACATGCTGTCCGACTCGCTGTTCAATACCGGCCGCTTCATCGTGCTGGAGCGCGAGCACCTCAACGAGGTGACGCAGGAGCAGGACCTGGCCAACAGCAGCCGCTTCAACCAGGCCACCGCCGCGCCGATCGGCAAGCTGGAGGGCGCGCAGCTGCTGATCCGCGGCTCCATCACCTCGTTCGAGCCGGCCTGCAAGGGCGGCTCGCTGATCATCGTCTCCGGCAACCAGGCCTGCGTCAGCGTCAACATCCGCATCATCGACGCCGCCACCGGCCGCGTCGTCAACGCCACCACCGTCGACGGCACCTCGGCCAGCAACAGCGTCGGCCTGATCTTCGCCCGCGGCGACATGCCGATCGGCCTGGGCGCGTACAGCAAGACGCCGATGGAGCAGGCGATCCGCAACTGCATCGAGAAGGCCGTCAACTACATCGCCCAGACCAAGCTCTGAGCGTCCGGGGCCGCATGCAAGGGATGGGGATGCGCGCGCTGCTCGGCGCCGCGCTGGCGCTGCTGCTCGCCGCCTGCGCCACCGATTCGTCGGTGTCGCGCGGTGGCGGCCAGACCATCGCCCAGGCCCAGGGCGAGGCGGCGAACGGGCCGAAGTACCGCATCGCCGTCGGCGGCATCATCGACAAGACCGATCCCACCGCCGACAAGTCGGTGGTGAAGCAGCTCGGTCTGCTCAACGCCGGCCGTCCCGCCGACCAGCAGATGACACCCGCGGCGCTGACCCAGGGCGTGCGCGACATGCTGGTCACCGAGCTGTTCAACAGCGGCCAGTTCATCGTGCTGGAGCGCGACGCGCTGAACGAGGTGACCCTGGAGCAGGAATTCAGCGCCTCCGCCCGCGCCGGCGACGCCACCCGCATCCCGCAGGGCCAGCTGGAAGGCGCCGAGCTGCTGGTGGTGGGCGCCATCACCGCCTTCGACGCCGGCGCCGGTTCCGACGGCTTCGCCGTGCCGATCCCGGTGCCGCTGGGCACCAACTACCGCAACGGCGCCGCGCTGTTCAACCTCAGCTTCAAGCGCGGCTACGTCGCCATGGACCTGCGCATTATCGACGTCGCCACCGGCCGCGTCGTCAACGCCACCGCCGTCGAAGGCAAGAACACCAAGTACGGCTTGCACCTGGAGGGCCTGGTCGGCGGCAGCATCGGCTACATCCCCCTGCCCAAGGGCCTGGTCGACTTCTTCCAGAACACGCCGGTGCAGGAGGCGCTGCAGAAGATGGTGACGGCGGCGATCGATGCGGTGGCGGCGCAAAAGCCGAGCAAGGTGGTGCCGGAGGTGGCGCCCGGGTCCGCGCCGACGTCCGCGCCGGCAGTGCCGCAACCGGTGGCGGCGCCGGCGGCTGCTGCGTCGAAGTGATGTTGTAGGTCGCCCTTCAGGGCGACTGCGCTGTCGGCCTGAAGGCCGACCTACCAAGCAAGTGTGCGGCGGCGCTCTCTACTCGTACTTCACCGAACACCCATACGGTGAAGTCAGCGCCTTGCTCACCGGCTTGCCCGCCAGCACCTCGTCCAGCGCGTTCTTGACGTAGGGGCTGGCGCGCGGAATGTCATCCGGGTCGGTGCTGGGCAGGCTGTCGATGCCGCCGTTGTAGACCAGGGTGCCCTTGCCGTCGATGATGAACATGTGCGGGGTGGTCTTGGCGTCGTAGAGATGACCGATCTGGCCGCTGGGGTCGAGCAGCACCGCGCTCGGCGCGGCGCCGCGCTGTTGGGTGTCGGCGTTGGCGCCCTTGCCGTCGACGTAACCCTGGGTGCCGGGCGCCGAGGAGATCACCGTCAGCCACACCACGCCCTTGCCGGTGTAGGTCTTCTGCAGGGCCTGCATCGCGCCGCGCTTGTAGTAGTGCTGGACGAAGGGGCAGCCGTCGTTGGTCCACTCCAGCACCACCGGCTTGCCGGAGTAGTCGGACAGTTTGACGGTCTTGCCGTTGCTGTCGGTGGCGCTGAAGCCGGGCGCGGGGCGGCCGATCTTCGGTGCGTCCGCCGGCGCCGCCGCGCACAGGGAAATGATTCCGCACAGTACCGCCGACTTGAACATTGCCCGCATGGCAGCCTCCTAGGAGTGGCATCGACTCCGGGGGCCGGGCGCTTTCAGCCCGGCTTGAGCGCGTCCAGGACGATCGAGGGCGTCAGGACCTGCGGCAGCACCTTGGGGTCGCCGCCCTTCACATATACCAGATACAGCGGCACGCCGGAATGCTGGTAGCGTGCCAGCACAGCGGTGATGGCCGGGTCGGCGCGGGTCCAGTCGCCCTGCAGCCAGGCCACGTTCTGCCCGGCGAAGGCCTGGCGCACGGCGCTGGTGTCGATGGCGACGTGCTCGTTGAGCTTGCAGGTGATGCACCAGTCGGCGGTGAAGTCGACGAAGATGGTGCGGCCCTCGGCGCGCAGCTCGGTGACGCGCTGCTCGCTCCAGGCTTCCGGTCCGCCCGGCTGCGCCGCGGCGTGGCCGGAAGAGACGGTGCGCACTTCCGGCGTGCTGAGCAGGGCCAGCGCGGCGAGCAGCGCCGCCAGCCGCAGCAGGCCGCTGCTGCGGCCCGGCTTGTGCCACAGCCACAGCGCGAAGCCGATGCAGACCAGGCCGAGCATCGCCGCGGCCATGCCGTTGCGGTCGGTGATGCCGCCCAGCACCCACAGCAGCCAGACCACGCTCAGGTACAGCGGGAAGGCCATCACCTGCTTGAACGTCTCCATCCACGGACCCGGCCGCGGCAGCAGCGCGCCGAGCCGCGGGAAGAAGCCGATCAGCAGGAACGGCAGCGCCAAGCCCAGGCCCAGCGCCAGGAACACCAGCATCGCCGCCGCGGCCGGCCTGGCCAGGGCATAGCCCAGCGCGGGTCCCATCCGCGGCCCGGGGCAGGGGCCTGCACCCCCCACCCCCCGCCCCCCCGGGAAAAACGACCCCCGAATGCCCCTTTTCCCGGCCCGGCCCGTTCCCCCGCCCCCACCGCGCGTGCCGAACTGCACCAGGCCCGACAGCGACAGGCCCATGGCGAAGAACAGGTAGGCCAGCGCGGCGACGAACACCGGCTGCTGCAGCTGGAAGCCCCAGCCGATGGCGGCGCCGCCGCCGCGCAGCGCCAGCAGCAGGCCGGCCAGGCCGGCGAAGCTGGCGAGCACGCCGAAGGTGTAGGCCAGGGCGTGGCCGCGCTGGCGCCGCGCCACCTTGGCGCGCGCCTCGATCAGGCTGATCGCCTTGATCGACAGCACCGGGAACACGCAGGGCATCAGGTTGAGGATCACGCCGCCGAGCAGGGCCAGCAACAGCGCCAGCGCCAGGCTTGGCTGGCCGCCGCTGGCGTCCATCGGCGGCGCGCTGGCTTTGGCCACGGCTTGCTGCGGCACCGGCGGCACCGTGCCGGGCGCGGCGTGCAGCTCCCAGGCCTTGGCGACGCTGGCGCCGTCGTGCACCACCAGCACGCCGTCGACCTGCGCCGGCGCCTTGGTGAAGTAGTCGCCGAGCTGCTGCGAG
Organism: uncultured Nevskia sp.; assembly: GCA_964458725.1. Taxonomy (GTDB): domain Bacteria; phylum Pseudomonadota; class Gammaproteobacteria; order Nevskiales; family Nevskiaceae; genus Nevskia. Next base: position 4,125 of record CAYWPB010000192.1, on the reverse strand, counting down.
ATGCGCAGAGTGCCGTCGGCGGCGTTATCCAGGCGCTGCGGCGCGGAGTGCTTGAGCAGGTCGCTGGCGTAGGGGAAGAACTCGATGGCGCCGCCGGCGGAGAAGTGCGCGCCCTTCACCGCCATCGAAAAGTCGCCATTGGTGGGGGTGTTGCCGGGCGGCTCGGGACGCACCGCGAACTGCACCTTCCAGTCCGCCGGCGCCGGCTGCGGCAGCTCGGCGCGGGCCTTGGCGAAGGCATCGCGCCAGCGCGGGTCGGCCTGCTGCGCGCTGGCCGCCGGCGCCACCGGCAGGCTCAGGCTGAGGTCGGCGCTGCCGGGGATGCAGATGTCCTTGCACACCAGCCATTTCGCCTTGGCCTGCAACGCCAGGCTGGGGCCGCCGGACCAGTCGGCCGGCAGTTTCAGCTGCACCGGCAGCAGCGTCTCCTCGCCGTAGCCGTAGTTGACGATGTCGCCGAGCTGGCTGCGGTGCGGGTAGGGCCACTGCAGGTCGCCGGAGCTGACGCCCGGCGGCAGGGTCCAGCTCAGGCTGGTGGCCAGGCCCGAGTCGCCGGGGTTGCGCCAGTAGATGTGCCAGCCGTCCTGCGGCCGCAGGCGCAGGCCCAGCCAGTTGTCGCCGCCGGCCACCAGGCCCAGGTTCTCCGCCACCAGCTCGGCCTCGACGTGCTCGGTCTGCACCGGGGCGGCATGGCCGGACAGGGGCAGGGCCAGCAGCAGGCCGAGGAGGGGGCCGAGGGCGGAAATGGGGCGCATGTACGGGTTCGGGGCGGCGTGGCCGAAAATTGGGCAGTGTACTGACCTTGCGGCCGCCGTGGGGTTCCGCCCCCGGGGCAGGCTAGAATCAATCCATTACGGCGTGGACCGGCCCCGGGCGGCAGGCGCAGCCGGCTGTCCGGCCCATGCGGCCCCACGCTGACCAACTTACGGAGAGCAATGCAATGAGCGCCACCCCGCGCCGCGGGTTCACCCTGTTCCTCACCGGCCTGTCCGGCGCCGGCAAATCCACCCTGGCCGAGCGCCTGGCCCAGGCGATCCAGGCCCAGCACCAGCGCCCGGCCACCGTGCTCGACGGCGACATCGTGCGCGAGATGCTGTCCAGCGGCCTGACCTTCTCCCGCGCCGACCGCGAGCTCAACATCCGCCGCATCGGCTATGTCGCCGGCGAGGTCACCAAGCACGGCGGCATCTGCATCTGCGCCGCCATCGCTCCGTTCCGCAGCGCCCGCGCCGAAGTGCGCGCGCGCATCTCCCAGCTCGGCAGCTTCTACGAGGTCTACGTCGCCACGCCGCTGGCGGTGTGCGAGAGCCGCGACCCCAAGGGCCTGTACAAGAAGGCGCGGCGCGGCGAGATCAAGGGCTTCACCGGCGTCGACGACCCGTTCGAGGCGCCCGAGCAGCCGGAGATCGCCATCGACACCAGCAAGTTGAAGCCGGAGGATGCCGTGACCAGGATCCTGGCGCTGCCGCAGCGGGATGGGTTGCTGTGAAGCAGTGGTCAGTTGTCAGTAGTTAGTTGTCAGTGGGCTTGGTGCAAGTGAAGAAGCCCAGCGCCGCTACTGACAACCAGCAACTGACAACTAACAACTAACGACTTTTTTCAAGGAGCCGCAATGGCCACCAAACGCCCCTACGACCTGGTTCTGTTCGGCGCCACCGGCTATACCGGCGGCCTCACCGCGGAATACCTGGCGCAGAACGCGCCCAAGAGCACGCGCTGGGCCCTGGCCGGCCGCAGCCGCGCCAAGCTCGAAGCGGTGCGCGAGCGCCTGGCCGCGCAGAATCCGGCCTGCGCCAAACTCGACCTGATCGAGGCCGACGTCAACGACGCCGCGGCTCTGGCCAAGCTGGCGGAGTCCACTCAGGTGGTGCTGACCACCGTCGGCCCCTACATCCTTCACGGCGAGCCCCTGGTTGCCGCCTGCGCCGCCGCCGGCACGCACTACGCCGATCTCACCGGCGAGCCCGAGTTCGTCGACTCGATGTGGCTCAAGTACCACGAGCAGGCGCAACGCAGCGGCGCCAAGATCGTCCACAGCTGCGGCTTCGACAGCATCCCGCACGACCTCGGCGCGTACTTCACCGTGCTGCAGCTGCCGGAGGGCGTGCCGCTCAAGGTGGAAGGTTTCGTGCGTGCCGGTGGCACCTTCTCTGCCGGCACCTACCACTCTGCCATCAATGCTTTCGGCCGCATGCGTCAGTACGCCGCCATCGCGCGCCAGCGCCGCCAGCGCGAGCAATGGCCGAAGAATCGCAAGATCGGATCGACTCACCAGAACGTGCGCTTCGTCAAGGCGCTCGGCACCTGGGTGGTGCCGTTCCCCACCATCGACCCGCAGATGGTGCGGCGCTCCGCCGCCGCCGTCGACCGTTACGGCCCGGAGTTCCGCTACGGCCACTACGTGCAGGTGAAGAAGCTGGCCAGCGTCGCCGCCCTGGTCGGCGGCGTTGGCGCGCTGTTCACCCTGGCCCAGGCCGGGCCGACGCGGCGCTGGCTGCTGGCGCGCAAGTCCTCCGGCGAAGGCCCGACGCCGGAGCAGCGCGCCCGCGCCTGGTTCCGCGTGCGCTTCTTCGGCGAGGGCGGCGGCCGCAAGGTCACGGTCGACGTCAAGGGCGGCGACCCCGGTTACGGCGAGACCGCGAAGATGCTGGCCGAGTCGGCGCTGTGCCTGGCGCATGACTCTCTGCCCGAGCGCTTCGGTTCGCTCAGCCCGGCGGCGGCGATGGGCGATGCGCTGCTGAAGCGTTTGCAGGCGCAAGGCATCCGCTTCGAGGTGGTGGAATCCTGACGTGGGCGCGGCGCGTGTATTCCTGCTGCTCGGTGCCGTCTACGGCCTGCTCGGCGTGGCCCTCGGCGCTTTCGGCGCGCACGCGCTGCGCGCGCGCCTGACGCCCGACATGTTGGCGGTGTACCACACCGGGGTCGAGTACCAGTTCTATCACGCGTTCGCGCTGCTGGCGGTGGGGGTGCTGTGCACGGTGCGGCCGGGGCCGGGGCTTGGTGTCGCCGGCTGGAGTTTTGTTTTCGGCGTGCTGCTGTTTTCGGGCAGCTTGTATCTGCTGGCGTTGACGGGGACGCGGTGGTTGGGAGCGATCACGCCGGTTGGGGGCGCGCTGTTCCTGATCGGGTGGGGGGCGTTGATCTGGGCGCAGTTGCGGGCCGGGCAATAAGCTCGACTAAAGCTACTCGTCATTCCCGCGAAAGCGGGAATCCAGCGCTATTGGATTTATGGCGAAGCCTCAGGCTTCGCATCTGCCTTCCCGGAAAGAAGTCGTGGGTTTTCGCCTACAGGCGAGTGACTTTTCTTTGCGTCGCCAAAGAAAAGTCACCAAAAGAAAGGCGACCCGACGTCGGCGCCCCTTCATCGCAAAAGAAGAAGCGCGATGAAGGGGTCCCCTGCGCTCCGCAGCCGGAGCGGGGTCCGCAGACAGGCCGTCCCTGGCCTGTCTGCGGACGCTTCGGCATCCCTGCCTCGCCCCGCGCGAACAACACGCGCGGGCCCATGTCGCTCCGGCTTTGCGGTGCTCGGCGCCGCCAACGGGGGAACGTCAAAAGCAAAGCAACAGCACCATCAAAAGCCCCGCGTCGCGGCTTTTAGTCCCCCTCCCCCTGCGGGAGGGGTTAGGGGAGGGGTTGCTGGCGGAAAGCATCACGATCAACGTCGATTTCGCTTCCGCGGGAATGACTGCCCAAAACAAAAAGGCCGGACTAAGTCCGGCCTTTTCGAAACGACCTGACCCGCTCAGCGCTGCCCGCTCGAAGCCGGCTTCAACACCCGCAGAATCGACTCCGCGATCTGGTCGGAGATGCGCTGCGCCGCGTTCATCATGACGCGCTCGGACACGGCGTGGGCTTCCTCGATCACGGCTTGCCGCAGGCTCTGGCTGAGCTGGTCGATGCGCTGGTTCTGCACCGCCAGCAGCTCGTCGATGTCGCCGCGCAGGCGCGCCAGCAGGGCTTCGAGGTTGTTGCTGAGGCTGTCGAGCTGCGGCTCGACGGCGCGCACGGCGATGCTGCGCATGTCGTCCTCGCGCAGGCCGTGGCTGGCGGCTTCGACGTGGGCGATCTGGGCCTTGACCTCGGCCAGCTGCACGAACAGGTCCTGGGTGATCTTGCGCAGGCGGC
>CAYWPB010000191.1:4303-7654 GCA_964458725.1 uncultured Nevskia sp. | reverse complement strand
GGGGCTGGGTGTTCCGCACGCGCAGGGGGCGGCCGGGCTTGCCTGCCACGGCCACGTACTGGTCCATCAGCTCGTGCATGAACTGGCGCACGGTGGGCGTCTGGATCTTCGTTTCCTGGCCGCAGTTGGAACAATAATTGCCCGCGATCGGCGCCCCGCAGTCCATGCAGTTGAGAACGCTGGCCACCACCGGATCCGGGCCCAGCGGCTCGGACATGACGTGGGTCCCCTGCGCCACCGTCATCACCCCCGTTCCCCCCGACATGGCAGCGGCTCAGCCCGCCATCAGGGTTTCGACTTCGGCGACGGCCTTGGGCACGTCGCCGGTCAGCACTTCCGGCCCGGCGGCGCCGACCAGCCCATCGTCCTCGAGGCGCACACCGATGCCGAGGAAGCGGCGATCCACACCCTGCGTATCCGGCGCGATGTACAGGCCCGGCTCCACCGTCATCACCATGCCGGCGGCGAAGGGCCGCGGCTGGCCGTCGATCTTGTAGCGGCCGACGTCGTGCACGTCCATGCCCAGCCAGTGGCCGGTGCCGTGCATATAGAACTGGCGGTGTTTGCCGGCCGCGATCAGCTCGTCCGGGTCGCCGTTGAGCAGGCCCAGGGCGACCAGGCCCTCGGTCAGCTTGCGGGTTGCCACCTCGTGCGGCCGGCCCGAGGAGTTGCCGGGCTTGAGCTCTGCGATGGCGGCCAACTGGGCCGCCAGCACCACCTCGTAGACTTCTTTCTGCGCGCCGCTATAGCGGCCGTTGACCGGGAAAGTGCGGGTGATGTCGGCGGTGTAACCGCGGTACTCGCCGCCGGCGTCGATCAGCAGCAGGTCGCCGTCGCGCAGCTGCATCTCATTTTCCTTGTAATGCAGGATGCAGGCGTTGTCGCCACCGCCGACGATGGAGCCGTAACCCGGCTCCATATTGTTCTTCTCAAACTCGTGGTGAATCTCCGCCGCCAGCTGCCATTCCCAGCCGCCCGGCCGGGTCGCGCGCATGGCGCGCACGTGGGCCGCCGCCGACACCTGGCAGGCACGGCGCAGCAGGGCCAGCTCGGCTTCCGATTTGATCAGGCGCAGCTCGTGCAGGGTGGTGTCGAGCGAGACGAACCCGGTCGGCGCGGCCGGGCCGCGCCGCGACACCTCGCGGATCTCGCGCACGCAGGCCGTGATGCGCTGGTCCCAGGCCGGATGCTCGCCCAGGGTGTAGTGCACCTGCTCGCGGCCGGACAGCAGCTCCGGCAGCATCGTCTCCAGCTTGTCGCTGGTGAAAGCTTGCTCGGCGCCGTACTCCGACACGGCGCCTTCCGGGCCGGCGCGGCGGCCGTCCCAGATCTCGCGCTCCTTGTTGCGCTCGCGCACGAACAACAGGAAGGCGCCCTCCTTGCGGCCCGGGGCGATCACCGCGACCGAGTCCGGCTCGTTGAAACCGGTGAGGTACCAGAAGTCGGAATCCTGGCGGAAACGGTAGTGGGCGTCGCGGTTGCGGATCACCTCGCGCGAGGACGGCACGATGGCGACCCCACTTTCGCCGATCGCCCGCATCAGGCGGGCGCGGCGCGCGGCGTATTCCTTGAGTTCAGCGCTGCTCGGGATGGGCATGGCGGGGTTCGAGACCTGTTCCAGGTTGGGCAACACGGCATCCCCGCCCCATGGGGCGGGAAACCGGCTCAGTGCAGCGTCTTCGAAGGCGCGGCCGCGGCCAGCGGCCGGGGATGCAGCTCCATGTAGACCAGCTGCGCCCCCACCCGGATGTATTCCACCAGCTCGGCGTAGGCGCCCTCCTCCACTTCGAGGTCGTCGCCGGCGTCGAGGGAGGCGCGGGTGAACTGGGTGAAGTCCTTGACGATCTCGCGCACCTCGTCCGAGCACTGGCGCAGGTCCAGCTTGATGCGTCCGGCCAGGCCATAGAGGAAGCCCTCGCACCAGGCGCCCAGCGCCCGGGCGCGCTCGCCCAGAGCCACCTCTTCCGTCGGCAGCAAGGGGTTGAAGCCGGTCTGCATGTCGGCCAGATCCTGGGAGGCCTGCTCGCAAACCTGGCGCAGTTCCGCCCGCACATCGGGGCCGGGGCGGATTTCCTCGTCGTCCAGCAAGGCCACTGGGTCCACGTCCTCCGGCTTCTGCCGGCACAGGGAGCCGCACACGGCGCCGTGGAAGCTGGACGCGTCGTCGGCGTAGCCCAGGTTGCTCAGGATGGTGGCGAGTTCGTCGTAATGCAGCTTCGAAGACATGGGCCATAGTATACCGCCCGGCCGCCGCTGTCCGGCCAGCGGCGCGGAAGCCAGCCGGGGCGCAAAGCCGCGCCGTGCCTTAGAATTCCGCCCATGAACGACCTCGCTGCCAAGCCCGAGCCCCAGGCGCCCGCCGCCAGCGGCAACGGCTTCGTCGCCGCCCTGCGCGGCGCGGCGCCCTATGTGCACGCGCACAACGGGCGCGTCTTCGTCGTCGCCTTCGGCGGCGAGGCGGCGCTGCGCCCGGACTTCGAGCGCCTGATCTACGACGTGGCCCTGCTGCACAGCCTCGGCGTCAAGCTGGTGCTGGTCCACGGCGTGCGCCCGCAGATCGAGGCGCAGCTGGCGGCGCGCGGGCTCAAGTCCCAATTCCAGGGCGACCTGCGCATCACCGACGCCGCCACCATGGAGTGCGTCAAGGCCGCCATCGGCGGCCTGCGCATGGACATCGAGGCGCGCCTGTCCACCGGCCTGGCCAGCACGCCGATGGGCGGGGCGCGGCTCAAGGTGGCCGGCGGCAACTGGGTCACGGCGCGGCCGGTGGGGGTACGCAACGGCATCGACCACCAGCTCACCGGCGAGGTGCGGCGCATCGACATCGCCACCATCCGCGAGGTGCTGGCACAGGACCGCATCGCCCTGCTGTCCCCGGTCGGCTACTCCCCCACCGGCGAGATCTTCAACCTGCGTGCCGGCGAGGTGGCCCAGGCGGTGGCGACCGGCCTGGGCGCCGACAAGCTGGTGTTCGTGCTCGACTCCGACCCGGACCACTGGAAGCTGGCCGACGAGACCGGCGACGCCGGCCAGCTGCCGCTGGGCGAGGCCGAGCGCCTGCTGGCGGCCAGGAGCGACAGCCTGCAACTGTCCGGCGAGGACCGCGCCCTGCTCAGCGCGGCGCTGGCCGCCGGCCGCGGCGGGGTCCAGCGCGTGCACCTGATCGGCGCCGACGCCGACGGCGCCCTGCTGCGCGAGCTCTACACTCGCGACGGCTGCGGCCTGATGTTCTATTCCGACGAGGCCTACGAGTCGGTGCGCGAGGCCAGCATCGAGGACGTCGGCGGCATCCTGGGCCTGGTCAAGCCGGTCGAGGGTGCCGGCGGTCTGGGGCCGCGCCCCGGCCAGCCC
>CAYWPB010000191.1:0-4293 GCA_964458725.1 uncultured Nevskia sp. | reverse complement strand
GTGCTGGTGCCGCGCTCGCGCGAGCAGCTGGAACTGGAGATCAGCTTCTTCGACGTGATGGTGCGCGACGGCACCGTCATCGCCTGCTCGGCGCTGTTCCCCTTCCCGCAGAACCAGATGGGCGAATTCTCCTGCGTCGCCGTCCACCCCGACTACCGCCGCTCCGGCCGCGCCAACGCCCTGCTGCTGCGGGCCGAGGAGAGCGCGCGCAAGCTGGGGCTGAAGAAGCTGTTCTCCCTCACCACCCACACCCCGCACTGGTTCATCGAGCACGGCTTCACCCAGGCCGGCATCGAGGAGCTGCCGATGCAGAAGCAGCGCATCTACAACTATCAGCGGAAGTCGATCGTGCTGGTGAAGGACTTGTAGGCAGTCGCGAGGGCGCGTGTAGCCCTTCGGCATTCTGCTTAGGCTACGCTAGAACGCCCCGGCCGCTCCGGCCGGGCACCGGGAGCCAAGGGGAATCATGAAAGCACTCGCTTGCCTGCTGCTGAGCCTGGCCGCCGTCGCGTCCGGCACCGCCGGCGCCGACTCCACCACCACCGCGCCCGCCGCCACGGCGCCTGCCGACGCTGCTGCCCCCGACGACCAGACCCTGGCGCAGCAGCTGGTGTACTGCGGCGTCGTCGCGCAAAAGCTCGGCGGCAAGGCGCAGAAGGCCTGGGTTGCTTCCTATGGCAGTGCCGCCGTGGCCCTCACCTCCACCGCCTTCGTCACTATGCAGATGCTGGCGCAGAACGGCTCGGCCGACAGCCTCTCGGCCGCCGACCTCCAGAACGCTTCGGACCAGTGTCAGCAGACCGTGCTGGCCAACTCGGCGCGCATCGGCGCGGCGATGCAGGGCAAGCAGGGCGGTACCGCCAGCCAGTGATCGGCGACCGCGGGCCGCCCTGCGGGGCGCCATTACCTGGCAGGTAAAGCCGGCTCGGGCGGACTGGCTTAGTATCGGTGAGCCGCCAACACCGACAGGGAATCCATGGCCGCCGACCATCCACCCGCCGATTTCCACCTGCCGCTGCGCGAGTGCTTTCCCGGCATCTGGCTCGCTTCCAGTCGGATCACGATGCGCATCCCGCCGGGGCTGAAGATCACCTTCAGTCGCAACATGGTGGCGGTGCTGACCGACGAAGGCTGGGCGCTGCTGAATCCGGTACGGCTGGGCGCCGAGGGCGAGACCGAGCTGCTCGGCCGCGCGCCGATCAAGCACGCGGTGCGCCTCGGCACGTTCCACGGCCGGGATGACGCCTACTATGCCGAGCGCTTCGGCGCGCAATTCTGGAGCGTGCCGGGCAAGTGCTCGTATCCGGAGCCACCAGGCAGCCGCGCGATCAGCGAGGACGGCCCCCTGCCCATTCCCGGAGCGAAGGCGGTGCTCTACAGCAGCGGCCTGCTCGGCGAGTGCGCGGTGCACCTGCCCCAGCACGGACTGCTGGTCACCTGCGACAGCGTGCAGAACTACCAGGACGACCCGCTGATCTCGACCCTGGGCCGCGTGGTGATGCGGCCGCTGGGCTTCTTCACGCCCTGCGTCATCGGACCGATCTGGCTCAAGGCCACGACCCCGCCAGGCGGCAGCCTGCGTCCGGACTTCGAGCGGGTGCTGGCGCTGGACTTCGACAACCTGATCGGCGGACACGGCACGCCGAAGATCGGTGGGGCCCGGGAAGCGCTGGCGCGCAACGTCGCCAAGCTTCCCTAAACCTTCCCCTCGGCCATCCTTCCGGACGGGCCGACCGTCCCTGCACCTCCACCCGACCCCCTGGACCCCTCCGTCCATCGCCTCCGCTTCAGATCCGCCGGCAAAAACCGATAACAGATACCGGGACACTCCGGGGGCGCTCGCTGCGATCGCGCGGGCGCCGCCCGGCCTTTTGCGGGCTACAGGACGCGAGTCGGGATGAACATGCGTTTGCCGGGCGGAGGACAGGATGGCGCCAGCCGCAAGGCGCCGGCGCGCCTGGCGTGCCGGGCGATCCGCCCTCTCGGTTCCACTGCGAAGCTGGCGCTGGCGGTGCTGTTCCCCGCCACCGCCGCCCTGCTGCAATGGCGATTCCAGCAATACCTGGAGCCGGCGGCCTGGCTGATGTTCTTCCCCGCGGTGTTCCTCGCCGCATGGATCTGCGGCGGCAGCGGCGGCCTGGTTGCAACCACGGTTTCGGTCGCCCTGGGCTGGTGGTTTTTCGTGCCGCCGCTGCACGTGCTGCACAAAGGACTCAACGCCTACGCCTCCACCGGGGTGTTCATCGGCATGGGTCTGCTGTTCAGCGGATTCCACCGCGCCTTCCGCCGCACCACCCAGGGACTGCATGCCAGCCGGATGCAGTACGCCCGGCTGTTCGAGCTGGCTCCGGATGCGGCATTCATCGCCGATCTCAGCGGCCGCCTGGTTGACGTCAATGCCGCCTATTGCCGGATGCTGGGCTATGCCGCGGACGAGGTGCTCGGCAAGGGCATCGCCGACATCGTTCCCGCTGGCGATACCGCGCCGCTCCACCAGGCGCTGACCTTGCTGCGCCGGGACGGCAAGGGCCACAGCGAGTGGCGCTTCCTGCACCGCAACGGCATGGTCGTGCCCTGCGAGGTCAGCACTTCGATCCTCCCCGACGGCACCTGGCAGGGCTTGATCCGCGACATCAGCGAACGCCGGCGGCTGGAGTCGCAGCTGCAGCACACGGCGCATCACGATCCGCTCACCGGCCTGTCCAACCGGCTGCACTTCGAGCTGGTGTTCCAGGCCGCGCTGGAACGGGCGCGACGCAACCGGCGCAAGCTTGCCCTGCTCTACATCGACCTGGACCGGTTCAAGGAGGTGAACGACACCCTGGGTCACGCCGCCGGCGACCAGCTGCTGCGGGGAGCGGCCAGACGCCTGGCGCATTGCGTACGGGCCAGCGATACCGTGGCCCGGCTTGGCGGCGACGAGTTCGCCATGGTTCTGGAGGCAATCGGCACGGCGGCGGATGCCGGCGAGGTGGCGGGCAAGATCATCCCCTCGCTGCGCGAGCCGATCGAGATCGAGGGACAGGCCGTGTACGTCTCGGCCAGCATCGGCATCAGCATCTACCCGGACGATGCGCAGACCGCCCAGGTGCTGACACGCAACGCCGACGCCGCGCTATATCGGGCCAAGCATCGCGGCCGCGACACCTTCGAGTTCTGCCCGCCCGAACTGGCCAGCGCCTCGTCCGCCGCCAACCAGATGCAGCCGCAGGAACCGAAGCCCGGCGCCCCGTCCAGCAACCAGGGGCGGATCAGCCGCAACGCCGCTTGAGAGCTGTTCTGCCGCGGCCCACGGCCGCGGGATAGCCAGTGGTGACAACGCCCGCTGTGGCGCTACCGGCTATTCCGCCGGGTTCTGCATGAGCCGCCGGTAGCGCGACATATGCCGGATCGCATCCTTCGGCTTGCCCATGCCCTCGTAGAGCAGGCCCAGGTTGTAGTGGGCATCGGCCAGCGCCGGGTCAAGGCGCAGGGCCTCCTCGTAGGCGTCGGCGGCATCCTGCTTGCGCCGCAGATCCTCGAGCAGCACCGCCAGGTTGTACCAGCACAGCGCGTCGGCCTCGCCGCTCTCGATCGCTTCGCGATAGACCGCTTCGGCCTCCTCGAACAGCTCCTGGTCATGCAACAGACAGCCGAGATTGACCCGCGCATCGAGGCGGCGGGGGTCGGCGGCGATGGCCTTGCGGTAGGCGGCGATGGCGCCGGGAGGGTCGTCCGGCTCCAGTTCCACCGCCTCGCGGAACCAGTCCCGCTGCACGGCCCGCGGCGCCGCGAATGAACGCTCGATCACGCTGAGCGAGCCCTTGTCGGGATCGCCCTCGAAAGCGAGCAGGTACTGGCCAGACTCCACCTGGCGCTGGCCGGCGCCGTCGCGCACCACCACCTGCTCGCCGACCGCACCGATCGACAAGCCGGTCAGGGGCATGGCCTGGGGCAGCTGCCGGCGCAGCGCCTTGAGCGAGCGGGTGATGCGCTGCGGCGGGACCTTGGCAACCGCCAGCGACTGCGCGGTACGGAGCACGATCAGGTCCTGGAACGAGAACAGCAGGGCCTTGCGCGGGCCGCGCGCGGGGGTGACGAAGCCGGCCGCGATCAGCGCGCGGATGGTGCTCCGCGGCAGGCCCAGCATGCGTTCGACGTCGCTGACGCCATACTGGTGCATGGACCTCCGTGTGCGCCCGGCGGCGGGCTATTTCTTGGCGCGACCGCGCGCCGGGGCGGACTCGTCCTTGGCGGCGGCGCGCTTGGGCGGCTTGCGCTGGGCGGCGGGCTCGGCCGCTTCCGCCTCGGCGG
>CAYWPB010000190.1:0-7668 GCA_964458725.1 uncultured Nevskia sp. | reverse complement strand
CGCGCAGAAGGTGATGGTGTCCATGATCCAGGCGGTGAAATCGCTGGAAGGCGGCGGGCACTAGCCGGTATCCTGTACAAAAAACCGGGGACAAAGGCCGCGTCAAGCGGCCTTTGTATTTGAGCCTTCGTCCGATGCACCAGCGCAAACTGAAAATCCGCGAGACGTTCGACCGGCTGGCGCCGGAGATCGAGCGCTGGCGGCGGCGCAGCCGCTACTTCCACGCGGACGAGATCGCCTACCTGCGCTACGTCGTCGGCAGCGGCAAGCGCGTGCTGCTGCTGGGCAGCGGCTGCGGCGAAGTGCTCGACGCACTGCGGCCGTCGGAGGGACTGGGCGTCGACCTCAGCCCGCGCTGTGTCGAACTGGCGCGCGCCAGATACCCGCAGCTGCGCTTCGAGGTCGGCGATGCCGACGCGCTCGAGCTGGCGGGCGAGCCGAAGTTCGATTACATCGTCCTGTCCGACCTGGCGGGCTATCTGGAGGACGTGCAGTCGGCGCTGGAAGGCCTGCGCCGCTACTGCCTGCCGGACACGCGCATCGTCATCTGCTACTACAACGTGCTATGGCAGCCGCTGCTGCGCCTGGGTGAGAAGCTCGGCCTGAAGATGCCGACGCCGCAGCAGAGCTGGCTGTCGCTGGACGATCTGACCAACCTGCTCGAGCTGGCCGACATGCAGGTGATCAAGACCGAGCGGCGCGTGCTGCTGCCCAAGTTCGTGCCGCTGTTGAGCTGGCTGTTCAACCACATCGCCAACCTGCCCGGGTTCTACCTGGGCTGCCTGTCGCACTACGTCATCGCTCGGCTCGGCGAGCCGGCACCGGAACGGCCGGCCTCGGTCAGCGTGGTCATTCCCTGCCGCAACGAACGCGGCAACATCGAGCCGGCGGTCCGCCGCCTGCCGCGCTTCGGCAGCGCCCAGGAAATCCTGTTCATCGACGGCCACTCCAGCGACGGCACACAGGACGAGATCCGCCGCGTCATCGCGCAATACCCGGATCGTGACATCAAGCTGCTGGAGCAGCGGGGCAGCGGCAAGGGCGACGCCGTGCGCCAGGCCTTCGCCGCCGCCAGCGGCGAGGTGCTGATGATCCTCGACGCCGACCTGACGGTGCCGCCGGAAGACCTGCCGCGCTTCCACCGTGCCATCACTTCGGGCAAGGGCCAGTTCATCAGCGGCTGCCGCCTGGTCTACCCGATGGAGGACGAGGCGATGCAGACGCTCAACCTGATCGCCAACAAGTGCTTCGCCCTGGCTTTCAGCTGGCTGCTCGGCCAGCGCCTGAAGGACACCCTGTGCGGGACCAAGGTGTTGTGGCGCCGCGACTACGAGTCGATCGCGCGCAACCGCGCCTACTTCGGCGACATCGACCCGTTCGGCGACTTCGACCTGCTGTTCGGCGCCAGCAAGCTCAACCTGAAGATCGCCGAGATCCCGGTGCGTTACCAGAACCGCACCTATGGCGTGACCAAGATCAGCCGTTTCCGCCACGGCTGGATGCTGCTGCGCATGGTGGTATACGGCTACGGCAAGCTGAAGGGGATCTGAGCTTGACGGATGCCCAAGCCAGGCGGCGCGGCGCATGGGGTGTCGGGATCCTGCTGGTCCTGCTGCTCGCGGCCTTGCTGCGCGTGCCCGGGTTGCGCTGGGGGTTGCCGGATGCGCTGCACCCCGGTTACTCCTGGCATCCGGACGAGCTCGCCACCCTGGTCCGCGCCCGTGCCATAGCGATCGGGCAGCTGAACCCCAAGCAGTTCATCTACGGCGGCACGCTCTATTTCAGCCTGCTCAATGCTTTCTATTACTACGGCAACCAGCTGCGCGGCCTGCTCGGCGGGTTCAACGAGCTGGGCAACGCCCTGCTGTTCGGCCGTTGCGTCTTTACCGCCTGTTCCCTGCTCACCATCGTGCTGACCTGGCGCATCGGCGTGCGCCTGTTCCCCCCCCTCGCCGGGCTGCTCGCCGCCCTGTTCCTGGCGCTGAGTCCGGCGCATGCATTCCTCGCGCAGAACATCCGACCGGACGAGTTGAGCGCGCTGATGGGCACGTTGCTGGTGTGGCTGGGCGTGGTGATCCTGCAGGGCCAGCCCTCCAGGGACCGGCTTCATTTCGCGGCGGCCGGGCTGCTGCTGGGCTTCGTCGCGGCATTGCGCCTGCCATTAGTGGTGTTCGGCATCGCGCCAACCCTGGCCTACATGCTGCGCGAGCGCGACGCCGGCTGGGCCAGCGGGCTTGGCACGCTGTTGCGCTGGCGGCTGCCGCTCCTGGCCGTAGTGGCTGCAGGCGTTTATGCGCTCGCCAGCCCATACTCCCTGCTGCACCCCGACCTGCTGCGCGCCGGCGTTGCGGTGCAGAGCGGTTTTCAGACGGGATCTTTCGCGGACGCGGCGGGGCGCGGCCCCGGGATCTACCAGTACGGCTGGCTGGCCCTGCGGCAGGCCCTGGGCATTCCCCTGCACCTGCTGGCGCTGGCCGGCGTCCTGCTTGCCGCTGTCTGCCGCAACCCTTCGCGCCTGCTGTTGCTGGCGGCGGCACTTGCCTATTTCATCCCGGTGACCCTGGTGAGCTGGGTGGTGGTGCGTTACACCGTGCCGGTCCTGCCGCTGCTGTCGCTGTTGGCGGCCGACGCCCTGGTCAGTCTCGCCGCACGGGGCCCGGGCTGGCGCCATCTTGCCGCGGCAGCCGCGGCCGGCATCGTGGCATGGACCCTGCTCGGCGATCTGGCTTTCCTGAAGGTCCAGGCCGGCCGCAACGTACGCGAGCTTGCCGCCGACTGGATCGTGGCGAACGTCCCCAGGAGCGGCAGCGTCGTCGAGGTGCAGCAATATTCCAGCGACGTGTTCCTCAACCCGACGATTCCCGCCGGTTATCGCCATTTCGAGTTCGAGCTTGGCACCGGCGTCGACAGTCTGCTGCTGGACGACAGTCCGCGCCACGACTACGTCGTCGTCAACAGCGCCACTTACCGCAACATGGACCGACTGGGAGCACGCAATCCGCAAAACGGCGCCTATGCCCTGCAACAGGTGCTCGACGGCGGCCACTACCAGGTTGCGGCCGAAATCACCGTTCCGGTGCGCCTGCTGGGGGTGGACTACAGCGACCAGTTCACCTCGCAGGACTTCACTGTCATCAATCCTGGCGAGCGGATCTATCGCTATGTCGGGCCGCCGGCGCAGAAAGCGCCCGCGCCGGGTTGAGCGCATAGGCGGCCGGATGTCGCCCAAAAAGCTCCTGCAGAACCTCGCCCTGGGGACCTACAGCCTGGTGTCGCGGACCGGCGTCCTCGACACCGCTCTGGGCCGGCGCCTTTTCCTGGGCAGCTACGCCGCATACAAGGCGGCGCTCGAAGGCCGGCAGGTCCGCGCCCTGCGCGCCTATGTTCCGGCCGACACCAGTGTGATCGACGTCGGCGCCAACGTCGGCTTCTACACCCGCCATTTCATCCGCTGGGTCACGGGCTCCGGGCAGGTCATCGCGATCGAACCCGACCGCGACAATTTCATGCAGTTGCGGCGCACGGTGGAGCGCAGCGGCAAGGCTGCGGTGGCGCACCTGGTCGAGGCTGCAGCGGCGGAATCCAGCGGCCCGCTGCGGCTGCTGCGCAATCCCCTGCATCCAGGCGACCATCGCATCGCCGATGAAGGCATTGAGATTCCGGGCTGCTCGATCGACGACCTGCTGCGGGGCCTGTACTGGCCGACGGTGTCGCTGGTGAAGATCGACGTACAGGGAGCGGAGCAGCGCGTCCTGCGGGGCGCGCGTGAAACCCTCGAGCGGTTCCGCCCGGCGTTGTTCATCGAGATCGACGACCAGGCCCTGAGCCGCAGCGGCGCCAGCGCGGCACAGCTGCTGCAGGAGCTGTCGAGCAATGGCTACCGGGCCTTCGCGCTGGCCGACGACGGCGCGGCCGTGCCGCTCGACGCGGCGGCGATCGCGCAGCGCCGCGCCGCGTTGGGCTACGCCGACTTCCTGTTCCTGGCCCGGCCCGGCTGCTGAGGCGGCCTTGCCGGGTGTGGCGGGCGGAAAGGCCTGCTGCGCTTCTCGCCGCCGAAGCGGCGTGGTGCTAGGCTGTAGACCGCTTGCATGGAGGATCGGTCATGGACCTCTACGTCTTTCCGCCCGCGCCCAGCTGCCTCAAGGTCATCGCCCTGGCGCAGCATCTGAAAGTGCCGCTCGATCTGAAACCGGTCAGCGTACCGCGCGGCGAGCAGAAAACCCGCGAATTCCTCGAGCTGAACCGCAACGGCCGCGTGCCGCTGCTGGTGGACGGCCCGTTCAAGCTGTGGGAATCGGACGCCATCCTGCACTACCTCGCCGACAAGTCCGGCGGCGCCCTGCTGCCGCGCAACTGCGCGGACCGCGCCGACATGCTGCGCTGGATGTTCTGGCAGGGCGCGCACTTCGGCCCAACCTGCGGCGTGCTGATCTACGAGAACGTGGCCAAGCCGGTGCTGGCCATGGGCGAGACCGACCCTGACGAAGTGCGGCGCGGCCACGACGCCCTGGAGCCGCTGCTGCGGGTGCTGGAGCAGCACTTCGAGGAGCAGGACTATGTCTGCGGCCAGCGCCTGAGCATCGCCGACTTCAGCCTCTGCGCCTGGTGCGTCTACTGGCATGAGGCCGGCATGGCGCTCGACGGCTATTCGGGGGTGCTGGCCTGGTACGAGCGCGTCACCGGTCTGCCGGCCTGGCGGGAGACCCTCAAGCAGCACAAGCCGCAAGTGCAGGAACCGGCGCACTGAGAGCGCCGGTTCGCTTCAGGCGAACACCGCCTTGAGGAAGCCGGCGAACAGCACCAGGAAGCCGCCGATCTCGCCGGCAATCAGCAACCAAATATAGGTGGCGATCAATCCGCCCGGCAGCGTGGTGCTGCCGAGCCGATGCGGCTTGCGCAGCTGGTTGTCGGTGTCGCGCAGGATGCCGTGGACGATGTAGATGAAGATCGCCGAGCCGAAGAACAGCAGCGGCAGGCCCACCGCCCATAGCGTGCCCTGCGGCGACAGCGGCGAGTACGGCACGAACTCGCGCAGCAGTATCGCGGCGAAGGAGTACATCAGCGCGGTGCGGTGGGCGATGTCGACGTACACCGGCGTGCGCGCTTCGGGATCGCTGGCCATGCAGCGGTATTTCCAGATGCCGGTCAGCATGCCGGTGAGGAAATAGATCCCGGCGGCGAGCAGGCAGAGATTGGCGGCGTTCATTTGTCATCCTGAGCGTAGCGAAGGATCTGGTGCCATGGCTGTTCTGAAGTGCGCAGCCAGATCCTTCGCTGCGCTCAGGATGACAGCAAGAATCAGTTGCGCCCGGCGGCGGCCAGTCCAAGCGCGCGTCCCTTGCTGCGATAGTAAGCCTTGCCGCAGGCATTCTGCTGGTGCCAGTAAGCATGCAGGAAGGCGGGCAGCCGCGGGATCCAGTAGCGATCCTCCAGCGGCAGGCTCGGTTCCTCCGCGCCAAGGCGCAGCTCGGCGGTGACGAAGCCCGGCCCCTCCTGCGCCTGCCGCTGCGCCAGCACATGGCCCCGGGCGTCGACGATCTGGGTCTGGCCGACGAACTCGGTGTCGTAGGCCGGCGCCAAAGGCAGACCTGGCAGCAGCAGGAAGCGCGAGCGGAAGCGGCCGCAATGCGAGGCCTGCAGCACCGGTGCGCCGAGGCGCCGTGCGAATTCCAGCGGCGCGTTCTCCGACAGGTAGCGGTTGTACTGGCCGATCGGCGCCAGGCCGCCACTGACCAGCCGGCCCCAGTTATCCGGCATGGTCCACCAGTGCGTGCCGGTCATCGTCACCGCCACGCGCCCCAGCATGCGGCGCACCGTCTGCGTGCGGATCAGCTCCCAGCACACCGCCGCTCCGACGCCGCCGAGTTGCGTCTCGAACACGCCGTCGTCATGGCCGGGTCCGTAGAAGCAGTTTTCCCACATCGTCGGCAAGTCCTTGTCGTGCAAGAACAGCTGGCCGTCGGGCTGTACGAAGTGGTAGCGGTTGTAGATCTCGCCGCCGTCGGCGACGAGCATCGAGCCGCCGATGCAGGCGCCATGACGCCGCGCCAGGCGCCTGAGCAGGTCGAGCGCGGCGTTGTCGGGCGGCAGCACCGCCTGGTGCACGCGTGGGTCCACCGCCACCGGCGAGGTGAAGAACTCCGGCAGTGCCACCAGCTTCGCTCCGGCGGCGCAGGCCGCCTCCGCCAGCCGCTCGACCCGCTCCAAAGTGGCGGCGACGTCGCCGGGCACGCCTTCAAGCTGCACCGCTGCCGCCCTGATCGTCTGTGCCTGCATGCGCTCTCCATCCCGGTGCCCCTGCGCTATCCTAAGCCGGTGGCCCGTGACGCACTTTCAAAAACTGGCTATACCCAGGATGTTCAAGACCCAGCTCTACCAATGGCCGGACAAGATGCTGTTCATCGGCCCGCTCGGCGAAATCGGCGCGCATCGCCACGGCGCCAACGCCTGGTGCTATGCGCTCGAAGGCGAGCTGGGCTATGCCGCCGGTCACGACGGTTGGAGCCACACCAGGGGCGCACGCATCGCCCTGGGTTGCGAGCACCGTTTGCACGGCGGCGGGCGCCCGGTCGCCGTGCTCTACCTGCACCCGGAATTCGACGCCCCGCCGGCAGCGGTCACGCGGCTGCTGTCCGGGCCTGCGCCCCTGCTGTTGCAGGATGCCTATCGCAGCGGCGGCCTGCCAGCCGCGGCGCTGGTTGAGCTGGGTGCCGGCCTTGATCGCATCGTCTACGGCGGTCGCCAACCCGGCGCCGGCAGCAGCAGTCCGGCGGTAGGCGCCGCGGTAGCCTGCCTCAAACGCGGGCTCGCCCATAACCTCGGCCTGTCGGAGGTCGCCGCCGCAGCAGGCCTGTCGGCGGGACGGCTGCTGCACTGTTTCAGCGAGGAGCTGGGGCTGGCGCCGCGTCGCTTCCGCACCTGGCACCGGCTGGTGCGCGCGCTCGACCTGGCGGTCGCCGGCGGCTCACTCACCGCCGCGGCGCTGGACGCCGGCTTCGCCAGCCCCGCGCACCTGTCGAGCTCTTTCCGCGCCAGCTTCGGCCTGCCGCCCTCGGCAGTGCTGCGCGCCGAGGGGCTGGAGATGCACCGCGCGAGGGGAGCCTAGGGCGTCACCCTGAAGCGCACCACGCCGATCATCTGCCGCGCGTCGGTCACTGCCTGCACCGACCAGCGTCCGCTGGAGTCCTCCGGAAAGCCCTGCTTGCAGCTCCAGGCGCGATAGCCCTGCTCGCGCCCGCCTGAAATCTGCAGGGGAATGCGCGTCACTTCGTGCCCGCGGAACAGCCAGCGGTGGAACACCTGCTCGGTCAAGCCGCGCGGCGCGTGGATCGCGGTGAAGGCACAGATGCCGTCGCGGCGCAGCGCTTCCTGCGTCACCGTCTCCAGCGGCGCGCCGGGCTGGCGCAGCTCGGCGTCGACGCTGGCGCTGATCAAGCCCTGGCCCAGCCACAGGGTTGCCGGCGGCACCCAGGGCCGCGCCAGCCAGGACAGCAGGCCCAGGCCGGCGCCGGCCGCGCACAGCAGCAACCAGCCGAGCGGGCCGCGCCGCGGGATCAGCCGCGCCAGACTGGGCAGCGACAGCAGGCCGATCGTGATCGAGGCCAGGGCCAGGCTGCGGGTGGTGGTGAGCTGCCACAGCAGGGGCGGCACCGCCACCATCGCCAGGTA
>CAYWPB010000189.1:0-7680 GCA_964458725.1 uncultured Nevskia sp. | reverse complement strand
GCTGGTCATGGTGCTGTGCTCGGAGGCCGGGATGCTGAAGCCGGCCATCGGCTCGGCGTAGTGGCGGCGCGCCACTTCCAGCGCCGCCAGGGTGTCGGTGCCCTGAAAGTTGAGCAGGTGGCCGGCGCCGCCCAGCCCCGCCGCCTCGTGGCAGGTGGCGCCGCGCGCGCCGAAGTCGTGCAGCTGGAACGGGAGCGCGTCGAGCGTATCGGCCGTCTCCTCCAGGTACAGGCGTAGCGCCTTCTTGCAGGCGAAGGAAGTGCTGGCCACCGTGCTCGGATACCACACCGCGCGCAGCAGCGCGGTCTCCAGGTAGCTCGGCACCCAGTAGCACTGCGGGTCGGTGTTGACGATCTGCACCACTGGCACGTGATGTCCCACCGCCGTGCCTTCCGGCAGCGCCTGGATCTCCAGCGGCAGGTAGCCGCCGTGGCGCTCGACGATGCACTCCCAGCCAGCGCGGTTGAACACGCCCAGATGCGCGCGGCACACCTCTTCTGCCTCGTCGATGTCGGTGCGGCTGATCGGCCGGCTCAGGTACTGCTTGAGGAAGGCCTGCAGCCCGAAGAACACCACCTCCGGCAGCAGCCCGCCGCGACTCTCGATGTAGCTGGAGATGCGCGTCGTCCCCGGCGGGTACTGCAGCCAGTGGGTCAGCTTGTAGCTGTCGGTGTCGAGGATGAGGTTGTGGCGGTCCATGGCCAGGTAACTGTACGCCGGCCCGCGCAGGCACAGCCACCGCGAGAAGGAAGACCTGAACAACTACTCCCTCTCCCGCGGGAGCGGGGAGAGGGTTGGGGTGAGGGGCACGTTGCGCGGTCCCGGGAAAGTGCGCTCGCCTCAACGAGCGGTTCTCCAAGACCACCACCACAGAGCGACAGCGGGTCCCCAGAGCACGATCCTGATCCAATGAATGCCTGGAGCAAGGTTCCATCTCGTCGCCTTCCGGAAAGTACGGGCCGTTAAGAAGAATCAAAACGGCAAGGCCGGGAAATGCCGCCAGGAGCCTGACTTGGGTGCCCCGCCCCTTTTTCCAGGATAGAGCGACAACGAAACGTACCAGCAAGCGGCGGCTGCACCAAGGGCTTCGAAGACGACATGCCTTTGCGCATCAAACGATCGAAATGCCGACCACGCACCAATGACATATAAGACATCGCAGGTCACAAATGCCAACCAAGTCGCGGCCAGCGCAAGGCCTCCGTATTTCATGGGCAACCAAACCTTCAGGTGCTTCCCTGTACGTTGTTCAACCTACGGCGAAGCCTCATCGTGACGGCTACCCCTCCCCGCGCCTGACGGCGCGGCCCTCCCTCAGGGGGAGGGCAAGCGGCCTATTGGGCCGCCGGTGTGCGGCAGCCCTCCACAAATACGCTCAGCGCAGGCTGAGCGTCTCGCGCTTCCACGCCGGCGACTGCCAGCGGTAGAAGACGCTGAGGGAGTCCGGCTGGTCGGCACGGCGCTCGGTGGCCAAGCCGTCGAGCCGCAGCACTTCGAAGCTGCGCTTCCAGCGGCCGTCGACACGCGCCTCGCGCACGGCGAGCAGGCGCTTGCCGCCGGGGACCCAGCCGGCGAATTCGGCGTAGCCGATGCCCGGGTCGTTGGCCGCCGGCGGCAGCACGTCCACGCTCCAGCCGTCGGCGTTCTTGCGGAACAGCCACAGCTCGCGCCAGGTGTCGAGCGGCTGCACCGCCAGCACCAGCGCCGTGCTGGCTGCGTTGGTGGAAGCTGAGGCGGTCCACACCGTGCCGTAGGTGCAGCGGCGCAGCAGCGGCGCCTCGGCGCCGTGCCTGGCGTCGGTGAGCAGTACGCAGGTCTGGCCGGGATCGCCGGGCGCGGTGCGTAGTGCCAGGCCGGATTTCGGCGGCATGGCGGCGGAAGCGGCCCAGCGCGAGGCGCCGGTACGGACGGCCGCCTCGGTGTAGGCGGCCTGGTCCTCGTCGCTCAGCTCGTGTTTGTTGACTGCGGCCAGCTCGTCGATGGCGCGCGCCGCGGCGGCGGTGGCGGCGGCCAGGCTGGCGTGCCGGCTTTGCTGCCAGGCCAGGCTGGCCCAGACGCCGGCGCGGCGCAGGCGGATGCGGTTCTTCAAGGTCTCCGGCAGCCGGCGGGTGTCGGGGCGGTCCAGAACCTCGGCGCGCCACTGGTCCAGCAGCTGGCGCTGCACCGGCGGCAGGCTGGGATCGACGCATTCGTGGCGGGTCAGGGCCAGCGCGGCCTGCGCCTTCTGTTCATCCGACGAAGGCAGCGCCAGCACGCGGCGCAGGGCCTCACCCTCGTAGCAGACCTGCATGCGACCGTCGCGCTCGAAGCTGGCCCAGCTCAGGCCGTAGCCGGCGGCGACGTCAAGCTGCGCAGCCAGCTTGGGATCGTCGGCCTTGCCGTGGCGCGCCGAGGCACGGGTGGCGAGACGGTCAGCCATGGCGCCGAGCGCGTCGAACGGTTCGGCATCGATCGCCTGCGCCGGTGCGGCCTTGAGATAGGCGGCGGCGTAAGCGATGCCCAGCGACTCCTGGCCCGGTGCGTCGCGGAGGAAGCGCAGCACCGCCAGCAAACCCGGCGCGTCGGCCGCTTCGAGCCCGGTGCTGCGCACCTCGTTCAGGCGCACGTAGCCGCCACGCTCGATGCGGTGATCGTAGACCTGCAGATAGTCCAGGCGTGCGCCGCGCACTTCCAGCGCCTCGCCCTGCCACAGGGTGGCCTGCTGCTGGGCGTTGCGGCCCGGCGCGGCGCGCAGCACGGCCTGGTCCTGCACGACGATGGCCAGGGTGGCGAGAGTGGCGAGCAGCATTATTCGCTCTCCCCGGAAGGGGCGGTCTGGGTGCTGACCGGCATTGGAGCGGCCTGGCCGAGCAGGGCCGAGCCGATGAAGCCGCCGCTGGCCGGCGGCGGCGCGATGATCACCGACACCTTGTCGGACAGCTTGTCGGCCATGGTCTTCTGGATCAGCAACGGGTGCTTGCTCAGCAGCTCGCCGTCGCGCTCCATCTGCGCGCTGGCGATCCTGCCCAGGCGCTCCAGGCGGTACCCGTCCGCGTCGGCCAGCTTCTGGCGCGAGTCGGCCTCGCCGGCCGCCTCGATGCGCCGCGCCTGGGCGTTGGCCTCGGCGGTCTTGATGCGGGCCTGCTTCTCGGCCTCGGCTTCCAGCTCGCGCTGCTCGATCTGCTTCTGCTTGAACGGCAGCACGTGCTTCATGGCTTCTTCCTGGCCGCGCGCGGCGATGACCTGCTCGCTGGCGGCGGCCTCGGCCGCCTTCTCGCGCCGCACCTTCTCCGCCTCGGCCTCCAGCGCCGACTGCTTCACCTGCTGGTCCTTCAGCTGCAGGGTGTACTGCATCTTCTCGTTCTCCAGCTCCTCGGCCAGCAGCTTCTCCATGCCGGCACGGTAGTCGGCCGGCAGGTCGACCTTGCCCATCTGCACGCCGCGCAGGACGATGCCGTCCGCAGCCAGGCGCGGCTTCAGGTCGGACTCGATCAGCTGCTGGATCTCGGCGCGCTTGCTGGTGAAGATTTCCTTCACCGTGTAGCGGGCGAAGATGCGGTAGATCACGTTCTGCACTGCCGGCTGCACCACCTGGCCGTCGATGTCCTCCGGCAGGCGGCTGGCCACGGCGCTGACCCGGGCCGGGTCCAGCGCGTAGCGGATGCTCAGGTCCACGCCGAGCGACAGGCCCTCGACTGACTGGAACGGCGCCGCGCCGCTGGCCGAGGCGCTGTCGGTGGGCCGGTAGACGCGATCGCGCAGCGAGTAGCGGTGCAGCTCCTGCAAGCCCGGCAGCACCAGCACGCTGCCTTCCTCGAACTCGCGCACTTCGCCACCGAACAGGCGGTTGCTGCGCAGGCCGATCTCGCCGTGCTCCACCGCCTGCATCGGCGGATGCCGGTACAGGGTGTAGCCAACCCCGCCCAGCACCACCAGCACCAGCACCGCGCCCCGCGAACCCCACAGCCGGCGGCCGAAGCCGCCCGTGGCGCCATTCGATTGATCCAGTTCCGACATGTTCCCACTCCCCAGCGACAGGCTGGACAGTCCGGCCGCCCATGGGGTGCGGCCTGGAACGGCGGTCCAGCAGCGTTGCGTTCCGGGAGTGCAGTCTCGGGCCGGTGCATGCGGCGGCGATGGCGTGGCCATGCAAGCGGCGCGGAACTCTGTGCAAGCGTGGTGCAGATGCGGGAAGCGCGGCCGGACAGGCATAATCCGCGCGGGCGGCATGCCGCCCGCATCCACCTCAAGCCAAGCCGCCGCCGGGGAGCGGAACCGCACAAATGATCAAGGGAATCGTGATATTCGTCGTGGTGCTGGTCGCCGTGGCCACCGGCTATACCTGGATGACCCTGAGCTGGGCCTATGCCAAGGGCGAGCACGCCGGCTTCGTGCAGAAGCTGTCCAAGCAGGGCTGGCTGTGCAAGACCTGGGAAGGCGAGATGGCGATGGTGTCGATGCCCGGCACCATGTCCGAGAAGTTCCGTTTCACCGTGCCGGACGACACCGTGGCGGCGAAGATCAACGCCATCGTCGGCAAGCGCGTCGCCCTGGTTTACGAGCAGCACAAGTGGATTCCCAGCTCCTGCTTCGGCGAGACCGAGTACTTCGTCACCGACGTGCGCGAAGCCGAGTAAGCCGGCCTTGACCGCCTTCCGCCTGGTCAGCGCCGCGCTGCGGCCGCTGGCCCTGGTCCACGCCGGCAGGGCGCAGCACAGCGGGCGCCCGCACGATCCGCCTGCGCGGCGGCTGACCCTGCAGTACCGCCGCATCCGTGATCGGGTCTACACCCCGGCTGGATGGCCGCAGGTCCTGCACGCCGATGCCTACGTGCCCCAGGCGCAAGGGCCGCTGCCGGCGGTGCTGCTGGTCCACGGCGGAGGCTGGGCCGGCGGCAACCGCACCCATACCGAGCTGATCGCCGAAAAGCTGGCGCGGCGCGGCTTCGTCGTGGTCAACGCCACCTACCGCCTGGCGCCGGCCGCGCGCTTTCCGGCGCCGGTGCAGGACCTGCAGCAGGCACTGCGCTGGATGCGCCAACACGCCGGCGAGCTGCGGCTCGACCCGCGGCGCATCGGCGCCTGGGGCTACTCCGCCGGCGCCCACCTGGTGTCACTGCTCGGCCTGCTGGCGCCCACCGATGCGCTGTACGACCCCGAGGTGAAAGTACGCGCCATCGTCGCCGGCGGCGTGCCTTCCGACCTGCGCAAGTACCGCGGCGGCACCCTGGTGCCGGCCTTCCTCGGCGAGCGCTGGAGCAAGGACTCGCATGTGTTCCGCGCTTCCTCGCCGGTGACCTATGTGCGGCCGGACAGCCCGCCGGTGTTCCTCTACCACGGCGGCGCCGACCGCCTGGTCCGCCCCGACCAGGCCGTCGACTTCAAGGCTGCGCTTGACGCCGCCGGCGTGCGTAACGAGCTGTACCTGATGCCGGGCCTGGGCCACATCATGGCCAACCTGCTCGATGGCCCGGCGGTGCAGCGCGGGGCGGATTTTCTGGATCGGGAGCTGAGATCGGGCAGTCTGTAGGTCGGCCTTCAGGCCGACTTCACCCGGGTCCTGAGCAACTGGCTGAATTGACCCACCGTCTGCGGGTCAGGGAACGCCCGTTTCGGAATGCACAGGAACTGCCGTTTCGAGGTGTAGAGCAGGAACACGGCGTCGTCTTCGTCGGCCTTGGCGAAATCACCCCATGGGATGGTTGAATTGCCGTATTTCGAATGAGACGTGAATTGCTCGTCGGTCCAGTCGCAGCTGCGGCTCACGGTTTGCATCTTCAACTGCCGGTAGCTGCGGCGGTGCTGCCAGGGGTTCAGCACGAGGTAGATCAGCATCAGCAACAGGGCGAAGACCAGTGCCCCGACGATCAGCATGTAGCCCCCGAAGGCATATGCGGGATTCACGGTGGGCGAAGATGCAAGGAAAACACCCAGCACAAAGAAGATCAGGAATTGTGCGGCGGAAAAGATCTGCAGTTTGCGGTGTCTGCGGGCATGCAGGGCCTGCGCCGCAAGGTAATCGGCTTCGCTGAGATCGTACGAAATCATCGCTGCAAGGCCCCCGTCACCCGGATAGCAGACTTATGGCGGATAGTATCAGCAGCTCCGCGGCCTCTCCCCCGACCCTCTATTGCGCCAGCGTCGTGGGTATGTGCTCGACCAGGTAGTCGATCAGCGCGCGCACCGAGGGCAGCATGCCGCGGCGACTGACGAAGACCAGGTGAATGCCCTGCTCCGGCGTGCCCCAATCCTTGGCCACGCGTACCAGCGAGCCTTCGTTCAGGCCCTGCCAGGCCACCCGCACCGGCAGCAGCGCCACGCCGACGCCGCCAAGCGCAGCCTGGTACTGCAAGGCCAGGTCGGTGCACAGCAGGCGCGGCCGCAGCGTCACGCGCGCGCTGCGGCCGTCGCCGGCGCTGAGCGTCCAGTTCTGTTCCTGGCCGGCGGCGAGCGCGCCGATGGTATCCAGCGCCGCCAGCTGCTCCGGCTCCTCGATCGGCGGCTTGCCCGCGGCATAAGCGGGACTGCACACCAGCACGAAGCGGCCCGAGGCGATGCGCCGCGCCACCAGACCGGGATCGTTGAGGCCGCTGTCGCGGGCGCGCAGCGCGATGTCGAAGCGCTCCTCGATCAGGTTCACCAGCCGGTCGCTGGCATCCAGCTCCACCCGCACCTTCGGATGGCGGCGCATGAACTCCGCCACCAGGCGCGCGACGTAGAACTGCGCCATCGCCGTGGGACAGCTCAGCCGCACCGTGCCCACCGGTTCGCTGCGCAGTTGCTCCACCGCCTGCTGCGCCGCCTCCGCCTCCACCACCATCGCCACGCAGTGCTCGTAGAAGGCGCGGCCGGCCTCGGTCAGCGCCAGCTTGCGGGTGCTGCGCTGGAGCAGGCGCACGCCCAGGCGCTCCTCCAGCAGGCCGACGCGGCGGCTGAGCTTGGACTTGGTGATGTGGGCATGGCGCTCGGCCGCGCTGAAGCCGCCGTGCTCCACGATCAGGGCGAAATAGCGCAGGTCGTTGAGATCCAGCCGCACCGCTCCCCCAGGGCCGCCAGCCGGCCAGTTTGTTCTATAAATAGGACAATTATTCGCTAAATCGCCGGATTATCAATATCCGTTGCCAGTTTCATGATGGGCTCCATCGAAACGTCCTCGCCGAGGACTCTCAACCGGAGCACCGCCGCCATGGAAACCCGCCTGAATTTCTACAAAACTGGTCCCGACGCCATGAAGGCCATGTCGGCCCTCGAGCAGCAGATCGCGAAGTCTGGCCTGGACAAGCCGCTGGTCGATCTGGTGCGCCTGCGCGCCTCGCAGATCAACGGCTGCGCCTACTGCGTCGATCTGCACAGCGGCGACGCCCGCAAGGCGGGCGAGAGCGAGCGCCGTCTTGCCGGCGTGGTGGTGTGGCGCGAGACGCCGTTCTTCAGCGACCGCGAGCGCGCCGCGCTGGAGTGGACCGAATCGGTGACCCTGGTCGCGCAGACCCACGTGCCGGACGAGGTGTGGGAGCGGGTCAAGCCGCACTTCACGCCGGAGGAGCTGGTGAACCTGACCCTGCTCATCTCGGCCATCAACGCCTGGAACCGCTTCGCCATCGCTTTCCGCAAGCTGCCGGCCTGAGCCGGCTGCCATGCGGCAAGCACGGCCGTCATTCCGGCGAAAGCCGGACAAATGCGTCTGGAACGTATTTGAGCGAGC
>CAYWPB010000188.1:0-7699 GCA_964458725.1 uncultured Nevskia sp. | reverse complement strand
GCTCCAGCACGACGATCTTCCGGCCCGCGAGCCAGGGCTCGTCAAGCAGCGCGAGCGGCACCAGCGTGGTCTTGCCCGAGCCGGGCGGCGCGGTGAGCACCGCACGGCCCGCCTGCGCCAGCGCCGCCTTCAGGGCCGGCACCGCATCGAGGACGGGCAAATCGGGAAGGGGCCGGCTCATCGCGCCGATGATAAGCACTTATCATCCACGCGCATGAAGAACATCCTCGGAGACCTGCTCGGCCTGCTCGACCTCGAATCCCTCGAGCTCAACCTGTTCCGCGGCCAGTCGCGCGACCTGGGCGGCAAGAGCGTGTTCGGCGGCCAGGTCATCGGCCAGGCGCTGGTCGCCGCGGCGCGCACGGTCGAGGGCTCGGTGCCGCATTCACTGCACGCCTACTTCCTGCGTCCCGGCGACATGGCCTCGCCCATCGTTTACGAAGTGGACCGCGTGCGCGACGGGCGCAGCTTCACCGCGCGGCGGGTGCAGGCGATCCAGCACGGCCAGCCGATCCTGTCGATGATCGCCTCGTTTCAGCACCCCGAGGACGGCCCCGAGCACCAGATGTCGATGCCGGACGTGCCGCCGCCGGAATCGCTGCGCACCCAGCACGAGCTGGCCGAAGAGTGGGTCGCGGCCCATCCCGAGATCAGCCCGCGCGCGCGTGAGGCGCTGCTGCGGGTGCTGGCGATCGAGTTCCGCCCGGTGATGCCGTGGAACCCGCTGGAGCCGAAACCCACCGGCCTGAGCCAGCAGTTCTGGTTCCGCGCCGCCGGCACCCTGCCCGAGGGCCGCATGCTGCACCGATGTGTACTGGCTTATGCTTCGGACTTCAATCTGCTGTCGACGGCGCTGCGCCCGCACGCCATGTCCTGGCTCCACCCCAACAATGCTGTGGCCAGCATCGACCACGCGCTGTGGTTCCACCGCGACCTGCGCGCCGACGACTGGCTGCTCTACGCCATGGATAGCCCTTCCGCGCAGGGCGCGCGCGGCCTGTCGCGCGGCCTGATCTACGACCGCTCCGGGCGCCTGGTGGCCAGCGTGGTGCAGGAAAACCTGATGCGGAGACTCGAGCGACAGCCGTAGGCTGCCGGCCACTGCCCCTCTCCCACCTCGGGGAGAGGGAGGGCCGATCGCGGAGCGATTGGCGGGGCGAGGGCAAGCGACGGCCCGATCAGTAGCGCACCCGGTTGACCCGGCGCCACTGCCCGCTGTCGCGCGGGCAAATGCCAAGCCACGCCGCCGCTGGGCAGAATCCCGGCCGACAATCGAGGTCCGCCGCCCCAGAGCGGGCCGTTGCCGGGGAGAAGCAATGAAGCTGTTGAAGCGGGTGGTGCTGGTGCTGGCCGTGTGCGCCGCGGCTTTCTTCACGTTCGATTTCTTCCTCCCGGCACAGTTCGCCAGCGCCGCATTGGCCGCCGAGCGCGGCGCCGCGGGCCTGCAGCGCAAAGCCGTCGACATCCCCGGCTTCAGCGTGGTCTATCTCGAAGGCGGCCAGGGCAAGCCGCTGCTGCTGGTGCACGGCTTCAACGGCGACAAGGACAACTGGACCCGCGTCTCGAAGTACCTGACGCCGCACTACCGCGTCATCGCCGTGGACCTGCCGTGCTGGGGCGAGAGCCCGCGCCCGACCGCCGACGAGTGCGACATCCCGCACCAGCTGGTTTACCTCAACGAGATCGCCGATGCGCTGAAGCTGGAGCACTTCGACCTCGGCGGCAATTCCATGGGCGGCTGGATCGCCGCGGCTTACGCCGCGGCGCATCCCGACCGGGTCGACACGCTGTGGCTGCTGGCCCCGGCCGGCGTCGCCGGCGCCCAGATCAGCGACCTCGGCGGCATCGTCAAGAGCGGCGGCCGCATGCCGCTGATCGCGCGCAACGAGCAGGAAATGCAGGAACTCCTGTCCTTCGTCTGCGTCAATCCGCCGTACGTGCCGCACGCCGTGTTGCAGGTGATGGCGCAGCACCAGGCCGAGCACTACCAGCTCGAGCAGCAGATCTTCGCCGGCCTGGTCAAGGAGCCGCCGCTGGAGCCGCAGGTGAAGAACCTGCAGACACCGACCTTCATCGTCTGGGGCGACCACGACCGCGCCCTGCACTATTCCGGCGCCGAGGTGCTGCACCAGCTGATGCCGAACTCGCAGGTGCTGGTGATGCCGGACATGGGCCACGTGCCGATGCTGGAAGCGCCGTCGAAGACCGCCGCCAACTACATCGTGTTCCGCGACTCGCTGACCCGGCACTAGCCGCGGCGAGGAGACCCGCCGCGCAGGGTAAAATGCGCGGATGATCACCCTGACCCAGGCGACGCTGCGGCGCGGCGCGCGCACCCTGCTGGAAAACGCCAGCTTCACCCTGCATGCCGGCTGGCACACCGGCGTGGTCGGCCGCAACGGCACCGGCAAATCCACCCTGTTCGCCGCCCTGCTCGGCCAGCTGCACGCCGACCGCGGCGACATCGCGGTGCAGAAGAACATCGCCATCGCCACGGTGGCCCAGGACACTCCGGCCTTGCCGGATCCGGCCATCGAGTTCGCGCTCGACGGCGACGCCGAGCTGCGCGAGCTGGAGCGGCGCCTGGTCAAGGCCGAGGAAGAACACGACGCGCACAAGATCGGCGATATCCACGAGCGCCTGAACGAGATCGGCGGCTACGCCGCGCGCGCCCGCGCCGCCAGCCTGCTGCATGGCCTGGGCTTTGCGCCGGAGGCGCAGGAGCGCGCCGTGGCGGATTTCTCCGGCGGCTGGCGCATGCGCCTGAACCTCGCGCGCGCCCTGATGTGCCGCTCCGACCTGCTGCTGCTCGACGAGCCGACCAACCATCTCGACCTCGACGCGGTGATCTGGCTGCAGGACTGGCTGCGCGAATATCCCGGCACCCTGCTGGTGATCTCGCACGACCGCGAATTCCTCGACGCCGTCACCGGCCACACCCTGCACCTGGAAGGCACCAAGGCGACGCTGTACACCGGCAACTACTCGCAGTTCGAGCGCATCCGCGCCGAGAAGATGGCCTTGCAGACCGCCACCTACACCAAGCAGCAGCGCCAGATCGCGCACCTGCAGAAATTCATCAACCGCTTCAAGGCGCAGGCGACCAAGGCGACGCAGGCACAGAGCGGCATCAAGCAGCTGGAGCGGATGGAACTGGTGGAGGCGGCGCACGCCGATACCGAGTTCGCGTTCGAATTCCCGCAACCGGAGCGCCTGCCGGCGCCGCTGATCCGCTTCCACGAGGTGGCCGCCGGCTACCCCGGCAGGGCCATCCTCGACAAGCTGCGGGTGCACATCGCGCCGGGCGAGCGCATCGGCCTGCTCGGCCCCAACGGCGCTGGCAAATCGACCTTGGTGCGCACCCTGGCAGGGGAGCTGGCGCCGCTGGCGGGCGAGGCGATGCGCGATCCCTACCTGCGCATCGGCTACTTCGCCCAGCATCAAATGGAGCAGCTCGATCCCAAGGCCTCGCCGATCCTGCACCTGCGCCGCATCGACCCGAAGGGCAGCGAACAGTCGTTCCGCGACTTCCTCGGCGGCTTCAACTTCCGCGGTGACCGAGCCTTCGAGGCGATCGCGCCGTTCTCCGGCGGCGAGAAAGCGCGCCTGGCGCTGGCCCTGGTGGTCTACCAGAAGCCCAACCTGCTGCTGCTCGACGAGCCGACCAACCA
This sequence comes from uncultured Nevskia sp., assembly GCA_964458725.1. Classification (GTDB taxonomy): domain Bacteria; phylum Pseudomonadota; class Gammaproteobacteria; order Nevskiales; family Nevskiaceae; genus Nevskia. The sequence continues at coordinate 4,028 of CAYWPB010000188.1, read as the reverse complement.
TCTCGACCTGGACATGCGCCACGCGCTGGAGACGGCGCTGATGGACTACGCCGGCGCCGTGGTGCTGGTGTCGCACGACCGCCACCTGCTGACCAGCACCTGCGAGACGCTATGGCTGGTGGCCGACGGCGGCTGCCACGAGTTCAACGGCGACCTCACCGACTACGCCCGCTGGCTGACCAAGCGCGACACCAACAAATCGCCAGCACCGAAGAGCGGCGGCAACCCGGCGAAGGAACAGCGCCGTTCCGCGGCTGACCAGCGCGAGCTGGCGCGGCCGCTCAAGGACGCGCTGAAGAAACTCGACACGCAGATGGCGAAGCTGCAGAAGGAGGTGGCCGCGATCGAGCAGAAGATCGCCGATCCGGCGATGTATGAGGCCAGCCGAAGCGCGGAAGTGGCGAAGCTGATGAAGGATCAGGGCGAGCTGAAGAAGAAGCTGGCCGCGGCCGAGGAGGAGTGGCTGGAGGCGACGGAGAAGCTGGAGGCGCTGGGGGTTTGACGTTTTGTCCCCTCTCCCCACGGATGTGGGGAGAGGGGAACTGCTAAGGCCGAGTCGCCCGCTCCAGCCGCTCCAGGTACACCAGCGCCTGTTCCCGCGTTTCGCCGCACATCTCGCGGCCCGGCTGCAGACCTACGCACACCGCAGGCCGGCGCGGATCGCCGAACAGCTTGCAGCGGTTGGCTTCGTCCAGCTGCACGCAGCGCACGCCGGCCGGCTTGCCGTCCGGCATGCCCGGAATGGGCGAGCTGATCGAGGGCGCGATGCAGCAGGCGCCGCAGCCGGCGCGGCATTCCATCAGCAGCCGCCCGTGGGCTTGACCGGCCCGCCGATCACCGTCTGCGGCGGCGTCTGCGCCGCGTCCTTCAGATGCTTATCGCATTGCCCCTGCACATGCTCGCGCACGATCTCCGCCAGGCGCCGCGTGCCGGGACCGGCGTAGTCGCGGTCGGCGTAGACCAGGTACAGCTCGGCCCAGCGCTCGCCGCCTTCGCGCAGCGGCAGCGGCTTGAGCACGCCGCGCTCCAGCTCGCCGCGCACGGTGTCCTCCGGGTACCAGGCGAAGCCCAGGCCCAGAGTAGCGGCATGGATCGAGGTGGCCTTGTGGCTGACCGTCCAGTTCTGCTCGGCGCCGAGCCAGCTGCCGGAGCGGCGCTGACTGCCGCTGTCGCGGATCACCAAGTGGCGGTGCTTGCGCAGGTCCTGCAAGCTCAGTTCACGGCCCAGCTGGTGCAGCGGGTGGTCGGGGTGCGCCGCGGCAATGAAGCGCAGGCGCATCAGCGGATCGCCGGCGAAGCCGGCCGGGATCTGCGAGCAGATCGCCAGCTCGACCCGTCTTTGCAGCAGCGCCTCCTCGGTGCCGCTCAGCACCGTCTCGTAGAGCTCGATGCGGGTCTGCGGCCGCTCCTCGGCGAAGCGGGCGAAGCACTGCAGCAGCAGCCAGGTCGGAAAGATGATCTCCACCGCCAGGCGCAGCTCCGGCTCCCAGCCGGCGGCCAGGCTGCCCGCGGCGTTCTCCAGGGCGCCGGCCTCGTCGAGCAGGGCCTTGGCGCGGCGGTACAGCACCTCGCCGGTCGGCGTGAGATGAGCCTTGCGGCCGACCACCTCGAACACCTTGACGTTGAGCAGGGACTCCAGCTTCTGCACCGCATAGGTCACGGCGGATTGGCTTTTATGAAGCATTTCAGCGGCTTGAGCGTAGCCACCGGCTTCGACCACGGCCTGCAGGGCACGCCATTGCTCGAGGCTGATTTTCGGAGTGCTGGACATTCGTATCTATGAAACTGATAGATATACGCTGAATATTCTGCTTTTTTATCTAATCAATCAATATTTAAATAGCGCCACTCCGGAACGATCCGTTCCACCACTCAAGCTTCAGGAGATGACGCCATGACCACCACCCTGCTCCAGATCAACAGCAGCATCAACAACGGCAAGGGCGAGTCCAGCCAGCTGGCCCGCCAGTTCGTCGAAGCCTACGTCGCCAGCCACCCGGGCACCCGCGTGGTCAACCGCGACGTCGCCGCCCACGAGGCTGTGCCGCACCTCACCGCCGAACGCTTCGGCGCCTTCATCACCCCGCCGGAGCAGCGCAACGCCTCGCAGCAGGCGGTGGTGGAGTATTCCGACGCCCTGATCAACGAGCTGAAGCTGGCCGACCTGATCGTGCTGGGCCTGCCGATGTACAACTTCGGCGTGCCGTCCCAGCTCAAGGCTTACTTCGACCACGTCGCCCGCGCCGGTGTCACCTTCAAGTACACCGACAAGGGGCCGGTCGGCCTGCTCACCGGCAAGAAGGCGATCGTGTTCGCCGCCCGCGGCGGCATTTACGCCGGCACGCCGATGGACACCCAGACCAGCTATGTGCGCGACTTCCTGCGCTTCATCGGCATCGCCGAGGTCGAGTTCGTCTACGCTGAAGGCCTGGCCTATGGTCCGGAAGCGAAGTCCGCGTCTGTCGCCAAGGCCGGCGAAGCCGCCCTCAGCCTCGCCGCGTGAATCACGCCCAATCATTCAGGAGTAACACCATGAACAAGTTCTTCGACACCACCAAGCCCGTGTCCGACCTGGTCGGCCGCGTGCTGATCGCCACCCTCTTCATCCTCTCCGGCTGGAGCAAGATCGCCGGCTACGCCGGCACCCAGGCCTACATGCAGTCGGCCGGCGTCCCCGGCGGCCTGCTGCCGCTGGTGATCCTGGTCGAGCTCGGCGGTGGCCTGGCCATCGTGCTGGGGCTGTACACCCGCGCGGTGGCCCTGGTCCTCGCCGGCTTCAGCATCATCGCCGGCTTCCTGTTCCACGGCGGCGCCGACCAGATCTCGCAGATCATGCTGATGAAGAACATCGCCATCGCCGGCGGCTTCCTGTTCCTGGTCGCCAACGGCCCGGGCAAGCTCAGCCTCGATGCGAAGCTGGCCAAGCTGCAGCCCTCCGCGCCGCTCCAGAACAGCCGCGCTTAGTCGACATCCATGTCAAGGAACCGGTCATCCATGACCGGACTGTACAAGTCCGCCGGCTGAAGCCGGCGGACTCCTTTGAAGGAGAGTGTGCTATGGGCACCACCAATTCCAGAACCCTGGTCCACGTCATCGAGTCGCAGCCGACTTCCGACGGCGCGGGCGTCAAGCTGCGCCGCAGCATCGGCAGCCAGCGCGGCCTGTACGTGGATCCCTTCCTGATGCTGGACGAGTTCTATTCCGACAACCCGGACGACTACCTCGCCGGCTTCCCGCCGCATCCGCATCGCGGCTTCGAGACCGTCACCTACATGCTCGACGGCCACATGCGCCACGAGGACCACCTCGGCAACCAGGGCGACCTCGGCCCTGGCGGCGTGCAGTGGATGACGGCGGCGCACGGCATCATCCACTCCGAGATGCCGCAGCAGAGCGAAGGCCGCATGCGCGGCTTCCAGCTGTGGATCAACCTGCCGTCGAAGGAGAAGATGAAGCCCGCCGGCTACCGCGATATTCCCGCCGCGGAAATCCCGACGGCGGCGCTGCCCGGCGGCGGCCAGGTCAAGGTCATTGCGGGCAACCTCGCCGTCGACGGCCGCGAGGTCGCCGGGCCGGTCAACGGCCAGACGGCGAAGCTCTCCACCGACCCGCTGTACGCCGATGTGCAGCTGCCGGCGAACGGCCGCTTCGAGACGGCGCTGCCGGCCGGGCGCAACGCCTTCCTCTACGCCTACGAGGGCAGCGCCAAGGTCGGTCCGGACGGCGGGCAGCGCGAGCTGCCGCACCGCGCCGCCGGCGTGCTGTCCGAAGGCGACAGCCTGCAGGTGCAGGCCGGGCCGGAAGGCGCGCGCTTCCTGCTGCTGGCGGCCCGGCCGCTGCGCGAGCCGGTGGTGCAGTACGGTCCCTTCGTGATGAACACGCGCGAGGAGATCGAGCAGGCCCTGGCGGACTATCGCGACGGCAAGCTGGCCGCGGCGGCTTAGCGGTGTCTTTTCCCCCTCTCCCCATCGCAGATGGGGAGAGGGTTAGGGTGGGGGGCCGCGCACCCAAACGGATGCGCAGCTGGC
>CAYWPB010000187.1:0-7707 GCA_964458725.1 uncultured Nevskia sp. | reverse complement strand
CAGCCGCTGCCGCCGTCGCTGCAGCCCCCGGCGATCGACCCGGGCCTGCCCTCGGCCCTGCTCGAGCGCCGCCCTGACGTGGCCGCCGCCGAGCGCCGCGCCGCCGCTGCCAATGCGCAGATCGGCGTGGCCCGCGCCGCCTACTTCCCGGTGTTCAGCATCTCCGCCAGCGCCGGGTTCGACAGCAAGACCGCGTCCAACTGGATCGAGGCGCCGAGTCGCATCTGGTCGGTCGGTCCCTCCGCCGTACTGACCCTGTTCGACGCCGGCCGCCACAGCGCGCTGTCCGACCAGGCCCGCGCCGCCCTGGACGAGGCGGCGGCGAACTATCGCGGCAGCGTGCTCAATGCTTACCGCGAAGTGGAGGACAACATCGTCGCGCTGCGCCAGCTGGAGCAGGAAAGCCTCAGCCAGGCCGCCGCAGTAGTGGCCACGCAGAAGGTGCTGGAGCAGGCCCAGTACCGCTACAAAGGCGGCGTCGTCACCTACCTGGAAGTGGTCACCGCGGAAAACGCCGCGCTGCAGGCGCAGCTGAACCAGGCCGACATCCAGGCGCGCCGGCTCAACGCCAGCGTGCTGCTGGTCAAGGCCCTGGGCGGCGGCTGGCAGAACCCTCGCGCCGCCGCGGCCGGGGCTGCCGGTCCGAAAACTGCTTCGAACTGAGCTGGGACAGGCGAAACACCGGACTGCGACATGGCCATTCATCGCATCTGCATGCGGGACCACATCCGCAACGCCATCGTCGCCCGCATCCTCGACGGCAGCAGCCCGCCGGGCACGCGCCTGAAGGAGATGAGCCTGGCGCGGGAATTCAACGTCAGCCAGGCGCCGGTGCGCGAGGCCCTGCGCGAGCTGGAAGCCCTCGGTCTGCTCGAGTCCGAACGCTACCGCGGCACCCGCGTGCGCAGCATCGACCTCGACGAGCTGCGCGAAGCCTACGAGCTGCGCGCCGCCATCGAGGAAGCCGCCGCGCGCCGCGCCGTGCCCTGCGCCCGCAAGGACCTCGAGCGCCTCGAGAGCGACCTCAAGCGGATGCAGCGCGCCGCGCGCGAGCACGACCGTGACGCCTACATGGACAGCGCCGTGAACTTCCACCGCCACGTCGTGCAGATGTCCGGCAACGAGCTGTTCCTGCGCGCCTGGGAGCACATGGCCTGGGACATCCGTGCCCGCATCGCGGTGCAGCGTATCGGCCTGATCGGCGTCTTCGCCAAGGAGCGCAAGGCGGTCATTGCCGCGCTGCGCGCCGGCGACGGCGAGAAGGCCGGCCGCGGCCTGCGCGAGATCATCGCCCAGCTGCTGGTGCGCCTGGCGCAGATCCGCGAGACCCATCCCTCCGCGCACAACGGCGCCTCGCTCGCGGACTAAGCAAGTTCAGGAGATCCGGCCGCGCCAAGCTGGTGCCCGAAGCCGGACTCGAACCGGCATGGCCTCGCGGCCGGGGGATTTTAAGTCCCATGCGTCTACCAATTTCGCCATTCGGGCGGCGCTGAGGCAGGGGTGAATTGTAGCGACTGATGGACGCCAGGGCCGGACCCGCGTACGGGATTGGCCGCCCTCTTATACTTGTTTATAAATCAATATTTTATCAAACCTACTACCCGGCGGGGGTTTGACATCCTCAAGCCAACCTAGGCATTCATGCCGCCACTACGAAGCTGCAATCGCGCTGGCGCCGCAAGGCAGGGGCGCGGAGTGCAGCCACGGGACCAGGTCGGTAGAGCCCGCAATCAATAACGCAGCGCGGAGGAGATTCTTCATGGCTCAGGTGCAGTCTCAAGCGAGACAGGTCGATGCCGTCGTGGTCGGTGCCGGGTTTTCCGGCTTGTACGGGGTCTACCGCCTGCGCCAGCAGGGCCTGGAAGTGCAGGCCTTCGAACAGGGCACCAGCGTCGGCGGCACCTGGTACTGGAACCGCTATCCCGGCGCACGCGTCGACTCGCAGTGCTACGTCTACCAGTACTGGTTCTCGGACGAGTTGCTCAACACCTGGGACTGGAGCGAACGCTTCCCGGCGCAGGAGGAGACCGAACGCTACCTCAACCACGTCGCCGACCGCTTCGGTCTGCGCGACGCGTTCCGCTTCAACACCCGCGTGACCGCGGCGCACTGGGACCAGGCGCAACGGCGCTGGACCGTCAGCACCGACCGGGGCGACACGGTCAGTGCCCGCTTCCTGCTGATGTGCGGCGGCGGCCTGTCGGCGCCGCTGCAACCGCCGTTCGCCGGCTACGAGCGCTTCAGCGGGCGGATCCTGCATACCTCGCGCTGGCCGAAGGAAGGCGTCGACTACGCCGGCAACCGCGTCGGCGTGGTCGGCACCGGCGCCACCGGCATCCAGGTAATCCAGACCATCGCCCCCGAGGTGGCGCAGCTCACGGTGTTCCAGCGCACTCCGAACTACGCCATCCCGATGAAGAACCCGCGCTTCGACGACGCCGCACGGGCCGCCTGGCGCGAGCGCTATCCCATGCTCAAGCTGCGCGTGCAGCAGACCTTCGCCGGCTTCGACTACGATTTCGACAGCCGCGAGTTCTTCGACATCGAGCCGGCGCAACGGCGTGAAGTGCTCGAAAACCTGTGGCAGGACGGCTCCCTCAACCTGTGGATCGGCGGCTTTTTCGGCGTCTTCCTCGACGAGAAGGTCAACGCCGAAGTCTCGGAGTTCGTGCGCGAAAAGATCCGCGCGCGGATCAAGGACCCGCGGGTCGCGGCCAGACTGGTGCCCACCGACCACGGCTTCGGCACTCGCCGGGTGCCGCTGGAGACCGGCTACTTCGATGTCTACAACCGCGACAACGTCAACCTGGTCGACCTCAACGAGACACCGATCGAGTGCCTCACCGAGCGCGGCGTACGCACCTCGGCCGGGGAGATTCCGCTCGATCTGCTGATCCTGGCGACCGGCTTCGACGCCGGCACCGGTTCCCTCACCGCGGTCGATATCCGCGGCCGCGAGGAACTATCCCTGAAAGAGGACTGGGCCCGCCACGGCATCCACACCACCATGGGCTTGCAGGTGCACGGCTACCCCAACCTGTTCATTACCATGGGGCCGTTCTCCCCGGCCGCTGCGTTCTGCAATGTGCCGACCTGCGTCCAGCAGCAGATCGACTGGATCGGCGACTGCATCGCCTTCCTGCGCCGGCGCGGCAATACCACGATCGAGCCGGGCGCCGAGGTCGAGGCCAAGTGGATCGCACAGCACGACGAGCTGGCCAGGGCCACCCTGGTCTACAAGAACAAGTCCTGGTACATGGGCAGCAATGTCGAAGGCAAGGAGCGGCGCATGCTGCCCTTCGTCGGCGGCGCCCCCGTCTACCGGGCGGCCTGCGAGGAAGCGAAGGCGAGCGGATACGCCGGGTTCGTCACCGCCTGAGTTGGAATGGCGGCAGGTCCAGCTTTGTCAGGGATGGAGGCTCGGGCCGGAATTGAACCGACGTACGGGGATTTGCAGTCCCCTGCATGACCACTCTGCCACCGAGCCGCGAACCGCGGGCAGGCATTCTACCCCAGCACTGCCACCCGGGCGGAAAACCTGAAAAATCGGCAATCCGGACCGTGGATATGAAAAAACCTCGTCGAAAACGAGGTTTTTCTGAAAACTGGAGCGGGAAACGAGGTTCGAACTCGCGACCTCAACCTTGGCAAGGTTGCGCTCTACCAGCTGAGCTATTCCCGCTTGCGAGTTGCGTATTGTAGGGATCGGTAACTGGCGAAGCAAGCCCCTTTTGCCCCTTCAGGCCTTGAAATCGTCGCGCATGACGGGCCAGGCCGCCCGCATGTGCGGCGACGACACGGTGCCATGCGCCGGCTTCATCGGCGCATGTGGGTGCGGGAGTCGCCGCAGAAGTACATGCGGGAGAGAACTCCGCTAGGAAACCCGCCCCTTCAGGCCTTGAAATCGTCGCGCATGACAGGCCAGGCCGCCCGCATGTACTGGATCATGGACCAGATGGTCAGGGCTGCGGCCAGGAACAGCAGTACATAGCCGATCTGGTAGATCGGGATCGGCCCCAGCGGGGTCTGCCACAGCATCAGGCCGATGGCGGTCATCTGGGCCACCGTCTTGAGCTTGCCCAGCATGCCTACCGCCACGCGCGCGCGCTGGCCCAGCTCGGCCAGCCATTCGCGCAAGGCCGAGATGGTGATCTCGCGGCCGATGATGATCGCCACCAGCACCCCCATCACGCTGCGCGGGTCGTCGCGCAGCAGCATCACCAGCGCCACCGCTACCAGCAGTTTGTCCGCCACCGGATCGAGAAAGGCGCCGAAATTGCTGGTCTGGTTCCAGGCGCGGGCCAGGTAGCCGTCGAGCCAGTCGGTGAACGCGGCCGCCATGAACAGCAGCGCCGCAGCATGGCGCGCCTGGTACCAGTCGACGTAGAACAGGCCCAGCACGACCGGGATGACGGCGACGCGGCCCAGGGTGAGGATGGTAGGAGTGTTCAGCCTCATGGCGCCATTCTACAGGTCCGCTCCTGCACGCGGTTTCCGCTCAATGGAAATGGGCGTAGATCCGTTCCGCCAGGGTGCGGCTGATGCCCTCGACCCGGGCCAGCTCGTCGATGCCGGCGCGCTTGACCTGCGGCAGTCCGCCCAGGGTCTTCAGCAGCGCGCGCCGCCGCGCCGGACCCAGGCCCTCGATCGTCTCCAGGCCGGAGGTCATGCGCGCTTTCTCGCGCCGCGCGCGGTGGCCGGTGATGGCGAAGCGGTGCGCTTCGTCGCGGATGCGCTGGATCAGGTGCAGCGCCGGCGAATCCGGCGGCAGCACCAGGGGCTGCTCGCTCTCCGGCAGGATCAGCTGCTCCAGGCCGGGCCGGCGCGTCGGGCCTTTGGCGATCGCAACCACCCGCAAGTCTTCGAAGCCGACCTCGGCCAGGGCCTGCAGCGCCGCGCCGAGCTGGCCGGCGCCGCCATCGATGAACAACACGTCCGGCGCCTGCACTTCCCCGCCTTTGACCCGGGCATAGCGCCGCGCCACCGCTTGCTGGATCGCGGCGTAGTCGTCGCCGGGCGTGATGCCCTCGATGTTGAACTTGCGATAAGCCGCCTTCAGCGGCCCTTCCTCGTTGAACACTACGCAGGAGGCCACCGCCTTCTCGCCCATGGTATGGCTGATGTCGAAGCACTCCAGCCGCCGCGGCGGCCGCTCCAGGTTCAGCGCCTGCTGCAGTTCGAGCAGGCGCTGGTCCATGCTCGCCGCCTCCGCCAGGCGCGCCGACAGGGCCTGCTGCGCCGTGCCTTCGGCCATCTCCAGCAGCCGCGTCTTGGCGCCGCGCTCCGGCCTGGCAATGCGCACCTTGCGCCCGGCCTTGGCCGAGAGGCTGGCCTCCAGCCACTCGGCGTCCTCCGGCAGCTCGCTGACCAGCACCTCCGGCGGCGGAGGCCGTTCCAGATAGTACTGGGCGATGAAGCCGGCCAGCAGTTCGTCCATGGCGATGCCGGGCGGGTGGCGTGGGAAAAAGCTGCCGTGGCCGAGGTTGATGCCGTCGCGCACCGACACCACCGCGACGCAGCTGCCGGAGGCGTGCGGCGCGGCGACGATCACGTCGAGTTGCTCGGCGCCACCGGTGATGGCGCGGTGCTCGCGCACCCGCTTCAGCGCCGCGATCTGATCGCGCAGGCGCGCTGCCAACTCGAACTCCAGGTCGGCCGCCGTCCGCTCCATCTCCGCGCCGAGCTCCTGCGCCAGCTCGTCGCCCCGCCCTTCCAGCAGACGCGTTGCTTTGGCCACGTCGCGGGCGTAATCCTCCGGCGAGATCAGCTTGACGCAGGGCCCCGAGCAGCGCTTGATCTGGTGCTGCAGGCAGGCGCGCTGGCGGTTGGCGAAGAAGGTGTCGTTGCAGGGGCGCAGCAGGAACAGCTTCTGCAGGGTCTGCAGAGTTTCGCGCACCGAGCCGGCGCTGGGGTAAGGACCGAAGTAGCGGTCGGCGCCGGTCTTGGCGCCGCGGTAGAAGGTGATGCGCGGGAACTCATGCGCGGTGATGCGCACGTAGGGGAAGCTCTTGTCGTCGCGCAGCGAGACGTTGTAGCGCGGCGTCAGCTCCTTGATCAGCGCCGACTCCAGCAGCAGCGCCTCGTCCTCGGTGTGGGTCAGCGTCACCTCGACGCGCCGGATCTGCGACACCATGCTCTCGATACGCGGATTGCCGCTGGCGCGCAGGAAATAACTGCCGACGCGCTTGCGCAGGTTGCGCGCCTTGCCGACGTAGAGCAGCTCGTCGTTCTCGCCGTACATGCGGTAGACGCCCGGCGCGGTGGTGAGCTGGGACAGGAAAGTGCGGGAGTCGAACGGCTGGGACGGCTGGTTCATCAGGGCGATAGGATACGCCGGCGTTGAATCAAAAGCGCCTCACGCAGAAACGCAGAGGCGCGCGGAGACGCTGAGAAAAAAGCCAAAACTATTGTTGTTCTCTGCGCTTCTTCGCGCCTCTGCGTGGAGTGCTTTTGCTGTTTTTACTTCACTGGCACGTAAATATCCGTCAACAGCTGCGCCTCCGGCGTCTTGCCCGGGTCGCTGATGTACTGCTCCCAGGACAGGCCATTGTCCTGCAGCACGTAAGCCGCCTTGTATGCGTCGATCAGCTCGTAGGTCTTGCCCATGTCCTTGTAGGCGCCACGGTGCTCGGCCTTCAGCGCAGTGCCGGCATAGGTCTGCCCGATCTTGACCTCGCTGGGCTTGCCATTGAGCGTCGCCGGGGCCTGTGCATCCGACTTGTCCACCGGGATGCCCGCGTCGAACTCGTACACCCCGGCCTTGAAATCCCAGCGGCGGGTGACGGCGATGGGCGGCCCCGCCTGCTTCAGACCGGCGGCGGTCATGTATGCACCCACCTTGGCGTAGGCCGCGGCCAGCGCCTTGGCGATGCCTTCCGACTGGGTCGTACTGCTGCCGGAGACGTAGGCATAGGCCTGCGGCTTAAGCTCCACCAGCTCGCCGTGCATCTGCGAGAAATCGACCTTGGAGCCGCCCTCCACCAGGCCGCGCAGCTGGTTCAGGCCGCGCTCGTAGTCGGGGCCGATCTGTCGGTTCATCAGCAGGCCGAAGTAGTGGGCGATGGGGTTGGAGCCGAGCTGAATGTCCAGGCTCCAGGTGACGCGGGTCAGCGCGCCGTTGGGCTCCAGGTCGAAGGTCGCCAGGCTCGGCTGCTCGTAGCCGCTGAACCTGAGCTGGGTCTTCACCTGGCTGTCCGGCGCGCTCGACACGATTTCCTGGCTGCCGCTGCCCACCGCCTCATTGCCGCTCCACTCGTAGTGCGCGCCAACCCCCAGCGGCGGCCCGCTGAGCTGCACCTTCATCTGCGGATCCTTCGCCGCCCACGGCGACCACTTGTCGAACTGGCGGAAGCTGTTGACCAGCGCGAAGACTTGCGAAGCCGGCGCCTGCATCTGCCCGGTACGCTGCACGTGCACCTTGTCAGGCAGTACGAAGCCAATGGTGAAGAACAGGGCAACCGCGATCACCAGGCCGAGGATGAGATTGCGCAGCATGAGCCCTCCCCTGTGTCGTTTGCGACACACCCTACGCCCGCGCAAGGTCCGCCACAAGCTGGCGACTGGCAACCGCAAAAACCGCCGTAAATGACAAGGGCCGCGCGAGGCGGCCCTTGTTTAAAGCAGAATCAACGGCTTAGTGGAACTGCTCTTCCTCGGTCGAGCCGGTCAGCGCGGTCACGCTGGAGGCGCCGCCCTGGATCACGGTGG
>CAYWPB010000186.1:0-7750 GCA_964458725.1 uncultured Nevskia sp. | reverse complement strand
CCAATGCCTCCTACACCGCGACCAAGCACGGCATCGCCGGCCTGACCAAGTCGGCCGCGCTGAGCTATGCCGCCAAGGGCGTGCGCGTCAATGCCGTCTGCCCCGGTCTGATCGAGGCCGGCCTGGGCCTCAACGTGATCCGCCGCGGCGCCGAGGCACTGGACAAGTTCCTCGGCCTCCACCCGGCTGGCCGCCCCGGCACCGCACTGGAAGTGGCGCAAGCGGTGCTGTGGCTGTGCTCGGACGAGGCCTCGTTCATTCACGGCCACATGCTGGCGGTGGATGGGGGCTACGGCAGTCACTGAGGCGCGTTGAGGGGGTCCCATGGACGGTCTCCGGAGACGCCCTGAATCGGCCTCCATGGGCTCGAAGCTTTCCGGAACTGGTCATTTTTTAGCCATTTTCTGGCGCCGCTCGTCAGACCGAAGCTGCTTTCCGACGAAAGAAAAGTCGCCCAATTTAATGATTTAAAAAGACATTCGTCGCCGGCATCCAGGCCGCATGCCGTTCATGCCTTGACGCTCCAAACCGTGTTGCACTGCAATATAAATGCTGCGTTGCAGCACGTTCGGGGGAAAACCCTTGCTTGAGTCCGAGACGAAGTCCCAAGGTGGTGTGCGCCCGTCCGCCAAGCCGGATGGCTGCGCCTGCCCTGCGACGGCGCGGCGCCTGCGTCGCCGGCGTCTGCTGCTGGGCCTGGTTCTGGGCATGACCGGTGGTGGCGCGGCGCTGTTTGCCGGTAGCGGCCTGCTGGATCGTGCCGAGGCCGCCGTGCAGAGTTCCACCGCCGCCCGGCCGCAACCCTATCCCTGGGCCGGCCTGTCCCTGCTGGTGCCGGGCTCGGCCCGGCTCGACCTGCGCCGTCCGGAGCAGCAGGAAGCCACCCAGCACTTCGATCTGCACGTGCGCGAGCGCCTGCCGCGCTACCAGTCGCTGTTCCAGCAGGCCGCCCTGCTCAGTGGCACCGACTGGCGCCTGCTGGCGGCGATCGGCTACCAGGAATCGAACTGGGATCCGCACGCGGTCAGCCCCACCGGGGTGCGCGGCATCATGATGCTGGCCCAGGACACCGCCGACGAGCTGGACATCGACCGCACCAGTCCGGCCGAGTGCATCCAGGGCGGCGCGCTGTACTTCCAGCAGATCCGCGACCGCCTGCCGACGCAGGTCCGCGAGCCCGACCGCACCAACATGGCCCTGGCCGCCTACAACCAGGGCCTCGGCCACCTGCAGGACGCACGCACCCTGGCGGCGCAGCTGGGTGGCGACCCGAACAGCTGGCACGACGTGCGCAACGCTCTGCCACTGCTGGCCGACGAGCGCTGGTTCAGCAAGGTCCGCCACGGCTATGCCGCCGGCGGCGAGGCGGTGCGTTACGTGCTGGCCGTGCGCGAATACTACGAGCGGCTGCACACCGTGCCGTCCGGCCCGCTGCCGGCGCCGCTGCAGGTGGCCAGCGCCGGCCTGTAGCGCCGGCAACAGTCGCCCGCCCCCGGCATGGAAAACCGCGGCGGAGCCCGGCCGGGCCCGCCGCGGTGGCCTCAGCCGCGGATGAAGGTCAGCAGATCCTGGTTGAGCACCTCGGCATTCAGCGTCAGCATGCCGTGGGAGTAGCCCGGGTAAATCTTCAGGGTGCCGTGCCGCAGCAGCTTTACCGACAGCAGGGCTGCGTCCTTGTGGGGAACGATCTGGTCGTCATCGCCGTGCATCACCAGAGCCGGCACCTCGATGGCCTTGAGATCCTCGGTGAAGTCGGTTTCCGAAAAGGCCTTGATGCCGTCGTAGTGCGCCTTGGCGCTGCCCATCATCCCCTGGCGCCACCAGTTCTGGATCACGCCCTCCTGCGGCTTGGCACCGGGGCGGTTGAAGCCATAGAACGGACCGGCCGGAACCTCGCGGAAGAACTGGGCGCGGTTCGCCGCCAGGCCGGCGCGCAGGCCGTCGAACACCGCGATCGGCAAGCCGTCAGGATTGGCCGGCGTCTTGACCATCAGCGGAGGCACCGCCGACACCAGCACCGCCTTGGCGACGCGGCCCTTGCCGTGGCGCGCCACGTAGCGCGCCACCTCGCCGCCGCCGGTCGAATGGCCGATGTGGACGGCGTTCTTCAGATCGAGATGGTCGATCACCGCCGCAGCATCGGCGGCGTAGTGGTCCATGTCATGGCCATCCCAAACCTGGCTGGAGCGGCCGTGGCCGCGGCGGTCAATGCCGATCACGCGGTAGCCCTGCTGCAGGAAGAACAGCATCTGCGTATCCCAGTCGTCCGAGCTCAGCGGCCAGCCATGGTGGAACACGATGGGCTGACCCTTGCCCCAGTCCTTGTAGAAAATCTTAACGCCGTCCTTCGTGGTGACTGTGCTCATCTTGCTTTCCTTCCGGTGTGCGGGGGATGGGAGCCGGGTGTCCGGCCGGTTCTACTGTGAGCATGAGGCGCCGCGTTTGCACGCTTGCCTGCCGCGCGATCAGATCGCGCCCAGCGCAGGCATGCGCCACACCGTGCGCAAGCCCGGCGCGATCGCAGTCAGGCCGGCGTGAAGCCGGAGAACGGCGGCGTCACCAGGTGAAGCTGGCCCAGGTGCCGAAGTAGTCGACGTCATGCCCGCCGGCGGCGGCGACGGCGTCGCTGGCGAACAGGTGGACATAGGACGCGGTGCAGGCCAGGTGGCGCGTCGCCTTCCATTCGAGCGCGACTTCGGCGGTATTGCCGATGGTGCGCGAGCCGCCGGGGGTCGGACGCAACTCGAGGTTGCCGCTGGGACCATAGACGCCGTCCTTGACGCTGTAGCGCCACAGCAGGTCGGTAGCCAGCGTCGCCGTGAGGGATTTGTTCGGCACCAACTGCAGCGAGGGATGCAGATCGGCGATGTTGGTCGGCCGGATCAGGCTGGCGTCGTTGAAATAGCCGGACTTGAAATACAGCGGATTGAAGGCGCCGAAGCGCCCGTCCGGCCCGCGGTTGTCGCCGCTGGCGATGTCGGCCTTGAAGCCCAGGCGCGGCCGCCACGGCAGCGAGCGGAAGGTGTAACCGGTGTCGGTGGCCAAGGTCCAGGCGAAGATCTCGCGGTTGCCGAAGCGCCCGAACTGCACCACCGGCTCCCAGTCGTAGTCCCAGTTGCCGGCCTTGCCGAACCAGCGCGTGCCCACCGTATGGCGCAGCTCGGTGCCGCTGCCGCTGGCGTAGTGCGCGCTGGCGTAGCGCGCGCCGAGGTAATAGAAGTCCAGGTTGGCCGGCACTGCCGCGCCCAGCGGCGTGGTGCCGTAGGCGCCCCAGAACGCCTGGCCGCCGTTCTCGGTATCGAGGCGGTATTTGCGCTCCAGCACCGGGTGCACCGCGAAAGCGTACAGCCGCGTGGCGCCGGCGGCCCCGATCAGCTGGAAGCCGTCGAACTTGAACGGGACGTTCGGCGCGGCGCGGGTCGCCACCAGGCGGCCGGAGCCGTAGGTCATCTCCAAGCGGCCGAAGCGGGTGGTCAGCCGCGGTCCCTGCGGCGAGGGATCGCCGAAGATGTAGTCGACAAACCCCTGCTGCAGGTCGAGCGGATTCTGGTTCACCGGAGGGGCCTGCCGCTGCTGGCCGAACTGCAAACCGGACAGACCCTGCGCGAACAGGCGCAGGCGCTGGTCGACGTGCAGATCGGCGTTCAGCGCGATGCGCTGCAGCAGGTAGGACTGGTTAGTATTGCCGAAGCCGGCGTGGTGCAGGTTCTCATAGCGTTCGCGCAGCTCGCCGCCGAGGCTGAGGTAGCTCTGCTGGTCGGAGGCGCTGAGCGGGATGTATTTCAACGGATCGAAGAAGTCGGTGCGGTTCTTCGGATCGGCCAGGTAGTCGTAGCGCTCGGTGTAGCGCAGCAGCGTGTACGGCGGCGGGTTCGGGTCCGGCGCCGCCTGCGGCACGTACTCGGACAGGATCGACTCGGACGGGTCGACCGTCGGCACCGACAGGTCGGCCGGTGCCGCCACCGCGCCAAACACGGGCAACAGCACACCGCAAACCACGCTGGCGTGGCGCGCTTTCATCACCGAGGGCCCTCCGGATCAGTGCGCTTTGACGTCGTGGATTTCGGCGATGTAGCCGCCGGGGAACTGCACCACGGCGGTATCGCGGTCGCCGGCGTCGAAGGGACCGTACAACAGCTTCGCGCCGGAGGCCTTGGCCTTGTCCAAGGTGCCGGCCAGGTCCTTGGCCTCGTAGCCGGTCATCTCCCAGCCGAACGGATACGGCAGATGGCCGTCGGTGACCATTACCTGCATCTTGCCGAAGACGGACTCCAGGCGGATGCGGCGATAGGTGTCGCCGGGCCGGCCGATCTCGCCGCCGTTGGCCTTCTTATCGTCCGACACCACCCTGCCATGCGAGAACTTGAGGAAGCTGCGCACGAAGGCCTCGGCGCGATCGGCCGACACATAGATGCGGTTGTCCGGCACGGTGTCGAGATTGCCGTAGGACGGCGCGGTGAAGTGCCAGTACAGCTGCATGTTGACGCCCCCGGGCCAGCGCACCACGGCGTCGTAGCCGATCGGGTCCTTGAACTTGTCGACGATGACCTCGGCGCCGGCGGCGCGGGCCTCCTTCAGGGCCTGGTCCAGATCGGTGACGAGGTAGCCGTTGCGCTCGAAGCCGAAGGGGTACGGAACCGGCGTCTGGAAGGCGAAGGTCGACAGCGTCCCTGCCGGGGTCCACACGTATTGCGCCTGGGTGCTGCTGTCCACCGGCATGATGTTGGCGGTGATGCGCGGCGAAGGCTTGCCGCCGAAAGTGGCGTTGAAGCTGTTGACGAAGGCGTCGTAGTTGGCCGCGCTGTCGAGATAGACGTGAGTGGTGTCGTACTGCGGCCCGACGCCGACGCCGGCGCCCTTGGCATCCTTGGCCAGCGCCGGCCCGGCCAGCAGCGACAGCAGCGAGGCAGCCAGCAGGACACGCGGGCCATGGTGTCTGGGGAAGTTCATGCTCTTGCTCCGGAGGACGAGGGGGAAACGGTTCCGACGAAATGGCCGCGCAGCTCCGCCAGCGCGACCAGCAGGAAGCCGCCGATCAGGCCGAAGTGCTCAAGGAAGGAGTTGAGGTCGGCGAAGCGCTCCATGCCGCTCTCGTGCCAGAAAGGATGGCCAATGAAGGTCGCCAGCAAGGTGAAGCCGGCCAGGGCCAGCGCGCCAAGGGCGGCGAGCGGCCCGCGCCACAGTAGCATCAGGGCCGAGCCACCGAGCTGGGTGGCGATGGTGGCAGCGGCAAACAGCGCCGGCGGGTTCATGCCGAAGTGCGCCTGCTCGGCAAGCGCCGATTGGAAATCGAACAGCTTGCTGATGCCGCTGTAGACGTAGGTCAGGCACAGGCCGGCGCGCGCCAGCCAGCCGATGGTGTTGAAGAGGCGGGAGTTCATGCGGGCACTCCAGCAGTCTGCGGTTTGCGGCTGAGCATCAGCACCGCGGCCAGCGCGGCCATCGGCACGCCCAGCACCGCGAAGCCGAAGTGTGCGTACAGCAGCGCCCCGGCGATGGCGCCGGCGGCAAAGGCCAGCACCGGCGGCACAAACTTGCCGAGGCGCTTGCGCTCCGCCCCGCCCTCGCCGGTCCCTGCCGCCAGCAGGCCCGCCATGTCGATGGCCAATTGGGTCACGCCGCCGGTCATCACCGTGGTTGGCGGCAGTTCGCCCATCAGCAAGCGCGAGGCGGCGTTCTGCACGCTCATGGCGCAGACACCAAGCAGGCCGGCAGCGATGGCCAGCGGTGCGTCGGCGTCAGTGACCGGGCTGGCCGTGATGCCGACCGCGGCGAAGGCACCGAGGAACAGCAACTGGGCGAGCAAGGCGCCCGCCAGCGCCGGCTTGCCGGCGATGGCACGGCGGCGCACGTACAGCGCGGTCGCGCCCACCACCAGCACGAATACCGGCAGCGCCGCCAGCTTGGCGATCAGGCCGTGGCCGCTGCGCACCAACGAGGCGCCGATCAGCACCAGATTGCCGGTGACGTGGGCGGTGAACAGACCGAACAGGGCGACGAAGCCGACCGTATCGACATAGCCGGCGACGAAACTGAGCAAGACCGCGACAATAGCCGGCCGGTTTCCGCTCTCTGGCGCAGGGGCCGTCATCAGAACGCCCAGCACGAACAGCCCAGCGCCCCCCAGAAGCCGGATCGATCCTCATCGGCCACCGGAGCGTTGCGGTCCCAGGCATGGGCATGGCCATGCACGCTGCAGGCACTGGCGCAGCCGCAGGCGGCGGACGCCGCGGCAGCCTGCGTCGGCGCCTTCCAGTAGCGGCTGCCGAAATTGGCGGGGGACCAGTCCGGCATCGGCGCCGGCAGCGCCGGAGCCAGGTCGCTGTAGTCCTCATCGGCATGGACCACGCGGCCGCCGACCACGGTCAGCACCGAGACGATCTGGCGGATGCGGTCCTCCGGCACCGACAGGTAGTCCTCGGACAGCAGCGCGAAGTCGGCGAACTGCCCGGCGACGATCTGGCCCTTGCGTCCTTCCTCGTTGGAGAACCAGGTGTTGGCCTGGGTATAGAGCCGCAGCGCGGTCTCGCGGTCGACGCGGTTGGCTTCCGGGTACAGAGCCATGCCGCCCAGGGTCTTGCCGGTGCTGAGCCAGTACAGCGTATTCCAGGGGTCGTAGCTGGCGACGCGCGTCGCATCGGTGCCGGCGCCGACGTGTACGCCCATCTCGAGCATGCGTTTGTACGGCGGCGTGCGCTCGGCCGCCTGGCTGCCGTAACGCTCGACGAAGTACTCGCCCTGGTAGGCCATGCGGTGCTGCACCGCCACGCCGCCACCGAGGCGCGCGATGCGCTCCAGGTTGCGGTCGCTGACAGTCTCGGCATGGTCGAAGAACCAGTGGATGCCTGTCAGCGGAATGTCCTTGTCGACCTTCTCGTACACGTCCAGTGCGCGGCCGATGGTCTGGTCGTAGGTCGCGTGCAGGCGCCAGGGCCAGCGCTGCGCCGCCAGCACCCGCACCACCGCTTCCAGCTCGCCTTCCATCTGTGGCGGCATCTCCGGGCGCGGCTGGCGGAAGTCCTCGAAATCGGCGGCGGAAAACACCAGCATCTCGCCGGCGCCGTTGAGCTTGTAGAAATCGTCGCCCTGCTGGTAGCGATTGTTCGCGGTCCAGCGCGTGAAGTCGGCCACCTCCTCCTTCGGCTTCTGGGTGAACAGGTTGTAGGCGATGCGCAGGGTCAGCTGGTCGGCCTGGCGCAGGTCCTCGATCACCTTGTAGTCGTCGGGGTAGTTCTGGAAGCCGCCGCCGGCGTCGATGACGCTGGTCACGCCCAGGCGGTTCAGCTCGCGCATGAAGTGCCGGGTGGAGTTGAGCTGGTAGTCGTAGGGCAGCTTCGGCCCCTTGGCCAGGGTGGCGTAGAGGATGCCGGCGTTGGGCTTGGCCAGCAGCAGGCCGCTGGGCTCGCCGCTGGCGTCGTGCACGATTTCGCCGCCGGGGGGATTGGGGGTATCGCGGGTGTAACCGACGGCGCGCAAGGCGGCGGCGTTGAGCAGGGCGCGGTCGTAGAGATGCAGAATGAAGACCGGTGTGTCCGGGGCCACCGCATTGAGTTCGGCGATGGTCGGCAGGCGCTTCTCGGGGAACTGCAGCTCGGTGAAGCCGCCGACGACCCGCACCCACTGCGGTGCCGGCGTGCGCGCGACCTGGTCCCTGAGCATGCGCATGCCGTCGGCCAGCGAGGGCACGCCGTCCCAGCGCAGCTCCAGGTTGTAGTTGAGGCCGCCGCGGATCACGTGCAGGTGCGAGTCG
>CAYWPB010000185.1:0-7752 GCA_964458725.1 uncultured Nevskia sp. | reverse complement strand
GCGTAGCGGCCTGACTGCAATCGAAAAAAAAGCCCCCACACTCGGCCTCGCGCATCTGGTGACGACGTGCTGTCACGACGTCAAGAAACCGCTGCCGTTTCCCGACGGCGCGTTCGACGGCTGCTATTCGCACATGCTCTTCTGCATGGCGCTGTCGAGCGCCCAAATCGAAACTCTCGGCAACGAAGTGCGGCGCATACTTCGCCCCGGCGGCATCCACGTCTTCACCGTCCGCCACACCGGCGACGGCCACTACAAGAGCGGGCCGCACCATGGCGAAGACATGTACGAAACCAAGGGCTTTTTCGTCCACTTCTTCGCCCACAGGCCTCTGGCCTATCATTTCGAGGCGCAGGGCCGCAGCGACTGGATGACGCAACACTTCTTTACCGGCGGCACCATGCCTTCGGAAAACCTGCTGTTGAACTTTCAGGACGATCTGCGGCTCGAACGGCAGTGGTGGGTCAGCGGGGCACACTACGAGAAGACCTCGAACCACTGGCTTGCCAACATGGACGCACGCAAGGCCGCGATCATGCCGGTGTTCCGCGCCGCCTATGGTCAGGCGCAGGCGGCGGTGTGGTTCCAGCGCTGGCGCATGTTTTACATGGCGGTGGCCGAGCTGTTCGGCTACGCCGGGGGCAACGAATGGGGCGTGGCGCACTATCTGTTCGCGCCGCGGAAAGGGAATTGAGTTTCGCCATTTCGGAAATGAACGCATGAGACGCTTGCTGCTGCTGGCATTGATGCTCGCGGCGGGCACCGCCCGGGCGGAGCCGAAAACCCTGCACTTCTACGGCTATGCCTACGATCTGCAGAGCGGCAAATACCTGTACACCGAGGTCTATCGCGAGGAGATCGACGAAGAACGCTGGCTCAGCGGCCACACCAGCTACTACGACGCCGACGGCCACAAGCTCGGCGAAAAGAGCCTCAGCTTCACCGGCGATCCCTACGTCCCGGTGTATACGCTGAACCTGCCGGGGGTCGGCTATTCCGAAGGCATCACCGCGGTCGGCCCGGACGGCGTGCAGATGTTTAAGGAGTCGCGCGAGAAGGGGCGCCAGACCGGCACCGTGCACAGGGACAAGGAGATGGCGGCGGACAGCGGCTTCCACAGCTATCTCTACGATCACATGCCGCAGCTGCTCGCCGGCAAGACGCTCAAGTTCACCTTCGCCGCCGCGGGCCAGCTCGACAGCTACAGCTTCCGCGCCCGCAAGATCGGCGAGACCAGCTTCGAAGGCCGGCCGGCGATCCAGCTCAAAGTCGATCCGGATTCGCTGCTGCGCTTCCTGGTCGAGCCGCTAATCCTTACGTACGACCCACAATCGCGGCAGCTGCTGGAGTATCGCGGTATCTCCAACGTCATCAACCCGGCCACCGGCAAGCCGTACAATGCGCGCATCGCCTATTACAGCAAGCCGCCGGACGATGCGCCCAAGAACCTGCCGCCGCTGGACTGAACGGGCCATCGCCGCCGCCCTGCTCCTGGCCGGCGCGGCACGGGGCGATGGCTGGCAGCCTCCGCTCGACGAAGCGCTGAAACAGGCCGCGGCGCGCCATACGCCGGTACTGGTCGAGTTCCATGCGCCGTGGTGCTACTCCTGCTATTACATGCGGCACAACGTGCTGGAGGGCGCCGAGTGGGAGCGGGCGCGCCGCGCGGCCGTGCTGGTGGACCTGGATGCCGATGCGCCGGAAGGCGCCTACTGGCAGGAGCGCCTGGCGGTAAACACCCTGCCCGGCTACGTCGTGCTCAATGAGCAGGGCGAGGAGCAAGGCCGTATTTCCGGCGAGCAGACCCGCTCCGATTTCTACCGCCAGCTGGAGATCATCCTGGCCCGTACCGCCTCGCTCGAGGTCCTGGGCGGGCGCGTGAAGGACGGTGGCGGCGCCTCGCTGAAGGCCTCCCACGAGGTGCTCAAGGCCTACTACGCTCGCGACGATGCAGCCGGCGGCCTGGCCTGGCGCGCCGGGTTGCCGCAGGCGGCGCAGAATGCAATCGACAAGGACGCACGGGCGACGCTATGGACCGCGCGCCTGCGCCTGATGCAGGCGGCCCAGGGCGGCAACGCCACACAGTGCGCAGCGCTGGCTCCGGCGGTTCTGGCCGGCGATCTGGGCTGCGACCGTGCTTACGAGCTGGAGCAGGTGATGGAGTGCACCGCCGGCCTGCCCGCCGCCGAGCGCAGCCGGTTGCTGGCGGCGCAGAAGCCGGTGATGACGCATCAGCTCTACGGCCAGGTGTTCATCGCCCATCCCAGCTGCGCCGACGCGCGCAGCGTCGTGCTGACCGCGGCCGATCTCGACAAGGTCCTCGGCTATGCCCAGGCAGGGAGCGACGTGCTGGACCAGGCCATCGCCGACGTCAAGATGCGCCTCGGAGCCAATCTGAGGAAGGACCGCACCCTGGCCGACAACCTGCGCGTGTTTCTCGAGCGTGCCGGCAAGGCCGACGAGCTGGAGCTGCTCTATCCCAGATTGATCGCCGCCTTTCCCGACGACTACGTCTACGACTACCTGTTCGGCAAGGCCCTGGCGGCGCGCGGCCAGTACCAGCAGGCCCTGATCTACCTGCAGCAGGCGGCGCCGAAGACCTATGGGGTGAACCGCTTCGAAGTCGCTGAGCAGCGGGTGCTGCTGCTGCTGCGGCTCAACCGCACCGACGAGGCGCGCCAGGTGGTGGCCGACACACTCAAGGCCAACGGCCCCTGGTTTCCGGAGCGGGCGGCGAAGCTCAGCGCTTTGGTGGGCGGCTAAGCCGCCCGCCAAAGCCGGGAATCGGGAGTGGGGGCTGTTACTATTCCCGCATCTCCAATCCCGAATCCCGTCGTCGCAAATGGCCGCAGAATCGTTTGCCCGCCTTCTGATCCGCTGCGCCGACCAGCCCGGCCTGGTCGCCGCTGTCACCGGCTTCCTCTACCAGCACGGCGCCAACATCACCGAGCTGGACCAGCACTCCACCGATCCCAGCGGCGGCCTGTTCTTCATGCGCCTGGAGTTCCAGACGCCGAAGTCCGGCCTGTCGCGGCAGGCGCTGGAGCAGGCGTTCCGCGAAGCGGTGGGCCAGCGCTTCGCCATGAACTGGCACATCAGTTACGCCGCCGACCGGCCGCGCATGGCGGTGCTGGTCTCGGCCCACGACCATGCGGCGATGGAGCTGCTGTGGCGCTGGCAGCGCGGCGAGCTGCGCGTCGACATCCCCTGCGTGATCTCCAACCACGCCACGCTGCGCGGCGCGGTCGAGGCCTTCGGCGTGCCGTTCCACCACGTGCCGCAGGACAATGCGGAGCAGCGCGCGGCCGCCGAGGCGCGCATCCTGGAGCTGCTGGGTGACTCCGCCGACTTCCTGGTGCTGGCGCGTTACATGCGCATCCTCGGCCCGGACTTCGTCGCGCGCTATCCGAGCCGCATCATCAACATCCATCACTCATTTCTGCCGGCCTTCGTCGGCGCCGATCCCTACCGCCAGGCCTACGAGCGCGGCGTGAAGATCATCGGCGCCACCGCGCACTACGTCACGGCCGAACTCGACCAGGGGCCGATCATCGCCCAGGACACGGCGCACGTGTCGCACAGCGACGAGATCGAGGACTTGCGGCGGCTAGGGCGCGACCTGGAGCGCACCGTTCTGGCGCGGGCAGTGCGCTGGCACGTCGAGGACCGCATCATCGTCGACGGCAACAAGACCATCGTCTTCCGCTAGGGCCCGTTAACGGGCCCTAGGCTGCCTGCGGCGCGCGCGCCCGCCAGTCGGCAGTGAACGCGTCGATATCGGCGAGGAAGCGCGAGTTGTCGTGATCCCAGGGATGGAAGCCGGGACGGAAGTAGCCGAACCACGGCCGCACCATCTTGCGCAGGAAGCCGATCTCGCCGAAGCCCACGCGCCAGAACTGGCGCCAGCCCTTGCGGTCGCCCAGCCGCCCCTCGTCGCGCACGAAGCCGAGGAAGTGCGGGATGATCATGCCCCAGAACACCGCGGTCGCGATCAGCAGGCCGCCGCTGCGCTCGAGGTAGGCGCGCGGGCCGCGGCCGACCATGGTCTCGTAGACGTCGAAGGGGACGCCCTTGTGCTCGGTCTCCTCCAGCGCGTGCCACTTCCACTGCGCGGCGAAATGCGCCTCGGAGCGTTCCGTCAGGTACGGCTCGTTGAGCAGGCCATCGGCCATGATTGCGGTCAGATGCTCCAGGGCGAGGGTCGCCGACAGCCGCATCGACGGCGACGCGTGCTTCTGCACCAGGGCCAGCAGCCGCGTCACGCGGCGCTCGAAGTCCGCCGCGGCGGGCAGGCGCCGGATCATCAGGGCGTTGTACTGATCGTGCTCGCGGCCGTGCAGCGCCTCCTGGCCGATGAAGGCTGTCGCCGCCCGCTTCAGCTCCGGATCGGTGACGCGGTCGCGGTAGCTGCGCACCGCGTCGATGAAGAAGCGCTCGCCCACCGGAATCACCAGCGAGAAGGTGTTCATCAGGTGGGTGAAGTGCATGCCGCCGTCGACCCAGTCGTGGATGCGCTCCGCCGGCAGGTCGAACTTGAGGTCGCGACGCGTCGGCACGACGCGGGTCTTCGGCTTCATCGGGCTTTTTTCCTCGCGGACGTTCGTCCGCATAAACTGTGACAGTGTACGATGTAACAATCCTACGTCGTCGCGCCGGCCCGGGCAAGCGGCGACGGCCGCATGGCTGCCGGCGGCCGATCACCGGCGTGGCGCCCAACAAAAAGGGGCCGCGCTAGCGGCCCCTTTTGGGATGCGGCGACGGCGGCGGCTATTTCTCCCACACCACCTTGAAGCTGCGGTTCTTTTCCGCCGCCAGCAGCGCCTCGCCGAACTTCTTCTCAACCTCGTTGCGCCGCACCTTCATGGTCGGCGTCATCATGCCGTTGTCGATGGTCCAGGCGTCCTTGGTGACGTAGATCTTGGCGACGGCCTCGTGCGGTTCGAGCGAGGCGTTGACCTGGTCCATGGTGGCTTCCAGCTCCTGCTCGACCTGGTCGCGCGGCTTCTTCCGGGCGTCGCCGTTGAGCGAGACCACCATGATCGGCTGGAACAGGCCGGAACCGACCAGGCACAGCTGGTCGATGTCGCCGTTGACGCTGAAGCCGCCTTCGATCGGTGCCGGTGTGACGTACTTGCCCTTCAGCGTCTTGAAAATTTCCTTGACGCGGCCGGTGATGTAGAGATAGCCGTCCTGGTCGATGCGGCCGACGTCGCCGGTGCGCAGCCAGCCGTCGGCGGTGTACAGCTCGCGGGTCTTGTCCGGGTCCTTGTAATAGCCGGGCGTGACGCCGGGGTGCTTGTTCTGGATCTCGCCGCCTTCGCCGATGCGCATCTGCGAATCACTGTAGGGCTTGCCGACGCTGCCGGTGCGGTTGGCGTTCGGCAGGTTGACGCTGGCATAGATCGAGTTCTCGGTCATGCCGTAGCCCTGGTAGATGTCCAGGCCCAGCTTGCTGTACCAGTTCATCACCGGCACCGGTAGCGGCGCCGCGCCGGAGACGCGCAGCCAGCAGCGGTCCAGGCCCAGGCCGGCGCGGATCTTGCGCTTGACCATCCCGGACAGGATCGGGATGCGCAGCAGGCGATCGAGCTTCTTCTGCGGCAGCTGCTTGAGGATCTGCGCCTGGATGCGGGTCCATACCAGTGGCACGCCGTAGAAGCGCGTCGGCCGCACCTGCTTGAGCGTATCGCCGAGCTTCTCCAGGTTCTCCAGGAACCAGACCTGGGCGCCGATGTAGACGCTGACGCACTCCACCGCGCCGCGCTCGAAGGCGTGTGCCAGCGGCAGATAGGACAGGAAGTGCTCGCCCTCCGGCCGCGCCGGCATGGTGCGGACGGCGCCGGAGATGGTGAACACCAGGTTGCGTTCGGTGACGATCACGCCCTTGGGGTTGCCGGTGGTGCCGGAGGTGTAGATCAGGCTGTAGACGGCGTCCGGGTCGCGCGCCGCAGGCTGCGCCAGCGGTTGGTGCTTCGCCGTCAGCTCGTCCCAGGTGTAGTCACATTTGGGCACGCCCGGATAGGGCAGGGCGATAGTGATCACGCCGGCCGGGATGCACTTCATGAAGTCGGCGATGTCCGGCATCGGCCCAATGAAGGCCACCTTGGCCTCGCAGTGGCCGAGGATGAATCTGACCGCGTCCTCCGACTGCTTCGGATAGAGGCCGACGCCGACGTAGCCACCCAGACCGGAGGCGAAATCGGCCATGAACCAATGCGCGGTGTTGAGGCCGGTGATGGCGACGGCGCTGCCGGCCGGTGTGCCCAGGGCCTGCAGGGCCGCGGCCATGCGCCGCGACTGTTCGGCCACCTGGCCCCAGGTATAGGTCTGCCAGCCGCCCTGGTGGGGCTGATGCAGGTAGGGGTCGTCCGGACGGGTCTGCGCCCTGTGCAACAGCGTCTGGACCGGGTTCAGCGGTTCGCTCATCGTTTTCTCGGCTTTTATTGGGAGCAGCGGGTGCGACGGTATCGAGGCGCCATCGTACCAAACCCGCCGTCAGGTTCGTTTTGGCCGCGCTGCGGTACCGCGGGCCGGTACTGACGATGACTTTGTCGAAATATTTACTCGAAAAGCGGCCGACGGCACTTGACTACAGGAAGATGACACCCCTGAAATAGGGGGTATATCCGTACCGAAGTGGCCGGCAGGAAGCGCCGCACCAGCGGTGCCCCCGAGCAAGCGTCGGTATGCCATGGCAACGACTCCGGAATTCCCGCGGGAATCCGGGACGCCGCGTCAGAGGCCGAAGATACGGCCCGGCGCGGCTGGGGAAGGGAGGCACAATGGGAACGCAGGATTCGCCGCCGCTGGCGGTGGGCGCACGTCTTGACGCGTACACGATCACGGAAGTCGTCGAGCAGGGCCGTTACAGCTATGCCTACCTGGCCCGCGATGCCGCCGGCACGGAGGTGCTGATCAAGGAATTCCTGCCGCACGAGTTCGCGCTGCGCGAGGGCGACACCGTGCGGGCACGGGACGCCGACGACAAGACCCCGCTGCGCTTCTGGCTGCGCAGCTTTCTCGACAAGGCGGTGCTGCTGCAGAAGCTCAACCACCCGGGCCTGGTCCGGGTGCTGAAGCAGTTCGAAGCCAACGGCACCGGCTACTACGTCACCGAGCGCGTTGCCGGCCAGTCGCTGGCGGCGATCCTCCAGCGCGACGGCACGCTCAGCGAGCCGCAGCTGCGCCGCCTGCTCACGCCGGTGCTGTCCGGCCTGGAGCAGGCCCACGCGGTCGGTTTGCTGCACCGGGACGTCCGCCCGGAAAATCTGATCCTGCGCGCCGACGACAGCGCCGTGCTGACCGATTTCGGCGTGCTGCGCGCGCCGATCCGCTTCAAGTCGCGCACCGTGTTCAGTGCCGGCGCGCCGCCTTACGCGGCGCCGGAAGAGTTCTTCATGGCCGGCGTGCACGGTCCCTGGACCGATCTGTACGCGCTGGGCGCCACCGCCTACCACGTCGTCACCGGCCAACCCCCGGCCGACGCCCGCAGCCGCGGCAGCGGGCCGGTGCTGGCGCCGGTGTCGATGAGCGCCAAGGTGCGCCTGAGCGAGCCGCTGGCAGCGGCCATCGACGACGCCTTGCACCTGATCGCCGAGCAGCGCCCGCAGTCGGTCGCCGCCTGGCGCGCGATGCTGCTGGGCGCCACCGCGCCGGAAACGGCGCCCGAGGCCGCCGCAACATTGCCCGAGGCCGAGTACCGGGCGGCGCCGAAGCGGTCGCGGCTGCCGCTGCTGATCGGTGTCGGCGCGG
>CAYWPB010000184.1:0-7785 GCA_964458725.1 uncultured Nevskia sp. | reverse complement strand
TCCCGCTGGCCTTCGGCGCCGACCGCACCGCGCCCGCCGCACACGGCCTGGATGTGACGACCTGCACCGGCGCCCGCGTCCATGCCGCGTTGCTGCAGCCGGCCGACCTCTGCGCCGCCGAATACTTTCTGGCGCGCGGCGCGCGCCTGAGCCTGGTGCTGCCGGCGGCGCGCAAGCCGCTGATCGAGCGCTGGCAACAGCGCTTCGGCGCCGGATGGGCGATGCGTCTGGCGCGCTGCCTGGAGCAGGTGGGCGAGATCACCGCGGGGCAGGGCTTCCTCGATGAAGAGCAGGACTGGGCCGGCAGCCACGTCGCCGCGATGGCCCAGGGCCTGGCCCGGCTCAGCGCGCAGCGGCTCGGCAGCCCCTGCCACCGCGTCGAGCTCGCCGCCGCCACCAACCCGCCCGGCTACTGGCTCAACGCCGAAGGCGAGTGCGGTGGCGCCGCAGTGTTGCCGCCGTCGCGGCCGGTGCAAGCGGCCGGCGCGGTGCCGCGCCGTTCGGTCGGCCTGATCTTCGCCGACATCGCCGGCTTCCGCCGCCTGCGCGACGAGGACATGCCGCACTTCTGGTCGCTGGTGATGGGCGGCCTGGCCCGCATCGTCGACCAGCACGGCAGCAAGGTCCTGTTCCGCCATACCTGGGGCGACGCCCTCAACGTCGTCACCGAGGACGCCGCCACCGCCGCCGAGATCGCCGTCGCGGTGCAGGCCTGCATCGAGGAGATCCGGCGCCAGGAGAGCGGCACCCTCGCCGGCATCGAGCTGCGCCTTGCCGCCCACTTCGCCCCCGCCTTCGCCGGCCACGACCCAGTGGAGAAGGTCGACAACTACTACGGCTCGCAGCTGTCCTTCACTGCCCGTATCGAGCCGGTCACCCCGCCCGGCATGATCTTCGTCACCGAAGCCTTCGCCGCCCGCCTAGCCCTGGAAGCCCCCGAGCGCTTCAGCGCCGAGTACGCCGGCGAAGTCGAGCTGGCCAAGCACTTCGGCAAGTACCGCTTGTTCAGTCTGCACTCGGCGGAGCGGCGGCGCAGCGCGCGGCTGCAGCTGGCGGGCGGGACGGCGGCGGGAGTGATGCGCTCCGGCTGAACGCGGTCGGTGGCGGCCAGCGCCTTAGCCCCATCGATACCCGTTCGTCCCGAGTAGCGCAGCGAAGCAGCGCGTATCGAGGGGATAGCGCCAAGCTTGTAGGTCGCCCTTCAGGGCGACGGCGCGGCAGTCGGCCTGAAGTCCGACCTACAAACGCGGCGCCCACCAACCGGTGGGATTATGATGAATCCATCGCCCACACCCGAGCCCCTCATGTCCCTCGGCATCGCCGTCCTCACCGTCTCCGACACCCGCACCCTCGACGACGACAAGTCCGGCCAGCTGCTGACGCAGCGCATCGAAGCCTCCGGGCACAAGCTCGCCGCGCGCGTGATCTGCACCGACGACCGCTTCCGCATCCGCGCCCAGGTGAGCCAGTGGCTGATCACCGAGGGCATCGACGCCATCATCACCACCGGCGGCACCGGCCTCACCGGCCGCGACCTCGCCCCCGAGGCGGTGCGCCCCCTGCTCGATCGCGTCACCGACGGCTTCGGCGAGCTGTTCCGCTGGCTGTCCTACGAGGACATCGGCCCGTCCGCGATCCAGTCGCGGGCGCTGGCCGGCAGCGCCAACGGCCGCCTGCTGTTCTGCCTGCCCGGCTCGCGCGGCGCCTGCGAACTGGCCTGGGACAAGATCATCGGGCCGCAGCTCGACGTGAACACCCGGCCCTGCAATCTGGCGGAACTGCTGCCGAGGCTGCGCGAGCCGGCGGACAAGCCTGCGACGGGGCCGCACAAGTCGCGGCGGGATTAAATGCCGCGGGAGCCAGCGTCATGCTGGAATTCGAGCTGACCTGCCCCAACGGCATCCACATCCGGCGCGGCCTGAAGGAATCCGAAATCGCCGCCGTGCAGGACTCGCTGCACATCCAGCACAAGGACATGCGCACCGGCTGGGTCTGGTACCAGCTGCCGCCGTTCGAGGACACGGGGATGCAGATCGGCATCAGCCTGGCTTTCCTGCACGGAACGCTGAAAGAGTTGTCGGTGTGCGATCTCAACGCCGAGCTCTACGGCAAGAACTGGGACGAGATGACGGAGGAGAAGGAGCGGCTGCGGGCCGTCAACACCGCGAAATGGCTGGAGCGACGCGGCCATCCGCCGGGTCGGTATGATTGGGGCGAGGTGTGGGCCACGTACGACCCGAAAGGCGGCACCGGATCGGGCGGCGTGCGGTACGAGTAAGCTGGCGGCAACCAGGGAATCCCATGCGCCTCCTCACTATCCCCATGAGCCACTACTGCGAGAAGGCCCGCTGGGGCCTGGCGCACGCGGGGCTGGAGTACGTGGAGGAAGCGCACCTGCAGGTGTTCCACTACCGGCCGGTGCGCCGCCACAGCAAGGCCGGCAAGGTGCCGGTGCTGCTGGCGGATGGGCAGGCCATCGCCGATTCGACCGCGATCCTGCACTACCTCGACCGCCGCCTGCCGGCGGAGCGGCGCCTGTACCCGGAGACGCAGCGCGCGGAGGTGGAAGCGCTGGAGGAGCGCTACGACGAAGTGCTCGGCATCGAGACGCGGCGCTGGGTCTACCAGCGCTGGGGCGAGCTGCCGGCGCGCGAGGTGCTGCGCACCGCCGGGCAGAACACGCCGGGCTGGGAGCGCGCCGCGGCAGCCGTGATGTTCCCGCTGGTGAGCCGCTTCCTCGACGCGCGCCTGGGCGTCACTGCCGAGGCGGTGACGGCGGGCTGCTGCACCATCACCACGATCTTCGACGAGACCGCCGCGCGGCTGGCGGATGGCCGTCCCTACCTGCTGGGCGATGCCTTCACCGCCGCGGACCTCACGTTTGCCTGCATGGCGGCGCCGGTGCTGCTGCCGCCCGAGTACGGCATCCGCCTGCCGACCCTGGAGGAGTCACCGGCCACGGCGCGGCCGGAAGTGCGCGCCTGGCGGGAGCACCCGGCCGGGCAGTTCGCGCTGCGCCTGTTCCGCGAACGGCGAGCGGCGTCGGGAGTGCCACCGACATGAGAATCCTGCGCCTGCTGGCCCTGTTGTTCGCCGCTGCCTGCTTCAGCACGGCCGCCGCTTCCGGCCCACCCGATCCCGAAGTCGACCAGCTGCTCGCCGCGCTTGGCCAGTCGCAATGCCAGTTCTACCGCAACGGCAGCTGGTACGACGGCGCCGCGGCGCAGGCGCACCTGCTGAAGAAGTACCAGTACCTGCACGACAAGGGCCTGGCCGAGACACCGGAGCAGTTCATCGCCAACGGCGCGACCAGGAGCAGCATGAGCGGCGAGGTCTACCAGGTGCGCTGCGGCAACACGCCGGCGGAGCCGAGCGCGCAGTGGCTAGGCAGGCAGTTGCGTGGCCTGCGGGCGGCCAGGCCCTGAGCGACAGGCGTAGCAGGAGCTTATACAGACAGGAAGGTGTGCGACCCCTCCCCTGTCCCCTCCCGCAAGGGGAGGGGGACTCAAGGATCGGGCGGATCACGTCACGTTACCGGCACCACATCGGGCTAAACTTGTAAAAACGGGATGCGCGCAGCGCATTCCGCCACGCGACACCACCTTCCGCGCGGAGACAAGCATGCCCATCGACACCCTCGCCACCTGGCACCGCATCCTCAAGAACAAGGACGTCGCCGGCCTGGCCGACCTGCTCGCCGACGACGCCGTATTCCACTCGCCGGTGGTGCACACGTCGCAGGAAGGCAAGGCCAAGACCACGATGTACCTGGCCGGCGCTTTCCATGTGCTGGGCAACAACAGCTTCCGCTATCTGCGGGAGGTGGTCGGCGAGCGCGATGCGGTGCTGGAGTTCGCGGTCGAGGTCGACGGCATCACCGTCAACGGCGTCGACATGATCCGCTGGCGCGAGGATGGCCGCATCGTCGACTTCAAGGTGATGCTGCGGCCACTGAAGGCGATCAACCTGGTGCACCAGAAGATGGGCGCGCTGCTGGAGGCCATGCAGTCACGCAAGCCGGGCTGAGCCATGGGGCTGAACCGGCGCGGCTTCGTCGCCGCAGCGGGCGCCGCGGCGGTGAGCGCCGCCTGCGCCTCGCTCGACACCCTTCACCCAGCGAGGCAGAACATGTACGGACTGATCGGCAAGATGAATGCGGCGCCGGGCCAGCGCGAGGAGCTGATCGCGATCCTGCTGCAGGGTATGAACGAGCTGCCGGGCTGCCTCAGCTACATCGTCGCCCGCGACCCGGCGGAGGCGGACGCGATCTGGGTCACTGAGGTCTGGGACAGCGCGGACAGCCACAAGGCTTCGCTGGCGCTGCCGGTGGTGAAGGACGCCATCGCCAAGGCCCGGCCGATCATCGCCGGCTTCGGCCAGCGCACGGTGACGGAGCCGGTCGGCGGACACGGACTGGTGCCCGCCTAGAACGCTTTGTCTCCCCTCTCCCGCGTGCGGGAGAGGGGCAGGGGAGAGGGGCCGTAAAACTCGGCCTTCACGGCCCCTCTCCCGACCCTGACGGGCCACCCTCTCCCGCAAGCGGGAGAGGGGACAGCACGGCTGTATCAGGACCGAAAGCTCTAATGCCCGCAGCGGGCCTCTCCCCCGCCTCATCTGCGGCGGATGCCGGGCGCATCCACCGTGCTACTCTCGGGCCGGGGTGCGGCGATTGCCGCAACAAGGGCAGGCCCATGAATCGGAGCGATGCAGCCGTTCGGGTCGTCGGCAAGGCCGTGCTGGCCGCAGCCATGGTGGCGATTCTCGCCGGCCTGTTTTTCCGCTGCCATCACCTCGACCGCAAGACCTTCTGGGGCGACGAGATCGTCGGCGTGGTGCGGGCGCTGGGATATACCGAGGCGGAGATCGTGGCCGCCGGTCCGCGGATCCGCAGCGCCGCTGACGTGCAGGCCTACTTCCAGCTGGCCGGGCCCGATCACCAGGGCCCCAGGCCCTTGAGCGCGACGATCCGGGCTCAGGCGGCCGAGGACCCGCATCATCCGCCGCTCTATCCCCTGCTGATCCGCGTCTGGGGTGCGCTGGCGGGCCTCAGCCCGCTGGCGCTGCGGATCATGCCGCTGGCCTTCGGCATCCTCTCGATCGGCGCCATGGCCTGGCTCGCCCACGAGCTCTTCGGCAACGCGCGCGCGGCCCTGGTCGCCGCCTCGCTCTACGCCATCTCGCCGTTCGCCGTGCTCTATTCGCAGGAGTCGCGCGAGTATTCGCTATGGGGCCTGGAAATCCTGGCCTCGGGCGCGCTGCTGCTGCGCGCGGCGCGGCTCGAATCCGGCCGGCTCTGGCTGGCGTACGGAGCAAGCCTAACCCTGGGCCTCTACACCTATCCATTCACCTTGTTCGTGATGCTGGCGCACGCGGTGACGCTTGCCGCCAGCCCCGCGCTGCGCCGGCGCGTGGTCCTGTTGCCCTACCTGGGTGCCAGTGCGGCCGCGGCCCTGCTGTTCCTGCCCTGGCTGGTCCTGATGGCCACTTCCGCCACTCGGGTTCACGCCATGGACACCCTGCTGGCCAACCGCACCACGGCGCTGCGCACGGCGCTCACCTTCGTCGGCAATCTCAAGCAGAACTGGACCGATGTCGGGCCCGTCAACGGCACGGCTGAACGGCTCGTCCGCATCGCGATGGCCAACACGGTGCTGGCCACCGCGGTTTACGCCATGGGTCGGCTGGCAAAGCCTTCGCCTTCAGCGACAGCCAGCCGCTTCATCCTGGCCTTGTTCGTGATTCCGACGCTGCCACTGCTGTTCCTCTACGGCGGTGCGCTGGTGGCGCAGAGCCGCTACTTCCAGCCGACCTACCTCGCCATCCCGCTGGCCTTCACGGCCTGGCACGAGGCGGCGCTGGGGAACGCCCGGGCCTCCGCCCTGCGCGCCTCCGTTTTCGCCGCAGCCTACGCGCTGATGCTGGCGGCCTGCGCCTGGTCCTGCCTGGCCAGCGCCGGGGCATCGACCTGGTACAACAAGGACTATCAGCGCACGCCCGCTGTGGCGGCGATCATCAACCAGGCTGAACGGCCGCTGGTAGCGGGCGACCGCATGGTTGCCAACGATCGCGGCACTTCGCGGGTGCTGGAGCTGGCCTGGTACCTGGACCCCGGCGTGGCGATGCGGGTGAACCTGAGCTGCGACGTCTGCCTGATCCCCGCGCCCACGCCCATCGACGTGTTCGCCGACGCCGGCCAGTTCCGCACCGTGTTTGTCCTCGGCAAGCTGGTGCGGACCATCCCCGAGGGCAGCTATGCGCTGCGCCAGGTCGGCACCGACATCAATCCGGGCGTGGACGGGCCGCTCGAAATGTTTGCGAATTACCCCAACTAGGCGGCGCAACGGCCGCCGGATGCCATGCGTCGAATCTGGATAGCGGCACTGGTTGTTGCGGCCGGCGGGTTCGCATTCCTGCTTTGGCGGCAGGCACCGGCGCCGGATCGGCTGGTGGAGGGTCCGTACCGCGTCGCCACCAGCACTCTGGTTATGGACGCGGCGTCATTTCCCGCCACCCCGGCCCTCAGGCCGCAGGTCGAGCTGTGGTATCCGGCTGGAGCGGCTCCTGGCCAGTTGCCGGACGCGCAGGCGCGCTGGCCTCTGCTGCTGTACTTCCCCGGCTGGCCCGGTGGAGAAGTGCAGAACCGGCTGCTGCTGCACTATCTGGTCAGCCGGGGTTTCATGGTGGCCACGCTCACCTATCCCGCGGCGTCGACCCTGCCGGCGCTCGACTTCGGCTCCGCCGCGGGAATCGAACGTTCGCTGCCGGTGTTCGACCGGCGCGTGCGCGAAGCCGCCTCGGACGCCGCAAGCTTGCTGGACGAGTTGAACCGGCTCGATGCGCTGGACGTCGGCTGGCTGTCGCACCGCATCGATCTGGCCCGCAGCGGCATCGTGGGCTTCTCCTGGGGCGGTGCGGTCGCGGTGCGGACTTACTGGAACGATTCACGCCTCGGCGCGGCTGTGGTGCTGGACGAGGATCGCTGGTTGGACGAACCGCGGCGCCCGGACCGCTGCCGGGTGCTGCTGCTGAGCGACGAGCCCGTGCCGGATTCCGTCGATGACGACGCCGACGGCCGCAACCTGCGGCGCCAGCTGCGCAGTCATGGCGGCACCTGGCTGATGCTGCCTGGTGCGGTCCATGAGGATTTCACCGACGCCGTACTGACGCCCCCCGTACGCGAACGCCTGTTCAGCCGGACTTCGCCGCAACGGAAACTGGGCATCATCGAAACCTACGTCGCCGCCTATCTGGAAACGGTGCTGCGCGGGTCACCCGACGCAGCAAGCTCGGACCCGAGCCGGCAGTTTCCGGAAATCAGGCTGGTCGACTTCCGCGGCGACGCCGGCTGCCCGGCACGCTCCTGAGGTCTGCCTTGTTCAAGGAACGGCACCCCCTAGATCCAGCGCCGCGTCCCGCAGGATGTAGGGCACATAGCGGAAATCGTGGATGAAGCGCACCTTGCCTTCCGCCACCCGCAGCTCGATAAAGTAGCCCGGCTGCGTGTCGCCGGGCGCGCGGAACACGGCGATCACTTCGCGTCCTTCCAGCCAGGCCGGAACCAGGCGCCAGCCCGCAATCAGGTCGTAGTTGTGCAGGTAGTTGCCGACGGCGCGGCCGGCGCGCTGCGCTCGCGACACCAGGTCGAGCTGCACGTCCTCCGCCAGCAGGGCGCGCACGCCGTCCCAGTCGTGCGCGTTGAACAGCTCGACGTAGCGCGACACCACCGGCGAGCTGCGGCGTGGCGCCGCGGCGGCCGGCGGCGCCGCCGCCAGTTCGCGCAGGCGC
>CAYWPB010000183.1:0-7791 GCA_964458725.1 uncultured Nevskia sp. | reverse complement strand
GAGCCCGACTGCGGCGGCGCGCCGAGCGGTATCGGCGAGCTTTCGGTTTCGCGCACCGGCGGCGGCAGCACCGGGCTGCCTGGCGGGGTCAGGCGCAGCACACGACCGGGATAGATAGTGTAGCCGCGGCCGATGCCGTTCCAGTCGGCCAGGTCGTGGTAGTCGAGCTGGTTGCGGAAAGCGATGGAATAGAGGGTGTCGCCGCGCTGCACTGTGTACTGGCCGGGCCCCGCCGCCGGCCGCATGGCGGTCTGGGACGCCGGAGAGCTGCGCCGCACGCTCTGCTCGTGAATGCTGCGGGAGCCGCAGGCCGCGGTGAGGACCGTCAGGATGGCCATGAGCGCAAGCTGTCGCCAGTGCATGACCAATAATGGTTGAGCCTTACCGCCGCCGCAACAGGAACCAGCCCAGACCCAGTGCCAACACCCCCACGCAGACATAGCCCAGCTCATGCGTGTACTGGCGGACGAAGTTCACCGCCGGCTCGCCGAAGAAGTAACCGGCGCCGACCAGCACCGCGCACCACAGCGCCGAACCCAGGCCGGTGAGCAGCACGAACGGCAGCGGCGACATGCCGAACACGCCGGCCGGCAGCGAGATCAGGTGGCGGATCACCGGCAGGAAGCGGCCGAGGAAGGTCGCCAGCCGCGCGTTGCGCAGGAACAGCTTCTCGGCCTCGTGGTACTTGGCCTCGTTGATCAGCAGGTAGCGGCCGTAGCGCAGCAGGACGGCGCGCCCCAGGGTGCGGCCGAGCAGGTAGTTCACGCCGGCGCCGAGGATCGAGCCGAGCGCGCCGCAGGCCACCGCCAGCGCCGGATCGAGCTGGCCCTGGTGCGCCAGATAGCCGGCCGGGATCATCACCAGTTCCGAGGGCACCGGGAACAGGCTGGATTCCAGGGTCATCAGCAGGATGATGTGGGGATAGCCGAGGTGCGCGTAGAGCTGGCCCAGCCATTCCTGGAATGCCTGCATTCAGACTCTTCCTTCCAATAGGGGAACAAAGCTGACGCCGGCCACCTCGCGCGTCTGCCAGCGGTTGGCCATGACGCGGTCGATCACCTTGAGCGTCTGGTGTGCCGGCGGCCCGACCGGGATCACCAGGCGTCCGCCGCGCTCGAGCTGTTCCAGCAGGGCCTTCGGCACCTCGGTTGCGGGGGCGGGTACGAGGATCCCGTCGTAGGGGGCGTGCGACCCCCAGCCGGCGCGGCCGTCGCTGTAGCCGCAATGGATGTTGCGGTAGCCCAGGCCGCGCAGCCGCGCCCGCGCCTGCTCCGACAAAGCCTTGATCCGCTCCACCGAGAACACGTTCTGTACCAGCTCGGCCAGCACCGCGGTCTGGTAGCCGCTGCCGGTGCCGATCTCCAGCACCTTCTTGCGCGGCGTCCCGCCAGGCGCCGGCTCCAGCAGCAGCTGGGTCATCAGCGCCACGATGTAGGGCTGCGAAATGGTCTGCGACAGGCCGATCGGCAACGGCTTGTTCTTGTAGGCCTCGCCGCGCCAGGCTTCCTCGACGAACTCGTGGCGCGGCAGCTTGCCCAGCACCTCGAGCACGCGCTCGTCGTTGATGCCTTCGCGCCGCAGCTCGGCGATCAGGCGCGCCCGGCTGGCCGGAGAGGTGAGACCGAGGCCGAGGCTGTGCGGGTGGTTGGACTTCATGAAGCCGTTC
This sequence comes from uncultured Nevskia sp., assembly GCA_964458725.1. GTDB lineage: Bacteria > Pseudomonadota > Gammaproteobacteria > Nevskiales > Nevskiaceae > Nevskia. Next base: position 6,125 of record CAYWPB010000183.1, on the reverse strand, counting down.
AAAGCTGCGCAGCCCATGAGGTGAGTTGCTCCAGCGCGCTGTAGCGCGTCAGGTCGACCAGCAGCGGCGTGATCGACACCCGGTTGTGCTGCACCGCATGGAAGTCGGTGCCCGGGCCGCTGTCCTGGCCGGCGCCGGCGGCGCCGACCCAGTAGATGCGGCGGCCGCGCGGGTCGCGCGACTCGATCACCGGCTCGGACTGGTGGCGGTTGCCGAGGCGGGTGACCTCGATGCCCTGCAAATCGGCGTACGGCACGTCGGGCACGTTGACGTTGAGGATGGTGTTGCCCGGCAGCGGCTCCCGCTGCAAGCGCTCGATCAGACGCAGCGTGATGCGTGCCGCGGTGTCGTAGTGCTTGGGGCTAACCCCGGCGCAGGAAACGGCAATGGCCGAGTAGCCGAGGTGGCGGCCTTCCATCGCCGCGGCCACGGTGCCGGAGTACAAGGTGTCGTCGCCGAGGTTGGCGCCGGCGTTGATGCCGGACACCACCATGTCCGGCGTCTCCTTGAGGAAGCCGGTCAGCGCCAGGTGGACGCAGTCGGTCGGCGTGCCGTCGACGCAATAGGTGCCGTCGTCGTGCTTCTGCACCCGGATCGGGCTGAGGATGGTCAGGGAGTTGCTGGCGCCGCTGCGGTTGCGGTCCGGCGCCACGATCTCGAGCTGGTGCACCGGCCGCAGGTGCTCGGCCAGGCAGCGCAAGCCCGGGGCCGTGCAGCCGTCGTCGTTGGAGAGGAGTATGCGCATTGGCTTAAAAACCGGGAATGTCAGTAGTTTAACCGGGGTGGGCTATGATGTCCGCATGCAGCGCAACGCTGACCAGAAACAGGGCGCCGGCTCATCGGACCAGGCCGCCGGCGCGGCGGAAGACCTCGATTTCCGCCAGGCCATGAGCGGGGTCAAGCCGCGGGCCGACTCGAACCATCTGGCCCCCGAGCGCCGCCGCCCGAGCGCGCGCCCGCGCAGCACCGAAGCCGACGAGCAGGCGGTGCTGGTGGAGATGATGGACGACACCCTCGACCCCGAGGACATCGAGAACGGCGACACCCTTACCTATCGCGGCGAAGGCATCCAGGACTCGGTCTGGCGCCGGCTGCGCCGCGGCGGCTACCACATCCGCGCCGAGCTCGACCTGCACGGCCTCAACCGCGAGGCCGCCCGGCAGCAGGTGGCGGCGTTCCTGGCCGATTGCCTGGACCGCGACGTCCGGGCGGTGCGCATCATCCACGGCAAGGGCCGCGGCTCGCCCAACAGCGGCCCGGTGATCAAGGCCCTGCTCGGCAGCTGGCTGCGGCGGCGCAAGGACGTGCTGGCCTTCTGCTCGGCGCGGCCACACGACGGCGGCACCGGCGCTGTCTATGTTCTGCTACGCGCGTCACAGACAGGACCCGCGCCGCGGTAGACGATAGGCGCCGGGGCCTGTAGCTTCCGTGCAACCGTACATTGGGGTACGGGCACTTTCTTGGGGAACCAGCAATGCTCACTTCGATCCGTCGCAGCCTGTCCACCACCGCCCTGGCCATGACGCCGTTCCTGCTCACCGCTTGCGGTGATGACGGCAAGGACGGTCAGACGCGCTTCGAGATCGTGATCCTGGCCGCCCTGCTCTGCTGCACCGTTTCGCTGGCGAAAAGCTGGCTGAAGAGCGATACGCGCCGGCTTCAGTTCAAGGCCTGAGTTCACCAGTGGCACAGGCAGCCGCGTCCGCGGCGTAGGGAAGCAGGCTCTCCTCCTCCAGACGCCACGGCACGCGGCACTTCAGCGCTTCGGCCAGCTGCGCCGGGCTGCGGGACTCCTGGTCGAGCCGCCACAGCCTGAAGGTGCCATCGGTGGAGCCGGTCAGGAGCCAGTGCCCGTCCGGGCTGAAGTCCGCCGCCTGGTAGGGCACCTCCGGCATCTGGCTCGGATGCTCGGCCACGGTGTCGAGCAATTCCCCGCGCCGTACGTCCCACAGCTTCGCCGAGGCATCGGCGCCTGCCGTCAGCAGGAAAGCGCCGTCGGGGGAAAACTCGGTCGCCAGGACGCCGCCGGCATGACCGGTCAGCACCTCGTAGCCGCCGCTGCCGGGATGCCACAGCACCGTGCTGCCGTTCTGGTCGCCGAACGCCGCGAGCGGCTCCGCGGGAGCCAGGCGCGCCGAGGCGAAGCGGCCGGCGGAACGGTCATGCAACTGACCCAGGCTGCGGCCGTCGGCCGCGTCCAGCAGCAAGGCATCCTGGCCATACTGGGCGACCAGCACGGTTTTGCCATCCTGGCTGAAATCGACGGCGCTCACCTCGGCTTTGGGTGTCTTCAGCGCTGCCGACCAGATGTAGCGCTTCTGCTCCAGCCCCCATAGCCGCACCTGCTGACTCGAGCCGATCAGGTAAGCGCGCCCATCCGGGCTGAATACGCCGGAGCGTGCCTCGTCGCGCTCGATCGATGTCAGAACCTCGCCGCTGGCCGTGTCCCACAGGCGCGTCACGCCGCCCAGGATCGCCGCCGCCACGACCGAGCCGTCGCGGTTGACGGCGACCGACAGGACCCGCTTGCCGCCGCAGTCCAGCCGCTTGCGGAGTGCTCCGCTGGCGGCATCCCAGATCTTGATGCCATCGGCATAACCGCCGCTCAGCACCAGCGCATCGTTGCGGCTGAAGGCCAGTGCATCGACTGCGCGCGGATCGGCTTCGATGCTGTGCAGCATCCGGCCGGTCTGCGCGTCCCAAAGCCGCAACAAACCATCGCCGGCCCCGGTGGCGACCCATTTTCCGGAATGGCTGAAGGCCGCGGCCACCGGCGGCGGCTTGGTCTCGCCGGCCCAACCCACCGGATCGACGGCATGCAGCAGTTCGAGATCGGGGATCGCCGGCATGTTCCACAACACCAGCCTGCCGTCGGGGCCGCCGGTCGCCAGGATGCGGTCGTCTTCGCTGATATCGCGCGCTTCGGGCACGCCGCTGTGGCCGTCGAGGGTGAACAGCTCGAAGCCCGAGCGGGCATCCTCCATCGCCAGGCGCGAGCTGCTGGCGCTCATCACCCAGCGGCCGTTGGAGCTGATATCGAAGCGGTTGCCGGCGGCGCCGGCGAACTGCTGCACGTAGACCAGCTGGCCGCTGCCGGTATCCCACAGACGCGCGCCGTCGCTGGCCTTGGTCAGCAGGCGCGTGCCGTCGACGTTGAAGATCAGTCCCGGATTCGGCGATGGGTGGCCCTCGGCCATCTGCACCTGGCCGTCGGCGGCGCGCCAGACGCGAACCGCGCCGTTGCGCGCGGAGGCCGCCACCAGCCTGCCGTCGTCGCTGTCATCGAGCCCGAACACCGGGCTGGCCAGCCCCCGTAGAGCGCGGATGCGACGCTGCCCGGTGCCGTCCCAGACCGTGATCAGGCCGTCCTCGTCGCCGGTGAGGAAGCGCAGGCCGTCGCGGCTGAAGCCCGCCACGCTGTAGTGCCCCGGAATCTTCCGGACCACGGCACCGCTTGCGAGGTCGATGATCTGCGCCTCGCGCTCCGGCGTGACGAGGGCAACATGACGCCCGCCACTGTCGAACGGGTTGAAGGCATGGGCGCGGTCCGGCGCAGTCTGCAGGCTGGCGAGCTGCGTGCCGCCGGCCACGTCCCAGACCTCCAGCAGGCCGTGCGAAGCGCCGTCGGCGACCCGGGAGAGGAATAGCAGGCGGCTGTCGCGGCTGAACCTGGGCAGCGTGCTGCTGCCGCTGCCGGGCACCGGGAACTCGAAGCGCTTCTGCGCGGACGAAGCGCTCCAGACGCGGGCCACATTGTCCGCGCCGGTGGTCACCAGCAGCTTCGAGTCCGGGCTGAAGCGCACCGCTACCACCGGCGAGCCCGTCTGGAACGCCAGACGCTGGGCGTCGACGATGCGCATGGCGCGCGCCAGCATGAAACGCAGCGCCGGCGTATCCACGCCGAGACGGTAGGCCTCGTTGAGGTAGACCGCGGCACGCGCCTGGTTGTGCGCGATCAGCTCCTGCCGTCCCTTCTCGTAGACGGCTTCTATGTGCGTGTGCAGTGCCTGTTGCGCCAGAGCCTCGCGCTTCTCGCGCTGCTGCAACTGCCACAGCCCTCCGAGCACCACGGCCGCCGCCAGGCTCAGCGCCGCCAGCCCCAGGCGACGCAGCCGGCGCCGCCGCAGCTCGCGCCGCCGCAATTCGTCGAGGCCGACGCCGAGCAGGCCGGCGATCAGCTTGAGTTTGGCGGCCGCCTTGCCGTCCTTGCCCGGACGCAGGTCGGCGGCGATCGGTTCGATCCCGTCCGCGGCGCGCAACGCGGGCGGGAAGCACTCGAGCAGGCCGCTGCCCGGCTGCAAGGCGGCGTGCGGCTCGCCGTCGACGATCAGGCACAGGATGCGGTCGCCGCGGCCGAGGGCGCGGAAGCGCGCGATCTCCTGGTCCACCCACTTGGACACGGCCGCGTAGGGCGAGGCAATGACGATCAGGGTGCGCGACTGCTGCAGCGCGCGGTCGATGGCGCCGCTCAGGTTGGGCGAGCTGGGCAGCTCCTCCTGGTCGCGGAACACCGGGAACAGGCGCCGCGGCAGCGCCCCGTCCGCCGACTGCCGGCCAGCCAGGCGGCGCGGCACGCGGTAGGTTTCCAGGGCGCGGTGCAGCCATTCGGCCCAGGCCTGGTCGCGGTGGCTGTAGGAGATGAACGCCCAGTATTTGTAGGATGCTTCCTGCAATCCAGCCCCCACCGGATCAATCCTGAGTTCAACCGCAGATCAGCGCGCGTACTCCTGCCGCGACAACCAGAATTCGGCCAGCGGCAGATCTTCCGGGTAGGTCACCTTGAGATTGCTTTCGCGGCCGCGTACCAGCAGCGGCTTGAAGCCGGCCAGTTCCATCGCCGCGGCCTCGTCGCCCAGTGCCTTGCCGCCGGCGAGGGCCTTTTCCAGCGCGCCACGCAGCAGGTCGAGGCGGAACAGCTGCGGCGTCTGCGCGCGCCACAGGTCGGCATGGCCGGCGGTGCGGACCGAATGCTCCTTCTCCTCCTGCTTCAGCACGTCGGTGACCGGCACGGCCAGCAGGCCGCCGTCCTCGTCGCTGGCCTCGTCGCGCAGATTCTCGACGTCGTCCACCGTCAGGCAGGGCCGCGCCGCGTCGTGCACCAGCACGTAGACCGGCACCTCCAGCGCGGCGCTGCGCTCGCTCACCGCCTGCAGGCCGGCGAGCACCGAATCGGCGCGCGCGGCGCCGCCGGTGATGGTGAAAATCTTGGGATGGCCGGCGATCGGCAGGCGGGCGAAGTCGGTGTCGCCCTTGGGCAGCACCAGCATCACACCGTCGATCCAGCCGGCGTCGAGGAACGGCGCCAGGCTCCACTCCAGCAGGGCACGGCCGCGCAGCGGCAGGTACTGCTTGGGCCGGCCCAGCCCCATGCGCGCGCCGCCGCCGGCGGACGCCACTACGGCCCAATAGCGGGGGACCTTGGTCACTGTTGCGGGTTGGCGCTGACCACCAGGTAGAAGCTCTCGCCCTTGCGGACCATGCCCAGCTCGCTGCGGGCGTGGGCCTCGATGGCCGCGCCGCCGTTGCGCAGATCTGCTACCTCGGCGTCCAGCACGGCGTTGCGCCGCTGCAGCTGGGTGTTGGACGCGGCCTGCTCGTCCACCGCCTTCTGCAGGCGCCGCGAATCGAGCACCCCGCCGTCGGCGATCCAGAACCGGTACTGCAATCCCGCCAGTACCAGGCACAGAACCGCGAGGGCGAGGCGCCTTCTCAAGCGAGCCCGATCGGGAACGCGGCCGCGCCCGGATAGCGCGCGCGCTTGCCCAGCGCGCGCTCGATGCGCAGCAGCTGGTTGTACTTGGCCATGCGGTCGGACCGGCACAGCGAGCCGGTCTTGATCTGCGTCGCGGCGGTGCCCACGGCGATATCGGCGATGGTGGCGTCCTCGGTTTCGCCGGAGCGGTGCGAGACCACTGCCGAGTAGCCGGCGTCGGTCGCCATGCGGATCGCCTCCAGCGTCTCGCTGAGGGTGCCGATCTGGTTCGGCTTGATCAGGATCGAGTTGGCGATGCCCTTGAGGATGCCCTCGGCCAGGATCTTGGTGTTGGTGACGAACAGGTCGTCGCCGACGAGCTGCACCTTGCCGCCCAGCTTCTGCGTCAGCGTGGCCCAGCCGGTCCAGTCGT
>CAYWPB010000182.1:3795-7805 GCA_964458725.1 uncultured Nevskia sp. | reverse complement strand
ACCTGGTGGATCCCGATGCTGCTGATCCTGGCGGTCTGGCGCCACGTCGTCCGGCGCTTCCCGCTGCGCTACGACCCGCTCTACTGGGGCGCCGCGTTCCCACTGGGCATGTATGCCGCCAGCACGCAGCGCATGAGCGAGGCGATGCAGATCGACTTCCTTGGCGCGCTGCCGGTGATCTTCCTCGGTTTGGGGCTGATCGCCTGGGCGGCGTTGTTCATCGGGCAGATCCGCTCGCTGCTGCGGGGATGACTCGCAACGGTGGTATTACTGTTAGTAGCGAACGAGAGAGGACTTGGCGGATGAATCGGCCGCGAGAAGCAGCAACACCGGAATCGCATTCGATGAAGGAGGCGCATCACCCATGAAGATCGAGCCGGACCTCGACTGGATACCCTGCACCTACGAAAGCTGCGCCCACATCAGCGGCCCGTTCTATCACGGTACCGCGGTGAAGCTGGAGCCCGGCACGCTGCTGAGCCCCGGCTTCGAGTCAAACTATCAGAAGGGCCGGGTCTCCAACAACATCTACTTCACCGCGCTGCCCGCGCCTGCCGCGGGCCTGGCGGCGGAACTCGCAGTGGCCTTGACCGGAGCCGAGCCTCCGGGGCACGTCTATCTGGTGGAGCCCACAGGCCCCTTCGAGGACGACCCGAACGTGACCAACAAGCGCTTTCCGGGGAACCCCACCAAGTCGTACCGCAGCGTCCATCCGCTCCGCATCCTTGCCGAGTTCCAGGACTGGGAGCCGAGCGCCCCCGAGGTGGTCAAAGGGATGCTGGAGAATCTGGAGAAGCTCCGGAAGCAGGGTCTGCAGGACCTCATCGACGATTAGGCGTGGGGCACGCCTGCCCTCATGTATCCCTCATGCGTCCCTGTCTGTGCACGGGACGCATGGGATACATGGGTAGAAATGTCTTGGCTCAGTAGCGTCAGGCTGGTTCGCTCAAGGATTCCGGACGCACAGCGCCCGGATGTGGTACGAAAAGCCGGCCGGGGCTTCGCCTCCATAACCGTTCTGGAAGTTGACGAACGGCTCTTCCCCGGAAGCATTGACGTCGCCGGCCCAGAAGCCATACGTGCTGAATGAAAATCCGGTGGGAACGCCGCAGGAATAGTCCCCACAGGGGACAGCCTTGGTGCCGACCGCATCGAGGAAAAGATTCTGCAGGTCGCGGCTGCTGGGCAGGCGCCAGCCACCGCCGGAGAGCGGCAGCTGTTCGCAGTATTGCCGTGCCCGGTCGCGGGTCAGGTCGGCGCCATTGTCGCGCTGGGTCCACAGCAGCCCCGAACTCACCTGTTCGAGCACGCCGCCACCGCGATCGATCTCCTTGCCTTCGACCACCGGCCTGCGGCTGGCCGCCTCGCTGGCCAGCCGGGCCCGCGCCTCCGCGGTATCGGCTTCTTCGGCCCGCGCGGTGCGCACGCACAAGGCGCGGCTGCCGCCGGAGGCACCAGCGGGATAGCGGCTGGTCAGGCCGTACTCGAACGAGAACAGGAAGATCCAGGCGGTCTGGGCATCGCTGCGCTCCGCGGTCCAGAACCACCAGCTCGATAGCTGGAACGGGGCCGCCGAGCAGGTGTGGTCGCCGCAGGGAATGGCTTTCGCCACGCTGGCGGTATCGCTGTAGAGGCTCTGCAATTCCGGTTCGCTGGGAAGGCGCCAACCGCCGCCCGAGGTCTTGAGCGTGTCGCAGTACTGACGCGCTGCGTCCCAGCCAACGTCGCCCGCGTTGTCGCGCCGGGTCCACCGCAGGCCCGAGCTGACCTGTTCGAGCACGCCGTCGCCGCGATCGATCAGCGCGTCGGCGGCTTGGGCAGCCGCGGCTGGTTTGCGCGAAGCCAACGACGCCTTCTCCAGCGCTTCCAGCGACAGTGCCACCTCCAGCCTGGCACCGGCCTCGAGCTTGCGCTTCTCCGACACCCTCACGCCGTTGACCCTGCGGCTGTCGCAAGTGATGAGCCGCTCGCCCGGCGTCGCTTCGACCGTGAACGCCCCATGAGGAGGCAGGACCTGCGTCAGGACGCCGTCGACCCGCGCGGTGCAGGACGTGTCCGAAGTGATCGCGAGCGTGCCGGATCCCGGCTTCGGGCCTGGCAGGGCGAGCGGCGCGCCGTCGGGCCCCAGCAGCGTGGGCCCCTCGGTGAACCGTGAATCCCGTTCCATCGAGACGCCGTTCCACGCTTCGGTGAAGCGATACTTGAATTTGAGGGTGCCCTCGCAAGGACCGGTGATGGTCCGCCCGGTCAGATCGCTCACCCCGACTCCGGCCAGGCGCACGGTCGCCGAACCTTCGGCGGGAAAGACCGGCAGCAGGGACTGGATCGTGATCCTGGGGCGCCCGCCGGCGGTGGATGAGCCGGGCGCGCCCATTGCCGCAACCGGGATGCCGCAGATCCGGCTCGCCAGCTGGTTGGTACCGCCGTCACCCGGCGATGAGACGAGTTCGGCGACCATTTCCTCGAGGTCGCCGCGCGTCACAGTCAGCGCGTGGGCGGCTCCGCAGCTCAGGCTGCCGGCCACGATCAAAACGGCTTTATTGAAGAATCGCATGTCCCCGAACGCCGCATGCCCCAGGGTTCTAGCCTACTCCAAAGCGGTCGTCGGCCCCGGCTGCCTCTCATGCATCCCATGTGCCCCGTGCATCCCTGTCTCCGCACGGGGATGCATGGGGGATACAGAGGGAAGCATGGCGTGGCTCAGCCCGCGCCCACCGGATAGAACAGCACGGTGAGCAGGAACATGCCGGAGTACATGCCGATCTCCAAGGTCTCGCTCAGCGGCTGGATCCGCAGCACCGCGCCCCAGATGTGCACCAGCACCATCAGCGCCGCCACCCCCAGCAGCACCTGGAAGGTGAACACCAGGCCGGTGCCGTTGAGCCCGGCACGCAGCATCAGGGCCTCGACAATCAGGATGAAGGCGCCGAGGCAACGGCCGAAGTACACGGCCAGATCGGTGTCCTGCGGGATGCGCCAGCCGAAGCGGCGCGCCCAGGCCAGAGGCACCAGGAAGATCGGCAAGGCGAATACCAGGGTGGTGACGGCGCAAAGCGTCAGCAGGTAAATCTGGCTCCAGGCGCTCCACAGTCCGAGCATGGTGAACTCCCCAAGGTAAGGCACCAGCTTAGCGGCGCCAGCGGCGTGGCGCCCTACCCGGCAATGTAGGGCGGCCCATGGCCGCCGTGGTTTCAATGCCGCGACCGCGGCGGGCGCGGCCCGCCCTACGACGGCTAGGCGAGGTCGGCCGCCAGGGTACTGCGCGTGGCCTCGGACACTTCCACCGTCTCGCGATAAGCCGGGTGGTCCACGCCGAAGCACAGCGCGGCGCCAGCTCGGGCGGCCTGCGCCGAGGCGGCGTCCAGCTCGAAACGCAGGAAATGCACGGCCGAGGTCTTGGTTTCGTTCTCGCGGTCGAGGTCCTCGTCGGCGATGGCGTGAATGCGCGGCTCCTCGCCCACCTGCACCCAGATGCGGTCCTCGATACCCTTCAGCTCCACCAGCCGGCGCGCGCGCTCGGCCGGGTCCTCGTACTCGATCAGGCAGCTGGCCTTCCAGTTCGAGCCATCGGGGATCAGCGGGTTGTAGGCCTCCAGCTCCTCCTCGATCGCGCGGCGCTCGAAGATGCGCTCGATCCGCAGCATCTCCTGCACCTGGTACTGGACGGTCAGGCGGTCCTCGAACAGCAGGGTCAGGTGCGACCCCAGGTGCAGCTTGCGCGGCTTCTTGTGCTCCAGCACCCGGGCGCGGAACGCCGTGCGCTGCTCGGCGTACTCCTCCAGCTTCATCAGGTCGGCGGCGGTGAGTTTATTCATTGCGAATTCCCTGAGCCCCTCTCCCTCCGGGAGAGGGGTTGGGGTGAGGGGCACCACTTCAAAAAGGCCGCACTGCATTGGCGAGTGCGCCCCTCACCCTGTCCCTCTCCCGGAGGGAGAGGGGATGGAAACCGCGCATCAGAACCCATAGGCCTTCCGGAACAACGAGATCGGAGTCCCCGGCCCGCGGGCCCC
>CAYWPB010000182.1:0-3785 GCA_964458725.1 uncultured Nevskia sp. | reverse complement strand
CCCGACCAGGAACATCGCATCGACCCCGGCCGCCTCGTAGGCCCGTACACGTGCAATCGCATCATCCAGGCCGGTGATGGCGACGGCGCTGGTTCGCCCTGCAATGACGAGGTCGGGATCGCGGCGCGCCTCCAGCGCTGCACGCATCTTGCCCACGCCCTCCTCGACCGAGAGAAGCTGCGGCGCATCGGCAGGCCCATAGGCCTGCGGCAGCAGGGAGATCGGATGAACCGGCTCGCGGCGTTCCTTCATGCCGTGGGCGATGTGCTCGGCGGCCATGGGGCAGTCGCTGGAGACCACGTCCGGCGCGAACTTGTCGGCGCGCGAAGACACCGGCCGCACGATCTTCATCGACAGCTCATAGGTGTCGCGGCGCAGGCCATAGCTGCCGTCGTGCCCGGAGCAGCGCTCGATGGTTTCCAGCTCGGTGCCGGGGATCAGGGCCAGCAGCTCCTTGGTCTTGGGGCCGATGTTCTGCACCCTCTGGTGGCAGGGCGCGTGGTAGGCCACCTTGCCCAGCGGCTTGCTGAACTCGGTGCGCAGCAGGCCGGACTTGTGCCGCTGCATCAGGTATTCGAAAGGATCGAAGATGGCGCGCTTCACCGCCTGCACCTGCGCATCCTCCGGGTACATCAGCGGAATCTCCTGCCGGAACATCAGCACGCAGGACGGGATCGGCGCCATCAGGTCCCAGCCTTCCGCCACCGCCTGCGCCAGCACCGGCAGGTTGGCCTGCTTGTAGCGGTCCACCGACTCCAGATCGCCCAGCTCCAGCTTGGGCATGCCGCAGCACTGTTCGCGCTCGACCAGCTTCACTTCGATACTGTTGTGGCGCAGCACCCGCACCAGGTCTTCCACCACCTGCGGCATGTTGTAGTTGCCGTAGCAGGTGACGAACACGGCGACCTTGCCGCGGGTGCTGCCGGCGGCCTGCGGCGCCACGGTTGGCGCCTCCAGCTTCTTCACCCGGCGGCGGCCGGTGCTGCTGTGAAAGGCCGGCAGATGCGCTTCGGGATGCACGTCGAACAGCTTGCTCACCAGCTTGCGCGTGGTGGGACTACGGTTCACCGCGTTGGCGATCTCGGTGACGACCGGGATGCTGGCCAGCTTGCCCAGCGCGGTGGTGTTGGTCATGCGCTGGCGCGAGGCCGGCACTGCGCCTTTGCGGAATTCCTGCGCCTTGGCCCGCAGCATCAGGTGCGGGAAGTCGACGTTCCACTCGTGCGGCGGCACGTAGGGGCACTTGGTCTGGTAGCACAGGTCGCACAGGTAGCACTGCTCGACCACCTTGCCGTAGTCGGACTTGGCCACGCCGTCCACTTCCATGGTGGAGGAGTTGTCGACCAGGTCGAACAGGGTCGGAAAGGCCTGGCACAAGCTGACGCAGCGGCGGCAGCCGTGGCAGATGTCGTAGACCCGCTCCAGTTCCTGGTGCAGCGCGGATTCGTCCCAGAACGCGGCGTCGCGCCACTCCAGCGGATGGCGGGTGGGCGCGCGCAGGCCGCCCTCGCCCGCGCGCGCGGACGGTGCGGACCGCGCCTGCGGCGGCAGTTCACTCACGTGGTGCTCCGGCGAGGCGCCACCGCCCTTCGGGCGATGGCGCCGTGCGTTGGCTCAGCCCAGCTCGCCGAGGGCCTTGGTGAAGCGGTTGGCGTGCGAGCGCTCGGCCTTGGCCAGCGTCTCGAACCAGTCCGCGATCTCGTCGAAGCCTTCCTCACGCGCGGTCTTCGCCATGCCCGGGTACATGTCGGTGTACTCGTGGGTCTCGCCGGCGATGGCCGCCTTGAGGTTGTCCTTGGTGTGGCCGATCGGCAGGCCGGTGGCGGGGTCGCCGCTGGCCTCGAGGTATTCGAGGTGGCCGTGGGCGTGGCCGGTCTCGCCTTCCGCGGTGGAGCGGAACACGGCGGCGACGTCGTTGTAGCCTTCGACGTCAGCCTTCTGGGCGAAGTAGAGATAGCGGCGGTTGGCCTGCGATTCGCCGGCGAACGCGGCCTTCAGGTTCTCTTCCGTTTTCTTGCCTTTCAAAGACATCTGCGCTTCCTCCTGTTATGCAAGCACATCCGTATGCCGCGGGTTTTTGCACGATGCCGCTTGTATCGCAGCCTGGCTCGACCCTACGCCGGGGGCGGGATCAAAGAAAATGAATTCTTTGTATTGGGAAAATAGGCTTGAACTATTGCGCGATGGCGACGCTCACTTCTTCTTGCCCAGCTTGCTGATGATGTCGGTGGCGATCTGCTCGGAATCCTGCTGCAGCTTGCGGCGCCTCGCCGGATCGAGCTTCACCACCTTGGCGCTGCGCCGACGCCGTTCCATCGACTTGCGCAGGTACGGAAACAGGCGCCAGGCGCGGTGGCCGTCCATCGGACCGATCGGCAGCAGGGCGACAATCATCAGGAAGGCGTTCCAGGTCGTCCACACCGTCAGCACCGGCCCGGCGACCATCAACAGCCAGGGGTTGGACGCCTCACCCACGGCAAACTCCAGGGCCCAGGCTAGCAGCAGCACCAGCGCCTGCGCGCCCACGCCCGACCAAGCGATGAGGATGTCGTCGCGCTCGTTGCGCGGATAGGAATGCGAAGTCTCGCCGTGCAGGAAGTTGATGGTGACGCCGTCCACCGTCAACCCGCGCCAGCGCGCCATGGCGGCATGCCCGAACTCGTGCACCAGCTTTAGCGGCGCGAAGGCCGCGAGGCCGATCAGGGCGAAGACCAGGCTCTGCGACCACACCCACAGCCAGGGAAAGGCCAGCAGCACGGTCCAGTGCATCGCCACCGGGATGCGGAACCACCTGCCGAGATGCCAATAGTTTTCCACTTGAAGCAGTTGTCAGTGATCAGTTGTTAGTTGTCAGTGGATGCAAAGCTACTCGATTGAGGATTTCACTGACAACTAACAACTGACAACCAACAACTGCTTTCACGCCGGATAGCCCGTGATCGCGCGGATGCGCCGGTACAGCGGCCGCAGTCGCGGATACAGCCGGCTGTAGACCTCGCGATACAGGTCATCATAGGTCTTCTGCGCCGCCGCGTCGGGCACGAAGGTCTGGCCGCTGCGGCACATCGCCGCCACCGCGCGGGGGTAGTCGGAATACAGATTCAGGCCCACGGCGAGGTTGATCGCGGCGCCCAGGGCCGAGGTCTCGTACAGCTCCGGCCGCTCGATCGGCGTGCCGAAGACGTCGGCGGTGATCTGCATCGCCGCGTCGCTCTGCGAGCCGCCGCCGGCGGCAATGATGCGCCGCACCGGGTGGCCGAGCTTGCGCTCGATCTGCTCGCGCCCGGCGCGCAGCGAGTAGGCCAGGCCTTCGAGGATGGCGCGGTAGAGGTGGGCGCGCGTGTGCACGTCGCCGAAGCCGATCACCGCGCCCTTGGCCTCCGGGCCGGGGTCGGTAACACCAGGAGACCAGTAGGGCTGCAGGGTCAGGCCCATCGAGCCGGGCGGCACCCGCTTGACCAGCTCGTCGAACAGCGACTCCACCGGCACGCCGAGCTCGGCCGCCTTGAGCTGCTCGCGGTAGGCGAACTCGCGCTTGAACCAGGAGATCATCCAGAAGCCGCGGTAGATCTGGATCTCGGTGTTCCAGGCGCCGGGCAGCGCCGCCGGATAAGCCGGCAGCAGCCGCTGCACCTCGACGTAGCGCGGCTGGGTGGTGTTGATGGTGGCGGTGGTGCCGAAGGACAGCTGCGCCACGTCGTCGCCGAGCGCGCCGCTGCCCAGCACCTCGCAGGCCTTGTCGGCCGCCGCGGCGATCAGCGGCAGGCCGGCAGGCAGGCCCAGGG
>CAYWPB010000181.1:0-7811 GCA_964458725.1 uncultured Nevskia sp. | reverse complement strand
TCGTATAAAACCCCGTGCCCTGCAGGCTGATTTCGGAGCGCTGTTCCTGAGCCATCGCCCCCACTGTGAGTAGCGATGCAGCGATGACTAACAAAATAACTTTACGCAACATAATTGGTAAAACCGTCCTTTCCCTGAAAACGCAATTTGCGCTTTGTAACTTGCTTAGTCATCAGGCACGACAATTGCCAAATGTCGAGCGTGGCAAACAGTTGGCAGAAGTGATTGAATGCCCTAAATTTTTGGGTGGATTAATGAGCAGGAAGTCCAGGGGGTGTCGAGCGCTTCGACACCGTTCTCGACAAGTGACGATAATTTACGAAATCAAAACGAACCCTTCTGCGATCTGCTCACATCTCATAGTCTGTAAGAGTCTAGGATTTGTAACCGTCTAGGACACCTTTTCACTGGCGAGTTGTGGGTGGTGGTGTTGTTCGCCGCCTGCGGCCGTTGAAGGAAGTGTCAGGCCCGATTGATGAGTACCCTCTTGCAAACAGGGTCTCCGACGCAAGCCGCCCGCTTTGAGGCGCTTCTCCGCGCCTCCAAAGCCATTGCCTCATCCGGCGATTGCGGCAACTGCGAGGAAGTATTCGCGCGCGAGCTGCGCAGTGCAATCTCCTTCGACTATCTCCACGTCAGCATGTTCGAATCCGATCGCGGCAGCAGCTGCAACTCGGGGTGGCGCCTGTTCGACATCCATGGCTCCAAGCGACAGATTCCGGAGGCAGACCTTCCAGTCGACGAAATTGAGCTGATGAGCTCGTTGGTCCATGAGGACGGCCAGCCGCTAGTGGTCGCCGATTGGAGCAAAGAGGCACGCTTTCCACATCTGAAGGTATTCATCACCGGACTGGGCATCAACTCAACGTGTATGTTGCCCTTGGTAAGAGGTCAGCGGCGGCTGGGCGTGTTCGAAGTAGGGAACACCCAGAGGAATGCCTACTGTAATGAAGAAGTGGCATTCCTCTCTTTTGCCGCCGATCAGGTGGCGCTCTCGATCGACGCTGCCGTTAACTTCGCAGTCTCGCAACAGGCGCAGGAACGGCTGAAACTGCTTCTGGAGTTGACGAATCAGGTTGTTTCCAATCTGGAGCTGCGCAAACTATTGCGGGCTGCCTCGGCCAGCCTGCGGCGGGTGATGAACCGGTACGTAGGGGGGGTCATTCTTCCCCATCCCGGTGGCGGGCCGTTGCAGATTTACCCCCTTTATTTTTCGGGCCGACAAACCGGCGAAACGCCGGGTCGTCCGCTAACCCGCCTACCCCGCCTCGCCCGCGCTCAGCTCGGCCTCAACTTCCGCCAACAGCCTTTCCAGCTGCCGCGGAACAGGGGAATCGACATAGACCTGCGCAACTTGAAACGGATCGATCATCAGGCCGGCGTTGCCGAGGCGTGCAAACCGCCCGACGACATAACGGCCGAAATATCGGGATCCGGACACCTCATTGAGGTACCAGCACCCGCCATGCTGCTGTGCAAAATACTCACCAATGAAATACCCGAGCCGAGTCAGCAGCCAGATCCGGTCTTCCTCTCCCACCACCTCCAGTCGTTCAAGTGCGCGCTCCAGATACCGTGCGTACTGCACAGCGTGCTTGAGCACCTGATGCGCCGGCTTGATCCCCATCTTGTCGATGAAGTCCACCAGAGCAGGAGCGAGATTCGAATAAAATTCCTCGAAGGCTGCCCTCCGCTTATCAAGCAGCGCCGCGTCTTGGTCCTTCATTTTGCCCTCGTTCACTTGTAAATCACGTAGGGAATTCCTCGATCGGATAAAGCCCGATCGAGCTCAGGAGAAGGAGGCGCATCTAGGAAATGCCACCATGAATCATAGCCTGGGAGATTAGATTTTAGCCAAGCATCCTTGAATACTTGCTGTTGAATCGCATCGCTCAATGGAACTGTGCGTTGAGTCGGCACACCGTTTACGGTGGCCCATTGCTTATATGTCTTTACTTCGTTGGCTAATGTACCACCCTGGGGTTTTGAAACAGCGGCATCAACGAAGCGTCCACCGCTGCCCTTGATAGCCCCGCCGTCCGGCACACGGAAATGCTGCTGGCCAGCTGAGCCATGCAGTTCCTGGATGTATTGTTCACCTGCCTTCCAACGCTCCGGAAACGGCATGCTACGAATCTGGCTTAGTGTGTTCGTCGTTGGCGTATGAGTGAGTGAGAGCGGAGCTTGTGTAAGAGGGCTACCCCCCACCGGCGCTGCATGCTGCTGAGCGTCGACCTGCATAGCCTTTGATATGGGCACTCGATCAGGCTGCCTCTGCATCCCTGGTTCCTCCAAGCCCCGTGCCTTAACCTGCTCCGGCTCGCCCTCCTCCGGAAGCAGGCCGGACGGCTCGACGTGCGCGGGCTTGCCTTCACGAGCTTCGATGTCGGCAAGACTCGGCAGCCCCTCGGGTACTGGTACCGCAGCCGGCTTGGCACCGCGCGCCAGCAGGCCGAACACGGCGCTCTGGCCGATGCCTTCAGGCGTGACTTGCGGCGGCTGCCGCTGCGCCTCCGGCAAGCCCTGGTTGCGCACCTCGGTGGCCAGCGGCTCGGCCACGACATCGGCGGCGGCGCCGCCGAGCACCTTGGCACCGATGCGGCGCAAGCCAGGCTGATTGACGAACCGCCCACCCAGCCGGCCACCCAGCCCCGGGGCCGCAAGCTGGATGGCACTGGCGGGAGTTTCCGCAGCAGCTGCAGCGATCGCCCGGCCGGTACCGGCGCCCTGGCGCAGCTGGTCGGTAGCGGCCTGCTGGGCGGCGAAAGGCGCGGCGAGGAGGCCCGTGGCACCGCCGGCCAGTTGCCCCAGCAACGGCGCTTTCTCGCCGGGCTGGGGCCGCGCCTTGCGCGCCAGATCGGTCTGGCGGTCCGCCGACCGGAACAGCGGATCGCCCGCGCCGTAGACCGGCTGGTACGCCTCTGCCGGCAAGCCCATCTCGCCGGAGGGATGCTCGCCGGCGTATTCGACCAGGGCGCCGAGGGTCCGCAACAAGCCGGCGGCACCTTCGCGCACGCCGGCTTCGCCGGTGCGCTTGATCGTCTCGCCCTGGCCGAGCTGGATCGGCCGGTAGTCCATGAACCGGGTGTAGGCCTGCCCCAGGGCCTGCGGATCGCTGCCGAGCTTCGGCGCCAGCACGTCGTGGAAATACTGCGTCTTCGCCGCCAGTTGCGCGTCGCGCGGCAGCGCCTGGTAGGCGGGCGACTGCAGCACGCGGTCCCAACTTTGCGCTTCAGGCATCGGATTTTTCTCCCGTTCAAGGAAGCCGGGGCAATAAAAAACCCCGCCTGAAGCGGGGTTCTGAATCCGAGACGGTTCAGGACTTCGGGCCTGCTCCACCAGAGATTCAAGAGGTTATAACGGCAGCCCCACGCTTAAATAACGCACAACATCCCGCTCGTCGAAGACCACAATCAACTGGACTCGGCGGTCTTGAATGAGATAGCAGCTATCGAACTCATCCGCTGCCTCGGGCTTTCCGAGCAACTGGTGGACTTGCTGTCGATTCATCCCTTTCTGCAAGCCGAACGGCAGCGGCTCCGCAAATTCCGAATGTAATTTCGTCGGTTGGACGTGGATCTGGACATCCACTGCCTGGTCATTGTCGAACAGGAGGTTCACCCCTTTATTTTTCGAGCCGACATACCGGCGAAACGGCGGGTCGTCCGCTAACCCGCCTAACCCGCCTCGCCCGCGCTCAGCTCGGCCTCAACTTCCGCCAACAGCCTTTCCAGCTGCCGCGGAACAGGGGAATCGACATAGACCTGCGCAACTTGAAACGGATCGATCATCAGGCCGGCGTTGCCGAGGCGTGCAAACCGCCCGACGACATAACGGCCGAAATATCGGGATCCGGACACCTCATTGAGGTACCAGCACCCGCCATGCTGCTGTGCAAAATACTCACCAATGAAATACCCGAGCCGAGTCAGCAGCCAGATCCGGTCTTCCTCTCCCACCACCTCCAGTCGTTCAAGTGCGCGCTCCAGATACCGTGCGTACTGCACAGCGTGCTTGAGCACCTGATGCGCCGGCTTGATCCCCATCTTGTCGATGAAGTCCACCAGAGCAGGAGCGAGATTCGAATAAAATTCCTCGAAGGCTGCCCTCCGCTTATCAAGCAGCGCCGCGTCTTGGTCCTTCATTTTGCCCTCGTTCACTTGTAAATCACGTAGGGAATTCCTCGATCGGATAAAGCCCGATCGAGCTCAGGAGAAGGAGGCGCATCTAGGAAATGCCACCATGAATCATAGCCTGGGAGATTAGATTTTAGCCAAGCATCCTTGAATACTTGCTGTTGAATCGCATCGCTCAATGGAACTGTGCGTTGAGTCGGCACACCGTTTACGGTGGCCCATTGCTTATATGTCTTTACTTCGTTGGCTAATGTACCACCCTGGGGTTTTGAAACAGCGGCATCAACGAAGCGTCCACCGCTGCCCTTGATAGCCCCGCCGTCCGGCACACGGAAATGCTGCTGGCCAGCTGAGCCATGCAGTTCCTGGATGTATTGTTCACCTGCCTTCCAACGCTCCGGAAACGGCATGCTACGAATCTGGCTTAGTGTGTTCGTCGTTGGCGTATGAGTGAGTGAGAGCGGAGCTTGTGTAAGAGGGCTACCCCCCACCGGCGCTGCATGCTGCTGAGCGTCGACCTGCATAGCCTTTGATATGGGCACTCGATCAGGCTGCCTCTGCATCCCTGGTTCCTCCAAGCCCCGTGCCTTAACCTGCTCCGGCTCGCCCTCCTCCGGAAGCAGGCCGGACGGCTCGACGTGCGCGGGCTTGCCTTCACGAGCTTCGATGTCGGCAAGACTCGGCAGCCCCTCGGGTACTGGTACCGCAGCCGGCTTGGCACCGCGCGCCAGCAGGCCGAACACGGCGCTCTGGCCGATGCCTTCAGGCGTGACTTGCGGCGGCTGCCGCTGCGCCTCCGGCAAGCCCTGGTTGCGCACCTCGGTGGCCAGCGGCTCGGCCACGACATCGGCGGCGGCGCCGCCGAGCACCTTGGCACCGATGCGGCGCAAGCCAGGCTGATTGACGAACCGCCCACCCAGCCGGCCACCCAGCCCCGGGGCCGCAAGCTGGATGGCACTGGCGGGAGTTTCCGCAGCAGCTGCAGCGATCGCCCGGCCGGTACCGGCGCCCTGGCGCAGCTGGTCGGTAGCGGCCTGCTGGGCGGCGAAAGGCGCGGCGAGGAGGCCCGTGGCACCGCCGGCCAGTTGCCCCAGCAACGGCGCTTTCTCGCCGGGCTGGGGCCGCGCCTTGCGCGCCAGATCGGTCTGGCGGTCCGCCGACCGGAACAGCGGATCGCCCGCGCCGTAGACCGGCTGGTACGCCTCTGCCGGCAAGCCCATCTCGCCGGAGGGATGCTCGCCGGCGTATTCGACCAGGGCGCCGAGGGTCCGCAACAAGCCGGCGGCACCTTCGCGCACGCCGGCTTCGCCGGTGCGCTTGATCGTCTCGCCCTGGCCGAGCTGGATCGGCCGGTAGTCCATGAACCGGGTGTAGGCCTGCCCCAGGGCCTGCGGATCGCTGCCGAGCTTCGGCGCCAGCACGTCGTGGAAATACTGCGTCTTCGCCGCCAGTTGCGCGTCGCGCGGCAGCGCCTGGTAGGCGGGCGACTGCAGCACGCGGTCCCAACTTTGCGCTTCAGGCATCGGGCTGTCCTCCCCACAGATGGCCGTAGTCTCTGGCCCCGGACGGCGGCGCGATGGCGGCGTCGAGGTCGAGCTCGGCCGGCGCGAGCTTCGGCGTCCATTCGCGCGGATCGCGGCCGAGCACGTGCATCCAGTCGAGCATGCGGCGGCCGGTGTCGTCGTGGCCTTGCAGGTAGGAGTCGATCAGCTTGTCGCGGATCGCCGGGTCGGTATTGAGCGCGCGGTGCAGGGTGTCGAGCTCGTGGTAGCGATGCAGCAGATCGTCGACGCCCAGGGCCTTCACCGCGGCATCGGCGGACTGCTCCGGGTGCGCCAGCAGCTGGCCGTGCCCGGCGGTCACGGGAACGTACGCAGTGCCGACGGCGCCATCGCCGCGGCGGGTGGTGAGCCTGGCCGTCATCAGCACGTGGCGCGGGCTTCCCGGATGCGGCACCGGCGCGGCGAACTCGGCGCCGGTGACGGTGGAGCCGTCCCAGGCGTGCTGGCCGACCAGCCCTTCCAGCTCGTGGCCCCACAGGGTGTTGACGCCCTCGAGCAGCTGCTGGCCGCCGTCGCTACGCAAGTGATCGAGGCCGGCACGGAACTGCGCCAGGCCACGCCCGACTTTCGACGGTCCGGCCTGG
Organism: uncultured Nevskia sp.; assembly: GCA_964458725.1. GTDB lineage: Bacteria > Pseudomonadota > Gammaproteobacteria > Nevskiales > Nevskiaceae > Nevskia. Next base: position 1,529 of record CAYWPB010000181.1, on the reverse strand, counting down.
CTGTCGAGCAGGTCCGCCACCGGGTGGCCGGTATGGAACACCACGAGTTGGTTGGCTTGTTCCGGGCTGAGGTCGTCGAAGTGCTTGCGGCGATCGACCAGGTCGTCGTTGAGGCGCCGGGCCTGGTCGGCATACTGCTTCAGTTCCGCGCCACCGAGATGCCGCAACAGTTCCTGGCTGCGCTCATGCAATGGTTGTAACTGGCGATAGAGCGCGGCGGCCTGGGCGGTGTCGCCGACCCTGCCGGCGAGCTGGATGCGGCGCGCCAGCTCCTGCTGGTGCTGCCCGAGCAGCGACAGGACACGGTGGGCCTCGCGCTGCTCTTCCTCGTTGAGCCGCCGCGCCCCCGCTTCGCGCTCGGCCAAGGCCTGCTGCCGCTCACGCATCCGGCGCGAGAACTCGGCCTCCTTGCGCTGCCCGGCGAGCCGCGCGCCCTCGGCATACCCTTCGGCCAGGCCGGCGGCCAGGCCACCCACGTTTGCGGTACTCATCAGTAGATTTGCTCCACACCGGTGGGTTGCGATGGCGGCGGACTGCCGGTGAGACCGGAATGGACGCTCCGGAAGATGGAGCCGAGCAGGCTGCTGCGACCCGGCGCCACCGCATCGCGGATCTGCGGGTGGTCGCGCAGCGCGCGCGCCTCGGGCGTATCCGGGTCGCCCCCGGGCTTGCCGGACTTGAAAACATTGGCGACCTCGCCCGCCACCAGGGTACCGACGGGACGGAAGAGCCGGTCCAGGTTCTGCCGCATGCCGGCCTGTTGCGCCGCACCCTGGAGGTACTGGTTCTTGGCCTGCTCGGCGGCGGCGCCGAGCGTTTCAAACGCCTGGTCGATGCCGACCAGCGAGTTTTCGATCAGTCCTGGCATCAGCCGAATCCTTGCAGGGCGCCCTGCTGTGTGGCGTAGGCCAACGCCCCCGCCTGGTTCATGGCACCAGCCTCGCTCGCCGCCTTGGCCAGCGCGTTCTGCTTGCCGAGCGCAGCGGCCTGCGCCTGGGTGGGGTTGATGCCCATCAGGCCGAACAGGCGCTGGCGCGCGCCGGCCTGGGTGGCGAAGGCGTTGCCGACGTCGGTCTGCGCCTGGGCGCGCATGCGCGCACCGTAGTTCGGATCCTCGGCGTACTGGACCAGTTGGTTCTGCGCCGGGATCATCATCGATGCCGCCTGCTGCCACTCGTAGCGCGACAGCGCGGCGAGCTGCATCGACAGCGGATCGGGCTGGAACGGGTCGGAGGTGAGGAAGCGGCCGGGATCGAGCGTGCGGCCGATGCCGGAGTTGCCGCCGATGGCGAAGGTCATGGTCGGCCCCTAGAGCGCGGCGGCGAGGCCGATCAGCTGCCCCGCGCCCTGGGCGTTGGCCTGCTGCGCCTGGGCCAGGGCGCCGGCCTCCTGGGCCTGCTCGCTGGCAGCGGTCTCGAGGCCGCGGGTGGCGATGCCCTGGTCGCGCTGCGCCATGCCGAGGATCTGCTGCAGGCCCTGCACGTAGTGGTGCTCGGCGGCGCCAGGCCTCAGGAACCGCCGATAGAAGT
>CAYWPB010000180.1:0-7820 GCA_964458725.1 uncultured Nevskia sp. | reverse complement strand
CCCCCCCGGGCGCCTTTAGCGCCCGTGGGGATCGCGGCGCGGCCGCCATACAGCGGGAACTGGATCAGAACGCCGGCGGGGCTGGGCACGGCGCGGTTGACCGCGTCGAGGAAGCGGCGCGGCCGCCAGTTCAGCAGCAGGCCCAGGGTCAGGAACAGGAAGTTGTAGGTGTTCAGGCCGGAGATCGCATTGGTGAGGCCCTTGGCCGCGATCTCGTGCGCCAGCCAGGCCAGGCCCAGCGCTGCCAGCAGCAGGCTCAGCAGCGGGCTCCATTCCAGCCATTCGCCGGGCCGCGTTGGCGCCGGCAGCGACGCCTCGGCGTCGCGCAGCGCCACGCCCAGCTCGGCGGCGGCGCGGGCCTGCGCGCCGGCCGGCGCCGACAGCCAGGCGATCGCCACCGACACCACGACCAGCACGGCCGTCAGCAGCAGCGACTGCCACAAGAGGATGGTCTCGCCGAACGGGATCACGCCGGTGATCGCCAGCAGCGCCGGCGTCATGCTCGCCGGGTTGGCTTGGAGCTGCGCTGCCGAGGAGGACAGCCCCAGCGCCCACACCGCGCCCAAACCGAGATAAGCGGCGGCGCCGGCGGCGCGGTAGTCCATGCGCAGTTCCTCGCGCCGCGCCAGCGCCCGCACCAGCAGGCCGCTGAAGATCAGGCTCAGGCCCCAGTGCAGCAGCGATACCAGCATGCCCAGCAGCGCCACCAGGCAGACCGCGCCGCGGCCGCTGCGCGGCAGCCGCGCCAGCGCCTCGATCGCCCGCGCCACCGGCGGCGAGGCTGCCACCACGTAGCCGCCGATGATGATGAAGCACATCTGCATGGTGAATGGGATCAGGCTCCAGAAGCCGTCGCCGAAGGCCTGAGCCGCCGCCAGCGGCGCCGCGCCGCGCGCCATCGCCGCAAGAGCCACCAGGATCACCGCCAGCGCGGCGAAGGCCCAAGCGTCCGGGAACCAGCGCTCGGCCCAGGCGCAGCTGCGCAGCGCGGCGCGGCTCAGCCAGCCTTGTTTCTGCATGACTCCCCCATACGTTTATTGCGCACAGCTTAGCCCGTCATGGGTTAGGCTTGCGGCCTTTCAACGATTTCCGCTGTGAGCATGGACCCGCAACCCACTACCGTCTTCGAGGCCATCGGCGGCGAACTTCCGCTGCGCCGCCTGGTCGACGCTTTTTACGATCGCATGGAGCAGCCCGAGTACGCCGGCATCCGCGCCCTGCACCCGCCCAGCACCGCCGGTTCGCGCGACAAGTTGTGGTGGTTCCTGTGCGGCTGGTCGGGCGGCCCCGACCACTACGTCGAGCGCTTCGGTCATCCGCGCCTGCGCGCCCGGCACCTGCCGTTTTCCATCGCCAGTGGCGAGCGCGACCAGTGGCTGGGCTGCATGCGGCAGGCGTTGAACGATGCCGGCGTGGCCGAGCCGCTGGGGCAGCGCTTGATGACCGCGTTCTTCCAGACTGCAGACTGGATGCGCAACCAGCCGGATCAGCCGGCTTAGGGAGCCTCTGATTAACCCCAAGCCCTGCCGCGGTTTGCTCTTTGACGCAGGGCAAGGCGCGAGGAGCGTGGTGTACTCGAAGTACACGAGCGACGAGCAACGCCGCCCTGCGTCAAAGGGCAAGCCGCCCGAAGGGTTGCCCCCCGTTTTGCGCCATGCCGCGTTGCGAGCTCCTCATGTACTTCGAGTACACATCGTCGCTCGCGCCTTGCCTGGCGCAAAACGGGGGGCAACGGCAGGGCTTGGGATTGGTTGGAGGCTCCCTAGCCCGGCGACCGCTCCAGCCACTGGCGGGTGGCGTGGTCCAGCCGCACCTGCGGGTGGTTTTCGACCAGGGCCGCGAGCAGGCCTTGCACGTCCTCACCGCGCCAGCGGCGCAGCTGCAAGCGATACAGCTCGCGCTGGCGCGTGCGCAGGGTGATCTCGCCTGGCGGACCGTCCCCGGCGGAACGACGGGAGTGGACCTCGGCCAGGCCGTCGAGGTCGATCAGGGCGCCCAGCAGCCACGAGCGGTAGGCCAGCCAGTGGCCGTCGCAGATCAGGGCCGGCGCAAGCAGGCGCCGCTGCGCCAGGCGGATCGCCGCCAGGGCCAGGCAGATGGAAGAAGACAATGCAAAGGCGTGTTGCGAGCAGAAATCGGGCCAATCCTGCGCCAGCTCGATCGCGCCGAGCAGGCTGCCCAGGGTGGTGGCGAGAAACGAGCGGTCACGCAGGTCGGCGGTGGCGCGGACCACCGCAATCATGGCCAGGCTCCCGCAACGCCGGCCGGCCTGCCGCACGAACAGCCCCTTGTCATCATTTTTTTCTTCCCGTCGCCCGCCCCGGCCCGGGCCGCGGTCTGCGCCGCCGCTCCGTGAGGTGAAAGCTAGCAAAAGTGTCGTCCCGGGGGCAGGCTCTGAGCCGTCGCCACGACCCCTTGTAAGGGGAAAGTAAGTGCGCGGGTTCGGGCTTTGCCGTGATTACCAGTGACTTAAGGCCGCTGGCGCACCTAGTCCCGGCCGACAGGCGGTATGTATTTGCCACCACCGCGACGGCGGAAATTCGCCGCGTCCTGCGGAAAGCAGGCTCAGCCGCGCAAGTCGGCTAGTGTGGCGGCGTCGCCGATCACGGTTTGCCCGTCGAGGGCATGCAAGGGCGCCTGCAAGCGCTGCAGCAGTTCGCGGCTGTTGACCGAAAGGCCGGTGTGCGCGCCGGCCACCAGCAGCCAGGCCGCCTCGGCCATCATCTCCAGCGGCTCGACCCAGTCCGGATGCGTCGCTGCCATCTGCCGGGCCACTGCCTCCGCACCTTCGGTCAGGGCGATCTTGTACGGGGCCAGCACGTTGGCGTGGACACCGCTGCCGTGCAGTTCCGCCGCCAGACCCAGGGTGTATCGCTCCAATGCCGCCTTCGACGCACCGTAGGCAGCGAGGCCATGGATCAGCTTGGCCGGGCCGGCGTACGGAATCGGTGGCTGCCGCACCGTCTCGCTGCCGATGTTGAGAATGCGCCCCCAGCCGCGCTCGCGCATGCCCGGCAGCACCTGCTGGATCAGGTCCACCGGCGCCTGGAAGTTCAGCTCGAACAGGGCGCGGCGGGCTGGCAGGTCGATCCGGCTCGGCGGCGCATAGGCGCTGATGCCGGCGGCGTTGTTGACCAGAACGTCGACCGGGCCGAGCACCGTCGTCGCGCGCGCCAGCAGCTCGCCGCGCGCCGTCTCGTCGGCAAGATCGGCGACGAGGGCCACCGCCTGCCCGCCCGCCTCCCGGATCAGCTGGCAGGTCTGCCCCAGCCCCTGTTCCGAGCGCGCGCTGGAGTTCACCACCAGCGCCGCGCCGTGCGCCGCCAGGCGACGGGCGATGGCGCGGCCAATGCCGCGGCTGGCACCGGTGACCAGGGCCACGCGGCCGTCGAGGTTAAACATCGATGCCATGCCTGCTCCCTTCGTGCAGTGCACAAGCTATTGATCGTCGTCCCCGCGCAGGCGGGGACCCAGTTTTCGCCGACCTTGCACTCCGGCACAAGGCAGAACTGGATTGTTCGGCCCATCCCTGGGCCGAAGCCTTCGGCCTCGCTCCGCTCGCTCAAATACGTTCCAGACGCATTTGTCCCGTCTCCGCGGGAATGACGAGTCACTTATGAATCGGCGCGGAAAGTCAGCACCAGCACGTCGCGGTAGGCCGGCGCCGCCGGGTCCAGCGGCGTGACGGCGGTGACACCGTGGTAGACCCTGGCGTCTTCGACAAAGGCGGCGTCGAACGGCAGGGTCAGGGTGAAGCTGCCGAGCTCGCGCCGCTGCAGATCGTAGACCACGGTGGTGCCCTGCTCGATGTTGCGCCGGTTCACCAGCAGCACCAGCACGTAGTCGACGCCGTCGCGGTGCGGCCCTTCCGGCGTCGGCTGGCCGGCCTCTCCCGGACGCGCCTCGATGCGGAACTGATGCATCTCAACCTTCCACCGCCCCACTGCCGGCGACAGCGCGCCGAACACCGAGCGGCACAGCGCCAGCAGGCTGGCCAAGCTGGCGGATGTTCCGATCTCCGCGGTCACCGGCTCGAACCAGCGCTGCACGCCGCCATGCAAGGGGTTGTAGTTCACGTCCTGGTAATGCGGCTGGTGCGGCAGCCGTTCCACGGCGCCGCCTGCGGCAACGCGGAACACGGCGTGACGGCGCCTGCGGTAGCGGCCGCCGTCGGCCATGTAGGTGTCCAGGTGCAGATCGTCCCAGCTCGCTGCAAAGCGCTCCCAGTCCGTCAGCTCGCCCAGCCGCGCGGCCAGGGCCCGGGTCTGCGCCGCCGGCACGAAGGCGTAGCCGGCACGGCGCAAGGTCGCGCTCAAGCCGTCGTCGAAATCCTGGTCGTCCCGCTTCAAAACCGTCGCACCGCAACTATGGGCAAGCTGCGCAGCCTACGCCGTTTGCGCCGGAAATGCTCGTTGCCGCGCCGCTGCCCCGACCGACTGCCGCGCTCGTCAACTCGCGTGTTGCGCGGCCGGCACGATTGGGCTAGAACGGATGCAGGCGCCGGAGGCCGGACGAGAGCGCCGCGAACACGCAGCTCGCATCTACGTACCGAGGAGGACGGCATCGTGAGAATCGTGTGTCTGCCGGCGCCATGAGCGGCGCCAATCCGTTTCAGACGGTGCGGGAGTCTGCCGACGGCGACCTGCACTGCGCGGTGCTCGAACTGGACGAGTTCACCCCCCACTACAGCACCGCCGGCAACGGCCTGTGCTTCTGGTTCTCCCTCGACGGCAACACCGAGGTTTTCCCCAGCCGCGGCGCGCCCTACCGCCTGCACGGCGGCGCCGACATCGCCACCATCCCGCCCGGCACGGTGTGGGATGGCTCCTGGCGCGGCCGCCAGACCTGCATGCTGATCGAGGTCGGCCCCTCGATGCTGCGCGAGTTCACCCGCTCCGACATCGTCTTCCCCAACAACCACCAGCTGACGGTGATGGAGGACGACCGCATCAAGTACGGCATCCTGGCGCTGCACCAGGATCTGCTCGCGCCCTCCCCGGCCGGCCGCCTGTTCAGCGGCCACATTGCTCGCGGCATCACCTCGCACTACCTGCGCACCTACTGCAACTGCCCCCCGCCACGCGCGTCGCGCGAGTGGAAGCTGGCGCCGCGCGAGCTGCAGCGGGTACAGGAGCTGATCGAGTCGCGCCTGGACCGCAAGCCCGACCTGGAACAGCTGGCCGGAACCCTGGGCCTGAGCGTGGCCAGCTTCTGCCGCCGCTTCCGCAACAGCACCGGCCTGCCGCCCTACCAGTACCTGCTGCACGCGCGTGTGGCACGCGCCCGGCTGGCGCTCGAGCGCCGCCGCGGCCAGCCGCTGTCGGAGCTGGCGCTGGCCCTGGGTTTCTACGACCAGAGCCAGTTCACCAACACCTTCCGCCGCATCGTCGGGGTCAGTCCGCGGGACTACATGCGCGGCAGTCGCCCGGACCTGTAGGTCGGCCTTCAGGTCGACCTACAGGTTTGCAAGCGCTCAGAACTGATACTTCACATTGAAGCCGACATAATCGCGGTCGGCGTACGGATGCTGGCCGAGGTCCGGCCGGCCGAGGAAGGCGCTGTAGGTCAGGCCCAGGCCAAGACGCTGCAGGTAGCTGAAGTTGAGCCCGGCCGAGGCGCGCTGGTCGCCTTCGCCCCATAGCGCGCCGAAGGTGCCCGGCGGCGGGCTGCCCTTGGCGATACCCTGGAAGGTCAGCGGCACGGTGATGTCCCAGCCGGAGAACACGTTCTTCCAGTCGAAGCTGGCGAGGAAGGAGTAGGCCCAGGCGTTCTTGCTGGCCGAGCCGGAGCCGTTGGACAGCGCGGTGATGCCGCCAACCGGGGTGACGCTGTTGATGTGGATGTAGCCGAATTCGCCGATCAGGTTGAGATCGTCCCAGAACCAGCCCGGGCCCAGCACCTGCAAGGCGCTGAAGTCGGCCTGGGTGGTCTTGCCGCGGGTGGCGGCAGGCGCCGCCGGGTTGACCAGCAGGTCGATGCCGTCGCGATAGCTCGCCTCGCCGGCGAAGCTGACGCCGAAGGCCTGGGTGGAGAAGCTCATCGCCCCCATGTGGATGCCCTGCTGGTAGGCGATGTTGTAGGACACCGGCACCTGCACGCCGATGGCCTGGGAGGTCAGCGCCAGGTTCACCGGCGGCGGTTGCTGCCCGGTCGGCGCCAGGATGCCGGCTTCGACCTGCTGCAGGATGCCCTGCAGCGGCTGCGCCAGCCCGCCCAGGGGATTGAGCAGCACCTGGTAGCCCTCGTTGAGCACGGTCATCGGCGAGGTATCGGTGTAACGCAGGTAGTAGCCGCCGAAGCTGGTCTGCGGCGTCAGCTGATAGTTCAAACCAACGCCATACTGGCCGTAATCGCTGGGCTTGAGGTCGGGGCCGCGGGTCGCGGTCCAGATCTGCGGCGTGCCCGGCACCAGCTGGCCCAGCGGGATGTTGAGCGGGGCCGGCAGCGGCGCCAGGTTGTAGAACGGGTTCTGCGTGAGGTAGATGAACTCGGCGCCCGGCCCGACCACGTCGGTGGTGGAGAAGTAGTCGCCGACCGGGCTCAGCTCGGTGTGCTTGTATTCGAGCTTGTAGTAGCCGAGCAGGGTCAGGTCCTCGGTCACGCCCATGCGCAGCGACACCTGGTTGCTGGGCAGCAGGATGTCCTTGGTCTCGATGCCCGGGATGAAGGCCTTGGAGGCGTCGGCCGGCGCCTGCGCGGTGGCGATGCCGGAGAAGAACAGCGCTTCGCCCCAGGCCACCACCTGGCGGCCGATGCGCAGGTCCACATCCTGGTGCGGGCCGAAGCGGAAGTTGCCATAGGCGTAGGCGTCGAGCAGGCGCAGGCGCTGGCCGTCGTAGTAGCGGGTGCCGTCGGCAAAGCGCTGCGGCGGCGGCTCGGTCTTGTTGATGGTGCCGGGCGAGTCGTTGTCGTTGGGGTGGTGGTAGACCTGGTCGTAGAAGCCGTCGCCGCTGACGGCGATGCCGTAGTTCGGTCCGCGCACGATCAGCTCGGCCAGGCCGCTGATGCGGTTGTTGATCAGGCTGCCGGATTTGAAGTTGCGGTCGCCGTCGTCGAAGTTGATGGTCGAAGGCAGGCTGGTGGTGGCGTTCACCGGCCCGTTGATCAGCTTGTCGCTGGGGTCCTTCAGGCGCATCGAGGCGCTGTAATTGATGGTCAGCTTGTATTCGGCGTCGATGCCGTCACTGAGGCTGATCACGCCGGCCTGCGCCGGCCCGGCCAGCACCACGGCGAGCGCCGCGCCCGCCCCACCCGCTAGCTTGTTCATGTGTTCTCCCTTTGTTCTTGTCGCGTCCGCGGCTCAGTGGCCGGCGGAGGCCGCGTTCTTCGGGCTGTACAGGTCCGGCACGTTGGCCGGGTCGTTGAGCTTCCACCAGCTGGCGGCGCTGGACTCGTTGACCAGGTAGGTGGCCTCGTAGGCGCCGGCGGTGAGGTCGTGGTAGACCGAGACGCCGCGGTGGTAGCACTCGCACTCGGCGGAGTAGTTGTAGTCGATGAACGAGGTGCGCCACAGCTGGTCGCGGTTGTCGTAGGCCTCCGACCACAGCGACAACCAGCTGTCCTCGTCGACGTACAGCACCTTGCGCTTGTAGATGTGGCGGAAGTCCGGCTTGCGCTCGGCCTCGACGACCCAGACGCGGTGCAGCTCGTAGCGCTGGTAGTCGGGATTGACTGTGTCCGGCTTGATCATGTCGGAGAGCTTCAGCGCCGTGTCGTTGGCGCGGAAGTTGTTGTGGGGGACGTAGAACTGCTTCTTGGCGACCAGCTTGCCGTTGAAGCGCCCAGGGCTCGCGGTCAACAGGCAGGCGGTGTGCGTGGTG
>CAYWPB010000179.1:0-7828 GCA_964458725.1 uncultured Nevskia sp. | reverse complement strand
CGCAGCGGCGGCCTGCCGGATGGGGCGGTACCGCTGGCCGACTCGCAGCTGGTGATGCTGATCCGCTGGCTGCAGGTCACCGATGCCGCTGCCGGCCGCAAGTGGCACGACCAGTGGGTGGCGCTGCAGCAGGCCAGCCAGCGCGGCCCGGCCGAAGTGCGGACGCGGGCAGAAGCGATGCTGGCGACGCTCGACGGCAGCGTGCTGCCGCTGGTGCGCAGCAGTACGCTCGACGATCGACAGCTGCACCGGCTGCTGAGCAGCATCGTCGGCGAGGCGCGCGGTGCGCATATCGGCGATTTCAGCAACGCCGAGCAGACCGCCATGGCGGTGTCGGTGCTGACCACCGCGCTGTCCGAGCGCGGCGCCGAGATGGTGTCGCCGCAGCTGCGCCACGCGGTCGACGTGCTGTATGCGCAGGTGCGCGATCGTGATGCCTTCGTTCCCGAAAACTACAGCAAGTCCGTCGAAAAAGTCGCCTCGGCGCTTGGCCTTCCGGCCACCTCCTGAATTGCCCTGTAATGCCGCATCCGCCGTCGTCGGACGGCGGGGGCGCCTGTGCTATCGTCAATGCGCCTCGCGGCAGCCTGCCGCATTCCGGAACCTCCCCCCATGGCTTTGATGGACTTCATCAAGAAACAATTCATCGACGTCCTCGAATGGCTGGAGGATGGCGATGAAGTGCTGGCGTGGCGCTACCCGATGCAGGACCGGGAGATCCAGACCGGCGCGGTGCTGACCGTGCGCGAGTCGCAATTCGCGGTGTTCGTCAACGAGGGCCGCATCGCCGACGCTTTCGGTCCCGGCCGCTACAAGCTGAGCACCAACACGCTGCCGCTGCTGACCAACCTGATGAACTGGGACAAGCTGTTCCAGTCCCCCTTCAAGAGCGACGTCTATTTCTTCAGCAGTCGCCAGCGCCTCGACCAGCGCTGGGGCACGGCGCAGCCGGTGACCCTGCGCGACAAGGAGTTCGGCGCGGTGCGGGTGCGCGCCTTCGGCAACTACGCGTTCCAGATCGCCGACCCCAAGCTGTTCCACGCCCAGATTTCCGGCACTCGCGATGTTTACCGCCTGGCCGATCTCGACGGCCAGCTGCGCGGCCTGGTGGCGCAGCAGATCGCCAACGGCGTGGCCGCGTCCAACATCGCCTTCCTCGACCTCGCGGCGAACCAGAACATGTTCGCCAAGGTGGTGATGGACGCGCTGGCGCCCTCGTTCCAGGCCCTCGGCCTGAAGCTGGACAGCTTCACCGTGCAGAGCCTGTCGCTGCCGGACGAGCTGCAGAAGGTGCTCGACCAGCGCATCGGCATGGGCATGGTCGGCGACATGAACAAGTTCATCCAGTACCAGACCGGCCAGGCCATCCCGAAGCTGGCCGAGGGCGCGGGTAGCGGCGGCGGTATTGCCGGCGACGCGGTGGGCCTGGGCGCGGGCGTGGCTCTGGGCCAGGTGCTGGCGCAGAACCTGCAGAAAGGGCTGGGCAGCGCTCCCGCCGGAAGCGGTGGCGCGGCGGAGACGGTGAAGGCCGACGATGTCGTCGCCACCATCGAGAAGCTGCACGATCTGAAGACCAAGGGCATCCTCAACGATGCCGAATTCGAGGCCAAGAAAGCGGAGCTGCTGAAGAAGCTGAGCTGAGCGCGGCACCAGCTCCGCACACACCATGGCCGAAACCCCAGGCTCCGGGCCGCCGGGCCCTCCTGCGCCGCAACGCCGCTGGCAGGCGCCTTGCCCCAATTGCGGCGCGCCGGTGGAATTCCAGTCCGCCGCCTCGGCGGTGGCGATCTGCGGCTACTGCCGCAGCAGCGTGCTGCGCGATGGCGAGTCGCTACGCAAGATCGGCGAAAGCGCCGAGTTGTTCGACGACCATGGCCAGCTGCAGCTGGGCGCCGCCGGCTCCTGGCAGCAGCGCAGCTTCACCCTGGTCGGACGCGTGCAGTACGGCTATGGCAGGGGCGGGGCGGAACCGGCCGGCGCGGCCGACATCGAGGGCACCTGGAGCGAATGGCATGCGCTGTTCGACGACGGCGCCAGCGGCTGGCTGTCGGAGGACAACGACCAGTACGTAATGTCGTTCGCGCTGCGGCCGGACGTGCCGCCGCCGCCAGCTGATTCGCTGCGTCTGGGACAGATCGTCGAGCTGGCGCGCAAGCAATGGCAGGTGGCTTCGTTGACCCGCTGCCGCGTGCTTGCTGCCCAGGGTGAGCTGCGCGCGCCGCCGGCATTGAACCGCAACCTGCTGATCGCCGACCTGCGCAACACGCAGAACCAGGTCGCGACGCTGGAATATCTCGACCCGCAACAGCCCTCGCTGTGGGTGGGCGTGCCGGCGCGGCTGCAGGACCTGGGCCTGCGCGGGCTGCGCCAGGGGCCGGGCGAGCGCCAGCTGGGGGCGCAGGGCTTTCCCTGCCCGAACTGCGGCGCGCCGGTCGCGCCCAAGCTGTCCGGCACGCAGAGCATCAGCTGCGACGCCTGCCATAGCGTCATCGACCTGTCGCAGGGCACCGGCGCTCAGCTGCGCGCCTTCCAGCAGCTGCGCCGCTTCACGCCGTCGCTGCCACTGGGGCGCAGCGGCCGTCTGGCCATCGCTGGCTTGCCGCCGACCGACTGGCAGGTAGTCGGCTTCGCCAAGCGCCGCGGCGTCGGCAACGGCACTTTCACCTGGGATGACTACCTGCTGTACAACGCCAGCGAAGGCTTCGCCTTTCTCAATGACACCGAGGACGGCTGGGTCGGCTGGCGCACCCTGACCGGCGTGCCGCAGGCGCTGGGACACCGCGAGAATCCGGACATCGTCGAGTGGCAGGGCGTGCGCTACCGCCTGAACGAGGCCTACACGGCCGAGGTGCTGTACGTCGAAGGCGAGTTCTACTGGAAGGTGGAGCAGGGCCAGCGCGGCCGCAATTTCGACTACAGCGGCATGGGCAGCTTCACCCAGCGGCGCCTCTCGCGCGAACAAAGCCAGGCCGAGGCGATCTGGTCGCAGGGCGGGATGATTCCGGCGGCGGCGATCAGCCAGGCTTTCGGGCTGAGCCTGCAGGAGCGGGCGGCAGTGCGCCCGGACGTCGCGCCGATGTCGCGCGGCAGCGGTTTCTCGCTGGGCACGATCGGCGTGATCGTCCTGATCCTGCTGCTGCTGTTCGTGCTGTCACGCTGCGACGGCGGCGGTTATTCCTACGGCACGGCCGGCGGCGCCTACGGCGGCTACTCCTCTGGCGGCGGCCACAAATAGCGTGCAGGCCGAACCTCTATCCGACAATGAGCCCGCGGCCGGCGTGCGCGCACCGCACGCCGCCGAGCTGGTGCTGCTCGCCTCGGTGTTCGTGGTCGCGGCCTGCGGCCTGATCTACGAGCTTGCGGCTGGGACGCTGGCCTCCTATCTGCTCGGCGATTCGGTGCTGCAGTTCTCCACCATCATCGGCACCTACCTGTTCGCGATGGGCGTCGGCTCCTGGCTGTCGCGCTATCTCGACCGCCAGCTGGCGGCCCACTTCCTGCGCATCGAGCTGCTGGTCGGCGCCATCGGCGGCCTGATGCCGGCGGCGCTGTTCCTGCTCAGCGCGCACGCGCCGTCGCCGTTCCGCTGGGTGCTGTACGGGCTGGTGTGGGGCGTGGGCGTGCTGGTGGGCCTGGAGATCCCGCTGGTGATGCGCCTGCTGACCCGGCAGTACAGCCTCAAGGACCTGGTGTCGCAGGTGCTGACCTTCGACTACCTCGGCGCGCTGGCGGTGTCGATCGCCTTTCCGCTGCTGCTGGTGCCGTACCTGGGCCTGATCCGCACCGGCCTGCTGTTCGGCCTGTTCAACGCGGTGGTGGCGGTGCTGGCCCTGTGGCTGTACCGCGGCCAGCTGCACCACCTGCGCGCGCACGCGCTGGCCTGCGCCGCAACGGTCGCGGTGCTGCTGGCGGCGCTGGCCGGCGCCGACCGCATCACCTCCTGGGCCGAGGACCGCTTCTACGCCGATCACGTCATCTACGCCGCCAGCACGCCGTACCAGCGCATCATCATCACCCAGGGCCATGGCGGCCGCGACGACAGCGTGCGCCTGTTCCTCAACGGCAACCTGCAGTTCTATGCGCGCGACGAGTACCGCTACCACGAGTCGCTGGTGCATCCCGTCATGGCCGCTTTCGGCGCGCCCAAGCGGATCCTGGTGCTCGGCGGCGGCGACGGCATGGCGGCGCGCGAGATCCTCAAGTACCCCAGCGTCGAGAGCGTCACCCTGGTGGAGCTGGACCCCAACATGACGCGCCTGTTCTCGCAGCAGCCGCTGCTGCGCCGCCTCAACCACGACTCACTGCTGTCGCCGAAGCTGAAGGTGATCAACGCCGATGCCTTCCGCTGGCTGCAGGCGCGCCAGGACGATGCCGTCGCCGAACCCTTCGACGTGATCGTCATCGACTTCCCGGACCCGAGCAATTTCTCGATCGGCAAGCTCTACACCACCAGCTTTTACGCCCTGGTCGACCACAGCCTGGCTGCCGACGGTTACGCCGTGGTGCAGACCACCTCGCCGCTGATCGCCCGCAAGAGCTTCTGGACCGTGGCGGCGACCCTGGAAGCGGCCGGCCTGCGCACAGCCCCTTACCACGCCCACGTGCCAAGCTTCGGTGAGTGGGGCTTCATTATCGCCAGCCACCGGCCCTACCACTATCCGGACAGCCTGCCGGACGGGTTGCGCTTCCTCACCGCGCCGACCCTGCCGCTGTTGTTCGACTTTCCGCCCGACATGGCGCGGCTGCCGGCCGAGCCCAACCGCCTGTCCAACCAGGTGCTGGTGCAGACCTTCGACGCCGAGTGGGGGCAGGTGCAGCAGTGAGACCGCGCGGGCGCCGCCGCTTCCTGCAGGGCCTGCTCGGCGCCTTCAGCGGCGGTGCGGCGGCGGCCGGCCTGCCACGCTTTCCGCAGCGGGGCGGCAGCCTCGAAGGCGACAACGGGCCGGGCCTGCTCGAGCGCCTGGGCTTCGGCCCCGGCTACGGCGGCGGCTTTGTCGGCCAGCAGGTGGATCGCGGCCACCTGCTGCGCGACTATCGCGGCACGCCGCAGCCGGCGGAACTGCGCCGCACCGACGTGGCCATCGTCGGCGCCGGCATCGCCGGCCTGGCGGCGGCGCGCGGCTTGCAGAAAGCCGGAATCGAGGACTACCGCCTGTTCGAGCTGGAGGACGAGGCCGGCGGCAACAGCCGCGGCGGCGAGGTGGGCGGCTTCGCCTGCCCCTGGGGCGCGCACTACCTGCCGGTGCCGGGGCCGTACGCCGAGGACGTTGCGGAGCTGCTGGACGAATACCGGCTGCGCCGCGTGACGCAGGGCAGGGTGGAGTACGACGAGCTGCACCTGTGCCACACCCCGCAGGAGCGCCTGTACCTCGCCGGCGGCTGGCAGGAGGGCCTGCTGCCGGTGCGCGGCCAGGATGCGGCCACCTTCGCCGAGTACCGCCGCTTTGCGCAACTGGTGCGCGAGGCGAGCCGGACGCTGGCATTTACCATCCCGACAGCCTCCAGCCGATGGGACGCGACCTTGGCGGCGCTCGACGTGCAGAGCTTCGCCGCCTGGCTCGACCGACAGGAGCTGCGCACGCCGGCGCTGCGCTGGTACCTGGACTATTGCTGCCGCGACGACTATGGCGCCGGCCTCGGGCAGGTCTCGGCCTGGGCCGGGCTGCATTATTTCGCCAGCCGCCATGGCTTCGACGCGCCGGGCGAGGGCGGTGACAGCGACCGGGAAGCGCTGCTGACCTGGCCCGAGGGCAATGCCTGGCTGGCGCGCCGCCTGGCGGAGCCGCAGCGCGAGCGCACCCTCGCCGGCAGCCTGGTGCTGCGCGTGACCGAGCATGGTTCCGGCATCGATCTCGACGTGCTGGAGCTGCCGGCCCGGCGCCTGGTGCGCTGGACCGCGCAGCGGGCGGTCCTGGCCACGCCGCTGTTCGTCGCCGCGCGGCTGCTGGCGGAGCCGCCGCCGGCGTTGGGCGAAGCGGCGCGGCGGCAGCCGCACGCGCCCTGGCTGGTGGCGAACCTGCACATCGACCAGCCGCTGCACGAGCATCCCGGCAACGCGCCGCTGTCCTGGGACAATGTGCTCTACGGCAGCCCGGCGCTAGGCTACGTCGACGCCATGCACCAGAGCACCTTGCCGTACGCCGATGCGACGGTGCTGACCTGGTACCTGGCGCTGGGCGACGACCCCCTCGGCGGCCGCCGCAGCTTGCTGGACCGGCCCTGGAAAGACTGGTGCGAGGTGATCCTGGCCGACCTCTCCGCCGCCCACCCCGACCTGCGGCACAAGCTGCGCCAGGTCGAGATCATGCGCTACGGGCACGCCATGGCCATACCGGCGCCGGGCGTGCGCGGCAGCGCCTGGCTAGCGGCGCTGCGCCAGCCACTCGGGCGGCTGGCTTTCGCCCACGCCGACCTGTCGGCGTACTCGGTATTCGAGGAGGCGTTCCACTGGGGGCTGGTGGCCGGCGCCGGCACGGCGCGAGCGCTGCGGGGCCGGCCGGCCTGAGGTGGTTTTCCGGGGCCGCCGGGAAGCCCGTTGTCCCCACGATTCCGCTTGACTTTCGCGGCGTTGTGGAGACGGTTTCCGGGGCTCCGGAAAACCGGGGCGAATGTTGCCGCTGTGTTAAAATCCGAGGACTAAAAATCCCGTGTCCCGCACACCGCCGCGGACCCCGCGGCCACCATCGTCGCGCATGACCGAATTCGCCAAAGAAGTCCTCTCTGTAAACCTCGAAGACGAGATGCGGCGCTCCTATCTCGATTACGCCATGAGCGTGATCGTGGGGCGCGCGCTCCCCGACGCCCGCGACGGCCTCAAGCCCGTCCACCGCCGCATCCTCTTCGCCCAGCAGCAGCTCAACAACGTCTGGAACCGCCCGTACATCAAGTGCGCGCGCGTGGTCGGCGACGTCATCGGCAAGTACCACCCGCACGGCGACAACGCGGCGTACGACGCCCTGGTGCGCATGGCCCAGGACTTCTCGATGCGCTACCCGCTGATCGACGGCCAGGGCAACTTCGGCTCGGTCGACGGCGACATGCCGGCGGCGATGCGCTACACCGAATGCCGCATGGCGCGGGTGACCTCGGAGATGATGGCCGACATCGACTCCGAGACGGTCGACTTCGTCCCCAACTACGACGAGAAGGAGACCGAGCCCTCGGTCCTGCCGACCCGCATTCCGCAGCTGCTGGTCAACGGCTCGGCCGGCATCGCCGTGGGCATGGCCACCAACATCCCGCCGCACAACCTCGGCGAGGTGCTGGACGCCTGCATCGCCCTGATCGACAACCCGGACCTGGACCTGGCGGCGCTGATGAAACTGGTGCCGGCGCCGGATTTCCCCACCGCCGGCCTGATCCTCGACGCCAGCGGCGCGGTCGACGCCTACGCCACCGGCCGCGGCCGCATCATCCTGCGCGCCCGCACCCATATCGAGACTTTCGAGCGCGGCGGCGAGCGCGAGGCGATCATCGTCACCGAGCTGCCGTACCAGGTGAACAAGGCGCGCCTGCTGGCGCAGATGGCCGAGCTGGTCAAGGAAAAGAAGATCGAGGGCATTGCCGGCGACGGCCTGCGCGACGAGTCCGACAAGGACGGCATGCGCATCGTCATCGAGCTGCGCCGCGGCGAGAATTCCGAGGTGCTGCTGAACAATCTGTTCCAGCACACCCAGATGCAGGTCTCGTTCAGCATGAACATGGTCGCCCTCGACGGCGGCCAGCCCAAGACTCTGGGGCTGAAGGCGCTGCTGGAAATCTTCCTGCGTCACCGCCGCGAGGTGGTGACCCGCCGCACCCAATACCTGCTGCGCAAGGCGCGCGAACC
>CAYWPB010000178.1:0-7857 GCA_964458725.1 uncultured Nevskia sp. | reverse complement strand
TCCTGCACCTTCCACAGCTGGTCGCGGTTGTCGTAGTCGTCCACCGCGGCGATCGCCCAGCCGTCCTCGTCGAGGTAGAACACGCGCTTCTTGAACTGGTGACGCAGGCCGGCGCGCAAGGTCGCCTCCACCACCCAGACGCGGTGCAGCTCGTAGCGGGCCAGGTTCTGGTTGATGTGGCCGGGACGGATGATGTCCTTGTACTTGATCAGCGGCGCGTTGATCAGGAAGGAGTTGTAGGCGATGTAGACGTCTTTCTTGCCGACCAGCTTCCAGTCGTAACGGTCCAGCGCACCGTTGAACTCGTCGACCTGGTCGTTGAACTGCTCGCCGTCGGTGCCGATGTAGGGATTGTCGTAGCCCACGTCCGGCGCGCGGTTCACGCGGCCCAGGCCCGGGTTGAAGATCCAGGCGTCGCGGCCGCTGCCGCCGGCGCCGGAGCTTTCATGCACCAGGATCAGCTGGCCGGCGACGCGCGGCGGCGACAGCACCTCGGAGAGGTAGTACAGCAGGATCTTGGTGCCGGGGTTGGATTCCTTCAGGTTCGAGTACTTGAACTTCACGTCCTCGACCAGCTTGGTGATCTTGTAGGAGCCGTCCGGCTTGACGATGGCCTGGTTGTTGTAGCGGCGCACGGCGGAGCCGCGATAGCGCATCTTGTGGTTCCAGATCACTTCGGCGCCGGACTTCGGAATCGGGAAGGGGAAGCCCAGCACGGCACCTTCGACGTCGTCGGTGCCCTTGAGGCTGGCGCTGGTGGCGTTCTTGATGGTGGCCGCGTTGATCTGGTCCGGGAAGAAGGCGGTGCGCAGTGTCGGATACACGATCATCTTGTAATCCGGGTACTTCGCGAACATGGCCTTCTGACCTTCGGTCAGATGCTCGGCGTACTTGGCCATGTTGTCCTTGGTGATGATGAACTGCGGCTTCTCGTACTTGCCGCCGCCGCCGATCTGCGACCGCTCCTTGGTGGCCAGGTCGGCCTGCTCCTTGGGCAGCTTGGCGATGATGCTGTCGATCTGCTTGGAGATCTGCGGGTACTGGTCGATGGTGAAGCTGTCGACGTATTTGAGCAGGGCGTCGAAGTCGCCCGGGCTCTTGGCGCGCACCGCCTCGAATTGCTGGCGCACCGCTTCAAGCGAGGCCGGCGTCTGGTTCTTGATGGTGTCGTCGAAGTTCTTGGCGCCGATCCATTCCGGGATGGTGCCGTCGGCGTTGCCCGCCGCGGTGGCGCCGATCGGGGTCAGGTCCTTGCCCAGGTGGGCCGCTTCTGCCGCGGTGGCGGCGGCATAGGCGGTCGAGCACAGGGCCAGACCGCCGAGGCCCGCGCCCAGTACCAACAATCGTTTCAGCTTCATGTGAATCTCCTCGTGCATGCTTGCGACCGGTAGCGGTCCGTTTGCCCCTGTCCCCGAAAACTTAAAACGAATAGTTCACTGCGAATCCGGCGAAATCCTTGTCGCGGTTGGCGTTCACCGTACCACCGCCGGTCCAGCCCTGGTAGAACAGCTGCATGGTCCACGCTGAGTTGAACTCGATGTCGCTGCTGACCTGCCAGTTCTTGGTGCCGGCGATGAAATTCTGCGACGGTGCAATGGCGATGCCGGTGACGTCCTGTGACCAGATGATCTGCGGCTTGAAGTTCCAGCCGAAGATCAGGTTGTCGTATTCCAGCCGCGTGATCAGGCGGTAGCCGGCGGCGAACGGCGAGGCGAAGCCCTTCTTCTGCTGCGTCGGGTTGAGGCGTTCGGCGCGCGAGCTACCGTCGGCGGGCACGCCGCCCGTGCCGTCCGAGCCGGGGCTGGCATGGGTGTCGTTGAGGTCGCCGCCCTCGAACTGCAGGTTGCGACGGTTGGGCATGTCCAGCACCCAGGTGAAGCCGACTTCCGGGATGAAGATCACCTGGTCGGCGCCGATCGGGTTGTCGCTGGCGCCCAGGGCGCGCAGACCGGTGAGGTCGACCTGCAGCACCTGCAGGCGCTCGTAGCCGTGGATCACCTGGTTGGGCTGCACTCCGTTCCAGCCTCGGTAGTGCTCGAGGTAGTCGGGGACGGCGTGGTCGCGGCTGGGCAGGTAGAAATTGGTGTTGGCGTTGCCGGCCACGTTGGCCAGCAGGTCGAGGGTGCGCGGCGAGGCCGCGGTCTGCGCGGCCACGATGGGATCGAGGCCCAGGTTGATCAGGCTGCTGGGATTCTGCACGATCTGCTGCAGGGTCTGCAGGCCCAGGTAGATGTCGTGCTTGGGCAGGGCCGGCTGCAGCGCGGCGAACACTACGTCGGACTGGCCGATCTGCACCGGCAGGTTCGGGCGATAGGAGACCTCTCCCGACAGCGAGAACTTGCCGGCATTGGTGTTGAAGCTCATGCCCAGCATGTGGATGTTCTCTGGATAGTCGAGGAACACCTTCATGGTGTCGATCGGCGCCGGCTCCAGGCCGGTGGAGACGGCTCTGGTGCCCTTGCAGTCCACGATCACCTGGGCCAGGTCCATGGTGGTGTCCTGGATGCAGGTACGGTTGGCGGCCACCGCGCTGGCGATGGGCAGGCGGCTGTGGTAGTTGAGGTAGTAGAAGCCGAACTCGGTGCCGCCGTTGAGGTCGGCGGCGTACCAGGTCAGCTTGGCGCCGTACTGGCCCTGCTGACGCGGATGGCCGGAGTTCTGTTCGAAGGCGATGGTTTCGCAGGTGTCCGACAGGTCGGCGCCGACGTTGGGCAGGCGCTGCTTACACCCCGGATCCTCGTGGAACTGGCCCAGAGTGAGCAGGGCATTGCCCTTGTACAGGCTGTCGAACGGCGCGAACAGGCTGCCGCCGCCGGGCAGCGCTACGCCCTCCCAGCCGAGCAGGTAGGTCAGGTCGATCGAGACGTTCTCGATCAGCTGCGTGCTCAGCAGCACCGCCGGGGTGGGGCGGAAGATCTCACTGACGAAGGTGCCGGGCTGGTAGAGCACGCGCAGGTCCGGCGCGTTGATCTCGCTCAGCGAGTTCAACGCCACCAGGGTCGACTCGCCCCAGCGGATGTGCTGGTAACCGACGGTGGCGGTGAAATCGTGATCCAGCACGTTGAATTTGCCGCTGACCAGCAGGTCCTTGAGGATCCAGTCCTTGCCGATGGTGGCGCCGACGCCGCTGCTGCGCAGGGTGCTGGGGGGCTGGAACGTGGTGTCGGGGTGCTGCTCGGTGAAGCGGTATTGGCTGGGGTCGAAGAAGCCGATGGCACCGGCCTTGAACACGAACTCGCCCCAGCTCAGCGAGATGTCGCTGCTCAGTTTGCTCAGCGCCGACACCAGGCCGCCCTGGCGATAATTGAACTCCGCGTCATCTTTATTGGCGGCGCCGTAGGCGCCAGGGGCGCGCACCAGGCGGTCATTGGCGCTGGTGTCGCCGTTGAAGGAGTAACAGGAGTTGGCCAGGGTGGTGTTGCCGCACAGGCCGGGGGTGAGGTTGTCCTTGTAGATCAGGTCCGAGTCGGGCTTGTCGACGCGGAAGATCAGGCCCTCGGACAGGCGGTTCTTGTAGTTGCCGCTGATGCCCCAGCCCAGGTCGAAATCGTCGGCGGCGGCGGCGCCGCAGACCGCCAGGGCCCCCATGCACAGCCAACGCAGCGGATGATTCCGCATCCCGTCTCCTCCCCGAAACCGTGCCACGGCATTGTGCCCGCGGCGCTGCTCTCCGGGGGTGGCCGGGATTCGCGTCCGCAGGTGCCATTTATGACCGGGTCGGTCGGGGCTGCGCCCGGTCCGTCCGGCTCTTGAGGCTAATCTGACATCAAACACTGTCATTGTCACGCGGGCGCCGGGCGGAGGGGCGGGGCGCCTAGAAAGTGTAGGACAAGGCCAGCCCGATCACGTCGCGATCGCGCTGGGTATTGACGCTGCCGCCGCCGGTGGAGCCCTGATAGAAGATCTGCCCGCTCCACTGCGTGCCGCTCTCGATGACGGTGCCGACGACATAGGTCTTGGTGCCGGCGATGAAGTTCTGCACCGGCTGCGGCGAGATGCCGGAGAGGTCCTGCTGCCACTGGATCGAGGGCTTGAAGTTCAGGTCCCACAACAGGTTGTCGTACTCGAACTGGGCCAGCAGGCGGTAGCCCCAGGCGAAGCTGGAGGCGAAGCCTTTGGTCTGCTGCGTCGGGTTCAGGCGGCGTGCGTCGGTCTGGCCGTTGTTGCCGGTGCCGTCGGCGCCGGGACTGGCGTGGGTGTCGTTGTTGTCGCCGCCTTCCAGCTGCAGCTGGCTGCGCTGCGGCATGTTCCAGATGTGAGTGAAGCCGACCTCGGTCAGCAGCAGGATCTGGTCGGCGCCGATCGGGTTGTCGCTGCTGCCGATGGCGCGGATGCCGGTCAGGTCGAGCTGGTCCACCACCAGGCGCTGGTAGCCGCGGATGGTCTGGTGGGGCTGGACGGTGAAGCCGCGATAGGCCTCCAGGTAATCCGGCACCGCCGAGCGCCGCCCGGGGATGGTGACGCCGCCGTTGCCGACCACGTTGAGGATGGTCGGCAGGCCGTTGAGCAGGGCGCTGACGTCGCCGAGCAGCGCGCCGGGGTCGCTCACCGGCAGGCCGCCGATCACCCCGCCGAGCGAGCTGATGGTCTGCTGGATCGTCGCCGCGTTCAGGCCCAGGTTCAGGTCCTGCCTGGGGAACGCCGGCTGCAGGCCGGCGAAGATCAGATCGGTGACGTCCACCTGCACCGGCATGTTCGGGCGGATCGAGTATTCGCCGGCCAGCGACCACTTGCCGATGTTGGTGTTGAAGCTGGTGCCGAACATCTGGATGTCTTCCGGGTAGTCGGCGAAGATCTTCAAGGTGTCGATCGGCAATGGTTCCTTGCCGGTGGCCGGGTTCAGGCCGATGAAGCCGTTGCAGTCGACGAAGGCCTGAACGAAGCTGGTCGAGTCCGCCATGCACGACTGGTCGGTGGCGATGGCGCTCAGGTAGGGCAGCTGGCTGTGGTAGTTCAGCGCATAAAAGCTGATCTCGGTGCCGCCGTTGAGGTCGGCGGCATACCAGGTCAGCTTGCCGCCGAACTGACCCTGGTGGCGCGGCTCGCCGTAACGCTCGTTCAGCACTTCGCCGGTGAGCGAGGTATTGGAGATGGCGTTGCCCGGGAACGGCAGGCGTGCTTTGCGCTGAGGGTCCTCGTGGAACTGGCCCAGCGAGATCAGCGCGGTGTTGGACTTGAGCACGTCGAGGAAAGAATAGAAGCTGCCGTCCGGCTCCGGCACCGCCTTCTCCCAGCCCAGTTCGTAGACCAGGTCGAGCGAAACGTTCTCCACCAGCTGCGTGCCCAGCAGGATCGCCGGGGTGGGGCGGAAGTACTCGTTGATCGGTGTGCCCGGCTGGTGCAGCAGCACCGAGCTGGGCGGATTGATCTGGCTGATGCTGTTGAGCGCGTTGAAGGTCGATTCGCCCCAGCGGATGTGCTGGTAGCCGGCGCTGACGTTGAAGTCGTGGTCGAGGGCGCTGAACTTGGTGGTGACGAAGGCGTCCTTGAGCTGCCAGTCCTTGCCCAACTGGTGGGCCACGGCCGGGTCGCGGATGGTGGTGGCCGGCTGGAACGTGGTGTCGGGGTGGTACTGGTCCTTGCTGTAGTTGACCGGATCGAAGAAGCCGAAGGCCGAGACCTTCAGGGTGATGTCGTTCCAGGAGGCGGTGACGTCTTCCGACAGCTTGGTGACGGCGCTGACCAGGCCCCACTGGCGATAGTTGAGGTCGCCATTGTCCTTGTTGGAGCCGAAGAAGGCGCCCGGGGCGTTGACCAGCTTCTGGTTCTGCGTGGCGTCCCCCGCGAACGAGATGCAGTCGCTGGGGCCGCACAGGTTGGGGTTGAGGTTGAGCTTGCCGATCAGGCGCGGGTCGGGTTGCTCGGTGCGCACGGCCGCGCCGAAGGACAGGCGGCTCTTGGTGGTGATGGCGACACCGCCGAACTCAAGGTCGGCCGCCAGCGCCGGCGTGCCGATCAGGCAACCGCCGAGCAGGGCATGCCGCCACAGCCGGGCCGGTTTCTTCATCTGCAGTCCCTGCAGGCTACGCATCGATCCTTCTCCCTTCATTTGCGCGACGGCGCCAGCGCGCGCAGCGACTCGGCCAGGCGGGCCATCACCGCCTCGCCCTGCTGGCTGGCGGCGCGCACCGCGCGCGCCTGCCCGTCGTTGTCCATCAGGGCCACCAGCGGCAGCAGCTGGGGCCACAGGTTCATGCTGTCGGCGGCGCGGATGATGGCGCCCAGCACCGTCTCGTTCTGGATCGCCGGCAGGTTGATCAGATGCTTCTGGTGTTCCGCGTTCATCATCGACACCATCGGCAGCATCGCCGGCCACAGACCCTGTTCCTGGGTGGCGGCGATCATGCGGCTCACCGCCGCGTCGTCGAGCGCCGCGGCCACATCGGCCATCAGGCGCCGCTGCGGCTCGTCGACGCTGTTGATCAGGGCCAGGGCCTCGGGCCAGAGCTCGCCTTCGCGGTCCGCCGCGACCTGCACGATGTTGCGCAGGCGCTCCGGCGACAGCAGGTCGATGATCGCGCTGAGGCGTCCGGCGTCCTCGACGAAGAAGCCGATGCGCAGCAGGGTTTCGTCGTCCCGCAGGTCGGCCATGACCGCCTCGATGGCGTCGTCGGTGAGGCTGTCGACGAATCGCGCCATGGTGATGTATTCCTTGCGCCGCGCCAGCTCGCGCGAGACCTCGACGATGCGCTCCACCGGCATCGCCTGCAGCACGTCCTCGGCCGAGCGCGGGTCCAGTTCCAGGCACAGGTCGGCGAGGTAGCGGACGTTGAGACGGCGGGCGATCTCCACCGCGCGCTGCGGCTCGAGCAGTCCGGCGATGCGGGCGCAGAGCAGCGGGCCGAGCGCCTTTTCGGCGATCAGCGCGGTGACTGCCGCCGGCAACAGCTTGCTCGCCGTCGCCACCTTCTGGAACGACTTGCGTTCGGCGTCGAACAGGCTGGCGGTGGCCTGCCGGCGCAGCTTGCGGATGGCCAGGGCGTCCAGCTTGTGCAGGTATTCGTACTGCTCGGGCTGGCCGCCGAGCAGGCGCGCCAGCTTGAGCACCTCGGCGCGGTGGGCGAGGGTGCTCATCAGGGTATGAGGATCTTGCGCACGGCGCCGCGCAGCAGCAGCGGCACGTGTTCCAGCGCGGCGTCGAAGGCCTGGGCGAGCTGCTTCTGCTGATGGTGCCGGGCCCGGCGCAGCGAGGTCGCGAGGGCGTCGATCTCGGCCGCGTCGAGCGCGTCGAGTTCCGCTGGCGGCTTGCCGCCGAGTTCCCTGGACAGCGCGGCCCTGTGGGTGTCGCTCAAGTGCTCCTCCTCGTTACTTCCGGCCCTGCGCGCGGAACGTGACGATCTTGTCAGCCGTCACTGTAAGGATTGTTTGAATGCGGCAGGGTATCGGCCGGGCATCGCGGCTACATTGACCGCGAGGGCGGCGCGCCCTGTGATTTGGGCCTATCGGCCGCCAGCCGCAGTTGCCGCGCAATCAGGAACAGCGGGAACATCACGCTGACCGCGATTCCCAGCGACAGCAGGATGTAGATCCAGACATAGCGGACGCCCAGCCGCCGCGCCTCCGCCAACATGAAAGCGAAAGCGGCGAGGCAGACGAACAGGATGTCGTTGGCCAGCGAGGCGGCGGCCGGGTTGGCGTAGGCCTGGCGGATGAAACCGGCCGTGCCGCCATTGTCGGGCAGGGCAAAAAACTCGAGGTTGTGCGACCAGGTGGCAACCAGCGCGCCCACCGCCAGCACGGCGTAGAGCGCGATCAGCAGCCGGTCGCCGCGGCCCATTTCAGCTCCGCCGAGCTCTTTCCGGACAAGCCGCCAGCCACGAGCACCCGCGCGATCTGACCCGTTCCCTCGGAGCTGTG
>CAYWPB010000177.1:0-8001 GCA_964458725.1 uncultured Nevskia sp. | reverse complement strand
CCGCAGCTCGTGCTCGTCGCTGATACCGCCGAGCAGCGCCTTCAGCACATCCTCCAGCGTCAGGAAGCCACTGCAGCGCGTCTCCGCGTCGTAGACCAGGGCGAAGTGCGGCGCGCCGTGGCGGAAGATGCGCAGCAGTTCGGCGGCGGAATCGCTCTCGCGCACCTGCGGCACGGTTCGCGCCTGCCGCCGCAGCCGCGCGGCGAAGTCCGCCGGCTGGTCGATCAGCAGGTCGAGGAGGTCCTTGATGTGCAGCACGCCGAGCACCGCGCCGGCTTCGTCCAGCAGCGGATAGCGGCTGTAGCGGTGCTGCTGCACCAGGCGCCGCGCCTCGGCCTGGGTCTGGCCGCTGCGCAGCGCCACCATCTCGCGCAGTGGCCGCATCAGTTCGCTCACCTCCAGCTCGGCCAGCTCCAGCGCGTGCGCCGCCAGGGTACTGGCCTCGCGCTCCTCTTCCTCGAGTTCCGGCCGGCCGCGATGCAGGATGGTGCGCAGCTCCTGCGGCGTGTACGGCGCATCGTGGCCGCCGGCGGCGTCGAGGCCGGCCAGGCGCAGCACGCCGTTGGCGCTGGCGTTGAGCATCCGGATAAAGGGATACATGGCCCAGTAGAACAGCCACAGCGGCAGCGCGGTCCACAGCGACACCGACTCGGCGCGGCGCAGCGCCAGCGATTTCGGCGCCAGCTCGCCGACCACGATGTGCAGGAAGGAGATCATAGTGAAGGCGAGGGCGAAGGCGGTGGCTTCCACCGCGGCGCGGTCCTGGTCGAGGCCGAACCAGGCCAGCGGCCGCTCCACCAGGTGGGCGAAGGCCGGCTCGCCGACCCAGCCCAGGCCGAGCGAGGCGAGCGTGATGCCGAGCTGGCAGGCCGAGAGGTAGGCGTCGATGTGGCCGTGCACCCGCGCCAGCGCCCGCCCGCGCCAGCCGCCGATGTGGCGCAGCTCCGCCACGCGCGTGCTGCGCAGCTTGACGATGGCGAACTCGGAGGCGACGAAGAAGCCGTTGAGCAGGATCAGCAGGACGGCGAGCGGCAACAGCAGGGATTCGTGCAACACGGATCAGCGGTGTTTCGGGTGAGGCGGAAGTCATCCTCGCACAGGCCGCGGCTGTGCGTGAACCGGCTGGGACGAAGCTTTGGAAGGATTTCATCCCCTCTCCCTCTGGGAGAGGGGCAGGGGTGAGGGCGCTGCATCATACAGCGATGCGGTTGGGGAGTGCGCCCCTCACCCGCGCCTTGCGGCGCGGCCCCTTTCTGCGCTGCGCTTCCTGCTTCGCTTAAAAGCGGGGCGGTGCATCCTGCACCGCCCGTTTGTTGCGCCCGCGAGCTGCGCTCGCAAGCAGGCGCAGCAAACCCCAAAGGGAGAGGCGATGAGCCGCCGGGGGCGGCTCACGATGATTTACTCCCTGACGCCTCCCTTTATGGACAGGCCGCCGCCGTCCCCGTCACCTCGAACGGGCTGCTCAGCGCCGTGTACGGCGCCGGCGCCTGGCTGGCGGAGACGCGCGATACGCCCTCGTGGCGGATGCGGTAGGTGCCGGGCGGCGTGCTCGCCGGAATGTGCCACAGCACCTCGGCGGTGGAGGGGCCGGCCTGGCCCAGCTCGGTGTCGATCAGGCTGGGGCTGGCGTTCCACAGGAAGTTCAGCTCCGGGCCGCGGTCGGTGGCGACCACGTCCCAGCCGTTCTGCGCGTTCTTCTTCTCGGCGTAGGCGTAGGACTGCATGGTCTTGAGGTCGTTGCCGGGATAGCCGGAGACGAAGCTCACGTCGACGGTGGCGCCCTGGGTGTAGCTCTTCGCCGCGTCGCTGACCAGCGCGCCGAAGTTGGACACCGGGTCCACCGTGACCGGCGCGGCCGGGCCGGTACTGAACGTCGCGGCGGGCACGCCGGCCGGCGCCGGCTGGCCGGCGGCCATGGTCAGCGCCAGCTTGCGCAGCTCCTGCTGGGTGGCGGCCAGTTCCCAGGGACCGGCGTAGGTGGAGGCGCCTTCGTACATCTGCGCCGAGTACTCCTCGCGCGTCGCCATGTAGTGCAGGTAGTCGTTGGACAGGCCGGCGATCACCACCGTGTCCACGCCCACCGGGCTGAGCGCGTCGAGCACAGTCTGGCGCAGGCGGCGGCCGGACATGGTGGTGATCTCGAACGGCACGCCGAGCACCGCGAGGTTGCCGAGGCGGAAGATCTGGAACGGCACCGGGTCGGTCTCGGAGGAGATGAACACCGGCTTCTCGTCCTGGCAGGAATACTGGCTCTCCAGGTCCTTGACCAGGCACAGCGCCGGCGCCACTACCGAGAACACCGTCACGCCGGGGAAGGGCACTTTCAGCGGCTGGTCGTTCTTTTCCACCGTGACGTAGCCGGTGCCGTTGAACAGCCCGTTGTAGCCGTTGCGGATCTGGTCCTGGTACGGCGCCGGCGCGTCGGCCACGCAGGTGAAGCCGGCGGCGCCGAAGCCGGGGCCGTTGACGCCGCCCACGGCGAAGCCGATGCCCATGGCGGTGGTGCAGGTGGTCTTGTCGCCGGCGTAGAGAGCGTCCGGCGAGCCCTGCGCCTGCAGGCTCTTCAGCACCACCGGGTCGGTGATCGGGTCGGCGCCGAAGTTGGCGTAGAAGAAGCGGTAGTCCACCGGCCCGCTCAGCGCATTGCCCTGGGTCAGCTGCTGCAGCGCCGCGGCGAGCTGCTTGGTGCCGTTGATCGCGGTGGCCTCGGGCTGGCCGCGCCGGTAGCCGGCCTGCTCGAACTCGTAGGGCTCGTCGGTACCGCCGCGGGCGTAGTACGGCACGCCCTGGCCGGGGCCGTTGCCGCCGTTGAGGTCCTTGTCGAATACGAACAGGTCCGGCACCGTGTCGCCCTCGTCGGTCTGGGCGAAGGCGGCGACGAAGTTGTCCTCGCCGTCCGCCACGCCGTCCGGGTCCGGCGCGTACTGCGTCCCCATCAGCTTCTCGAAGTTGATCCCGGCCCAGCCCTTGTTGTCGCTGGAGATCAGCAGGTCGTGGTTGCCCATCGAGGTGGGATGCACCGCGAACCAGTTGATCACCCCGGCCACGCTGCCGTCGCCGCGCACCAGGTTGAGCTGCACCACCCGCTTCTCCACGTTGACCTCGTGGCCGGCGGCGTCGAGGTACTGGCCGCGCTCGGAGGCCGCGTCCTGGGCGTAGGCCGGCGGCGAGCGGTTGACGTTGGCGTTGAGCAGCTGGCCGATCGACAGGCGGATCGCCGCCGTCTGCGGGTGCGCCTGCAGGTTGGCGTGGGCGCGGCGGATCGCCTGCACCGTGCCGTCGACCAGCGCCTTGAAGTTGTCGCTGTCGAAGTTGGCGTTGCTGAAGATCAGCGTCTCCAGCCACACCACCGGCGTGTTGATCAGCGCCGGCAGGTCGGATGACAGGTCCGGCAGCACCGGCACGCCGAAGCCGCCGCCGGCGGTATGGGTGTGGGTGGCCGAGAGCATCAGGTTGTCGGCGCCGTAGTACGGCTTCAGCTCCGGGTCCGCCGCGATCGCCTTCAGCACCTCCTGGTGCAGCAGCCCGGACATGGCGCCGAGATCGTCGGAGACGAACATGACGCGTTTGCCGTTGCAGGGCGAGGCGATGGCGAAGGCGCGCGAATACAACCGCGTGTGGATGCCGTTGGCCGGCTGCGGCGGCACCACCATGCCGAAGAAGTCGGCGTGCCCGGTGGGGTTGCCGCCGATCGGCCCGGTGATGTCGTAGAGGCCGCTGCCGAACTGATACTGACTGTTACCACGGCAGCTCCCCGCCGGCTGTGGCCCGGGGTTGGCCAGCGGCAGCTCGATTGCGCTGGCCGCGTCCGGCTGGTGGCTGTCGGTGTAGGCAACGCCGTTGACGCTGAGGTCCGGAGTGGTGCCGACGTTGAGCCGCGGGTCCTTCAGCACGCACATCGCGCCCGGCGGCAGCGATGCCTGCCCGCTGCCGGAGGAACCCGCCACCCCGCTGACCGGGCTGGAGCTGCCGCAAGCCGTCAGCACCGCCCCGCCTATCACCAGTCCCGCCGCCCAGACCTTCCGCATGCTTCCGCCCCGAACCGTGCCGCGGCTACGCCGCCCTGTGCCGGTGCCCCGGCGCCCGCGGCCAGAATCGGCCAGGGGGCGGGGGAGCGCTTGACATCTTGCGCCAGCGACCGGGCCCGGCCACACCATCCCGCCTGTCATCCCCGCGGAGGCGGGGATCCAGTTTTTGCCGTCAGTGCGGAATGGGGATCGCTGTGCCGCTCGTGCATTCCATCCCGGAAGCTCTTTCAGTTTTTTGCCGAAGCGGCCTGTGACCGCCTGCCGAACCCCTGCGTCGGAAGCCATGGTTTCAGCCGGTTTTCCAAGGCGTAGCGACGCTTCCTGCGGCGAGTCCGGAACGGAGCTCGCCGCAAGCGAAGTTTCAGAGCCAGGAAAAACCTCAAGCTGCTGGCTTTTCTGTGTTGGTGATTGTGAAGGTGATGGTGAAGAGCACGTTGCAAGCACCGCTTGTGGCGCGCTTGAAGCACCGCTTGAAGCACCGCTTGAAGCGCTGCTCGACGCACCATTCTCCGCCCCGGGCTCCAGCGCACGGCTTGCAGCCCGTTGCTCCCGCCGCGCGATGCCGCCCTTCGACGCCCGGCTGACCCGCGCCTCGCAGCGGCGCCGCGCCTCCGCCCGCTCGCGTTCGAGCCGCGGATGGAGCAGCCGTCCGTCGGTTTCGGTGAAGAAGCACAGCAACGCCCTGCGGTGCCGCCGCCAGCCTGCCTTGCCCAGCCCGGTGACCCGTGCCAGCACCGCCTCGTCCGCCGGCGGCGCGCCGTTGCGCCAGTAGTCCATCAACAGCAGCAGGTAGGCGCCCCGCTGCTCGGTGCTGAGCCGCGTGGTGTCGGCCAGGAACTCGCCGATGCGCAGCGGCATCGATGCATCGGTCTTGGTCACAGCGCGCTCCCGCTATTTTCCCGGGAACATTATACAACTAGTGTTGTATTTAACAAACAATTGTTGTATGGCGGCCCGCGGTGCAAGGCGCTGCAGCGTTGTGCGCCGCCGTCTCACATGCGGCTGCCCCGCCCTGTTACTGGCTGTTGGCCTCCGTCGCGGCCGGCGACTTGGCGAGCATTCCGGGCACATCTTTCATGAGATTTTCCTGGATCATCTTTGCCAGCGCCTGGAACTTCTGCGTGTTGTCGAGAATGTCCCAGGGGCTGCGCCCGTTGACCGAGTTGTTGCTGGCGTTGGACAGGATGTACCCGTCGGTGACGTCGACTTCCTTTTCCACCGCCAGCGTCGCCACGTCGATCAGGGAAATCCTGAAGTAGGTATAGGGAGCCAGGAACCCGATGCTTTCGTCGCCGCCGACGATTCTGGTTCGCATGTTGCTGTCGATGTAGAAGCCGAGGCCGTAGAGCGTGCCGCTGCCAACGGTATCCGTATACGCATGCAGGTCGGCGGGGGCGCGATGCTTGGTGATCAGCAGGAAATCGGTGGCGCCGGACTTCTTCAGATCGCCGACCAGGCCATCGGCATCGACCAGGTGCTGGCTGTCGATGAGCTGCCCCTGCTTCTTGCGCAAGATGGCCGAATCGGTCGCCAGCAGGATCGGCTTGGCATCCGGGTCGACTTTCTTGATCGCCTGCGCCGCGGCTTTCAGGGTGGAAATGTCCAGTACGCCAGTGGGGTCGTCGGAGGTTTGGGTACGGTTGGTGTCGAGATGGGCGCCAGTGCTCTGCACGGCGTTGACGATCGTCAGGGAGTCGCCGATGAGCGACATGACGGCGAATGTCCGCGGCGCAGCGTCGGTCGCGGCCAGCGCTGTGGTGGAGCACAGCGCGACGGAAAGCGCCGCCAGGATGCTGATTTTCATGAAATCCCCCAATGATTTATCCCGTCCGCCAGTGTAGTGAATCCGGGTTCTGCCGGGTACCGGGCGGTGGGTGA
This sequence comes from uncultured Nevskia sp., assembly GCA_964458725.1. Lineage (GTDB taxonomy): Bacteria > Pseudomonadota > Gammaproteobacteria > Nevskiales > Nevskiaceae > Nevskia. The sequence continues at coordinate 2,095 of CAYWPB010000177.1, read as the reverse complement.
ACTGTGAACTGGCGCACAGTTGGGGTGGCTGGGAGGAGTGGCTGCAGTTGTGCCAGCTGAGTTGCTTGGTGAAGGTGCGCGCCCCTCACCCTGACCCCCTCCCCATATGCATGGGGAGAGGGGACTCAGAGGCGATGTGATCCGCGCGTCGCCTAGCGCCCGCTCTGCACCTCGATCACCTGCTGATAGGTCGGCCGGTTGCTCCAGGGCATGGCCTGCGCCGGCAGGATGCTGAAGTCGGTCGGTGCAATCTCGTCGTAGGTCTCCACCGTGGCGTTGGACTTGCCGGCCATGTTCGGCAGCTGCGTGCCGTTCCAGTTGGCTATGTTGGAGATGCCGCCGAGATCGGCGATGGCTTTGTCCAGGGCGCCGAGCACGGCGTTGCGGCAGTCGGTGGCGCTGGCCCCTTCGCCGGCGCAGTGCAGGATCTGGTAGTCGTGGTGGCCCGCCGTGTTCAGCGCCATCTGCAGCATGCGCACCATCGGCTGGTACCAGCCGAACTCGTAGGCCGAGCCCTGGGCGCGCGGCGCGTCCTGGCGGCACAGCAGGATGTTGCTGACGCAGGTGACCAGGCCCGGCGCGTCGAGATAGGGATCGAGCTGAGCCAGCTGCGGCGTCACCGTGTCCATCAGGTGCAGGTACCAGGCGTCCATCAACACCACCGCGGCCTGGTTGTCGTAGGTGGTCATGCCGGCCTGGCCGGGTGTGCGGGTGCGGCGCCAGGCGCCGAGGCCGGTGCTGCCCGGGGTGATCCAGGCGGCGGAGCTGCCGTTGAGGGTCTTGCCGTCGGCGGCGTAGCCGGCCAGCCAGTTCTGCATCAGGGTCGCCGCGGTGCTTTCATCAGAAGTCAGCGTGCCGGTGTTCATGATCTGCAGCAGCAGCGGCAGCAGGGCCTGGCCGCGCAGGTCGACATAGCCGGCGTCGCCCATGATCTCGACCACGTTGGCGAAGTTGAACTTGCGCCCGGCGTCGAGGAAGCGCTTGAAGCGCACCGGCTCGGTGTCGATGCGGTGCGTCGGGCCCCAGTTGGCGCGGTTGTCCGCGGCCCACCAGCCCGGCGCCGGCGAGTTGTTCCAGCTGGCGATGAAGCCTTCCGGCGGATTCACCGCCTGCGGGTGCTGGGCGAAGGACAGGAAGTTCTGCCACTCGAAATAGCCGCCCTTGAGCGGGCCGCCGTTCACCGCCACGGTCTGGGCGCGGCCGGGGAAGGGCACGTCGCCGCCATACTGCTGGAAGAAATCGGCGCCGAGGTTGCGGTCGCTGGCCCACTCGAAGCGGCCGTCGCCCCATGACGGCAACTCCGGGCTCTGTCCCGGATCGCGCACCGGCAGCAGGCCGCTGGCGACGTAGCCGACGTCGCTCTTGTCGACGTAGAGCCAGTTGAAGGTGCCGGTGACGGCGTTGAACAGGTGCTGGAAGCTGGCCGCGCCCTTCACCGCCGGCGTCGACACCAGTGCGAACGGCGCCGCGGTGTCGAGCTCGCCGAAGTAGGTGCTGCGTTGCGAGGAAATCACGACCGGCTCGTTCTGCACCGTGGCGGTGGCGAACACCGGACCGTAGTGGGTGCGTAGGATGTAGCGGGTGATGTTCGCCGTCGCCGCCGGGCCGCCGGAGCCGAGCGAGGCCACGGTGGGCGTCGCGGTCCAGCTGTCGGTGCGCTTGTAGAAGCGGCGGCACTGCGGGCCCTTGCCGTCGTTGGCGTCGTAGAGGTAGCCGTCGGCGTCGGGGAAGCCGTTGACGATGGCGCCGGTCGGCTTGCCGCCGTCCATGCGGCACATCTTCGAGACGCGGGTGTCGATGATGTCGCTGTCGTTGGAGGTGGCGCTCCAGGCGAAGTCGACGCCGCGGCCGATCAGCACGTAGGGCAGGGTACCGAAGGCCATGCCGCGCGCGTCGAAGTCGGTGGCGGTGCCGGCGGTGGAGTGCACCGCGAATTCCCACGGCAGGTTCGGCTCGAAGTAGCCCATCTGCGGACCCATCACGCCGATCGGGTGGCCGTCCACCGTGTTGGAGGCGTTCACCGCCATCCAGTTGGACATGGCCAGCGGCGCGCCGAAGCCGGCCTGGCTCAGCGCGTTGTGCAGCATGGCGTAGG
>CAYWPB010000176.1:6647-8046 GCA_964458725.1 uncultured Nevskia sp. | reverse complement strand
CGCGCCTCCGGCCGCGGCCGCGCCGCTTGTGGCGGCACCCTTCTGCTGCTGTTCGATGCGGATGCCGGGCTCGCCGGCCACCAGCAACTCACCGCCCATCGGCAGCACCGTGGCGAACGTCTGGCGCTCGCCCTGCGAATAGATGCCGAAGTGTGCGCCGCCGTCGCCCGACACCAGCACGGTGCGCTGCGCGCCGGCGAGGTAGACCTTGCCATCCGTCGCCACCGCGCCGCCGAACATCGACAGCGGCGCCGGCGTGGCGCTCTCTTTCCAGGTGGCGCCGGCGTCCTTGCTGACGTAGGCGTGGCCGCGCATGCCATAGACCAGCCAGCTCTTGTCCGGCAGCGCCAGTGCGCCGAAGAACGAGCCCTTGTAGACCTGCGGCAGCGCCGCCCAGTTGTTGCCGCCGTCGGTGGACTTGAGCATCAGCCCCTGCTCGCCGACCAGCAGCAGCGCGTTGCCGCCGTCGAGCATGCCGTAGAGGTGCTTGTCGCCAAGCGCCTCGGACTTGCGCGGCTCCCAGGTCTTGCCCAGGTCTGGGGACACCAGCAAGGTGCCGAACGCGCCGAAGGCGTAGACCTTGCCGTCGAAAGGCCCGGCCACGCCGAACAGCGGGCCGGCCTGGTCGGGGTCGGCGTTGTAGTTCACTTCCTTCCAGGTCTGGCCGTTGTCCTCGCTGCGCACGATCCAGTCGTCGTGGCCGACCGCCAGGGCCACGCCGTCGCCGATGTAGTGCACCCGGGTGAAGCTGGAGCCGCGTTGTGGCTCGACCGTGGCGTCGTGCCAGGGGCCATGGGCGTCGTCGGCGACGAGGATGTGGCCCTGCTCGCCGGCGGCGAGGATGCGCTTGCCGTTCTGCGCCAGGCCGTTGACCAGCACGCGGTCCGGGAAGACCTGGGTCGGCGTGAACACCGGCACCGGTCGCGGCGAGAACGCGAATATCGCCGCGCCCAGCACCATGCCGGTGAAGACCGCCGCCGGCCAGCCGCTGTTGGCCGTCTTTTCGCCCTGCCCGGCTTCAGCCACAGGCACCGTTTGATTCATGGCCCACTCCTCCGCAGATACCGTCGCCACGCTCGCAGTCGGACATGCCGGGCTGGATGCGGGCGATTCTCGTAATGGACAGCACCGCTACTACAGCTTTTACGTACGCACCGGTGCCGGTCCTCACCCGCAGGGCGGGCGTGGCCGGGCACGGCGTACGGTTGATTCTCACGCAGGAAGCTCGAACAGTGCGGCAGCCCCCATGCCGCCGCCGATGCACATTGTCACCACAGCATAGCGCACGCCGCCGCGCCGGCCCTCCAGCAGGGCGTGGCCGACCATCCGCCCGCCCGACATGCCGAAGGGGTGGCCGATGGCCATGGCGCCGCCGGTGACGTTGAGCCGGTCGTTGGGG
>CAYWPB010000176.1:0-6637 GCA_964458725.1 uncultured Nevskia sp. | reverse complement strand
GCAGCGTGTTGCGGGGCTGTACAACACCGGGAAGGGGAAGGCCTCACTCGGCTCCCAGAGGCCACTGTCGGATACTTTGAGGCCGTGCATGGCCAGCAGCTTGGGCACAGCAAACACCGGGCCGATGCCCATCTCATCCGGCTTGCAGCCGGCCACGGCCGAGCCGCGGAAGATGCCCAGCGGCTTGAGACCGCGACGCTTGGCTTCGGCCCCGCTCATCAGCAACGCCGCGGCGGCGCCGTCGGACAGCTGCGAGGCGTTGCCGGCGGTGATGTGCTGACCCTGCTTGACCCAGCGGCCATCCTTGAACACCGGCTTGAGCGAGGCCAGGCCTTCCAGCGTGGTCTCCGGACGATTGCCCTCGTCCCCGGCCAGGGTGACCTGCTCCTTGGTGGTCGGCTTGCCTTCCTTGTCATAGAGCTGCTTGGTCGAAGTCAGCGGCACGATCTCGTCGGCAAACCGATTGGCCTTCTGCGCCGCGGCGGTGCGCTGCTGGCTCTGCAGCGAGTACTCGTCCTGGGCGGCGCGGCTGATGCCGTAGCGCTCGGCCACCAGCTCGGCCGTCTCGATCATCGGGATGTAGGCGGTCGGGGCCACCGCCAGCACGGCCTCGGACACCGAGCGATAGCTGTTCTTGTGCGCGTTCTGCGTCAGCGAGATCGACTCCAGGCCGCCGCCGACGCCGATGTCGATCTCGCCGGTCATGATGCTCTTGGCCACGCCGGCGATCGTCATCAGGCCGGAGGAGCACTGGCGGTCGAGAGTCATGCCCGGCACCGTGTCCGGCATGCCGGCGGTGTAGGTGCACAGCCGCGCCAGGTTGTAGCCCTGGGTGCCCTGCTGCGCGGCGGCGCCGATGAGCACGTCCTCCACCGCTCCCGGCTCGATGCCGGCGCGCTCGACCACGGCACGGATGACGTGGCCGCCCAGTACCGGCGCTTCGGTGTCGTTGAAGGCGCCGCGGTAGGCCTTGCCGATGGGGGTTCGCGCAACGGAGACAATGACAGCTTCGTTCATGGTTCTCGGCCTAGAAGTAATAACGGGAGATGGTTTCGGCGACGCAGCCGGGGCGGCTTTCACCCTCGACCTCGACAGTGACGCGGATCACCGCCTGCACGCCGCCGTCCTTGGTCTTCTCGGCAGCGATCAGCTCGCCGCTGCCGCGCACGCGCGCGCCGACCTTGACGGCATTGGGGAAGCGCACCTTCTCGCAGCCGTAGTTCACGCCCATCTTCATGCGCACGTCGACGATCTGCGGCAGGAAGCGCGACACCAGGGACAGGGTCAAGTAGCCATGGGCGATGCAGGCGCCGAACGGCCCATCCTTGGCACGCACCGGATCGACATGGATCCACTGGTGGTCATCGGTGGCGTCGGCGAACAGATTGACGCGCTCCTGGGTGATGGTGACCCACTCGCTGCTGCCGAGCTTGCTGCCCACGGCGGCGAGGACGGCTTCGGCATTGTCGAAGGCGGGTTTCATGGCGGTCTCAGGCGCGCTGACTGGAGGCGGAGATGACTTCGCCCACCAGGTAGGAGGAATAGTCGGAGGCCAGGAACACCATCAGGTTGGCGATCTCCCAGGCCTCGGCGCCGCGGCCGAAGGCCTCGCGGCTGGCCAGCTCGTTCAGCAGGGCTTCCGGGGCGCTCTTGCGCAGATGGTCGTGGAACACGATGGAGGGAGAGACGGCGTTGATGCGCACCCCGAACTCGGCCGCCTCCAGCGCACTGCAGCGCGTCAGGGCCATCACGCCGGCCTTGGCCGCGGCGTAGTGGGCCTGCTCCTTCTGCGCGCGCCAGCCCAGCACCGAGGCGTTGTTGACGATGGCGCCGCGGCCGCGCGGCTGCATCTTCTTGAGCATGGCGCGGGTCATGCGAAAAGTGCCGGTGAGGGTAATGTCCAGCACCTTGTGCCACTCCTCGTCGGACATGTCGACCACGCGCTTGCTGCCGCCCAGACCGGCATTGTTGAGCAGCACGTCGACCCCGCCGAGCTGCTGCTCGGCTTCCTCCACCAGGGCCTGGACATCGGCTTCGACTGCGACATTGGCGAGCTTGCCGTGGATTGCCTGGTCCCCATGATCCTTGCGCAAAGCGGCCACCGCCTCGTCCAAACGGCGCGGATGGATGTCGGAAATGACAATCGCCCGGCAGCCCTCCTCCAGGCAGCGGCGGGCGGTGGCAAAGCCGATGCCGCCGCCGGCCGCGGCGGTGATCAGCACCGACTTTCCTTTCAGAAGGCCGTGACCAGGGACGTATGGCGGGGGTGGGACGGTGACGAAGTCGGTCATTGGAAAGGCCCTTAGGCGGCCGGACGCGGCTCGCGCGGCATGTCGAGGCCGCGCTCGGCGATCAGGTTGAGCTGGATTTCGTTGGTGCCGGCATAGATGGTGTCGGCGCGGGAGAAGAAGAACAGCTGCTGCAGGGGACGGATGCGCGGGTCTTCGGAAATGACGTCGCCCTGGGGTCCCAGCACGTCCATAGCGAGCTTGCCGAGGTCGCGGTGCCAATTGGACCAGTAGTACTTGTAGATCAGGGCCTCGCGCTTCAGCCCTGGCCCCTCGCCGCCGGAGAGCATCCGCAGGGCGTTGTAGCGCATCACCCGCAGGCCACACCAGGCCTGGGCGATGCGCTGGCGGATCTGCGGGTCGGCCGCCTTGCCGTTGGCCTTGGCCGCCTTCACCACCAGGTCGAACTCGTAGCTGAAATGCATCTGCTGGCCGAGGGTCGAGACGCCGCGCTCGAACTCGAGCAGGCCCATCGCCACCTTCCAGCCCTCGCCCGGCTTGCCGACAATATGGTCGGCCTGGGCCACCGCGCCGTCGAAGAACACCTCGTTGAACTCGGCGCCGCCGCCCAGCTGGCGGATCGGCTGGATGCGGATGCCCGGCTGGTGCAGCGGCAGCAGCAGGAAGCTGAGGCCCTGGCGACCCTTGCTGCCCGGCTCGCTGCGCGCCAGCACGAAGATCCAATCCGACTCGTGCGCCAGCGAGGTCCATACTTTCTGGCCCTGCAACCTCCAGGAGCCGTCCGGCTCCTGCCAGCAGCGGGTCTGCACGTTGGCCAGGTCGGAGCCGGCGTTCGGTTCGGAGTAGCCCTGGGCCCAGAATTCGGTGCCGGCCACGATGCCGGGCAGGAAGCGCTTTTTCTGCGCCTCGCTGCCGAAGGCGATCAGGGTTGGCCCGATCAGGCCCTCGCCGATGTGGCCCATGCGGCCAGGGCCGCCGGCACGGGCGTATTCCTCGTGGAAGATGACCTGCTGCTCGATCGACAGGCCGCGTCCGCCAGCCTCCTTCGACCAGCCGACGCAGGTCCAGCCGCCGCTGGCCAGCTCGCGCTCCCACTGTTTGCGCAGCGCCGGATCGGCTTCCTCGTCGCCGGGGCCGCCGCGGTGGCGCAAGGTCTCGTAGCAGCCGCCCAGGTGCAGGCGCATCCAGTCCGCCACTTCGGCGCGGAACGCCTCGTCCTTCTCGCTCGGTTGCAGGTTCATGCGATCAGCGCCTGGGCGATGGACTCGCGCAGGGTCTCGGCACTGCCGAGCCAGTGGCTGCTGGCCTGGGCGCGCTTGAAGTAGAGCTGGGGATCGTACTCCCAGGTGAAGCCGACGCCGCCGTGCAGCTGGATCGCCTCCTGGGCGCAGAAGAAGAAGGCGTCCGCGGCGAGCGACCTCGCCACCGCGCACTCCAGCGCCTTGGCGTCGGTGGTGGTGGCGCCGGCCGCGACCGCTGCAGCGCCGTAGACGGCGGAGCGCGCCGCCTCGATCCGCACCATCATCTCGGCGCAACGGTGCTTCACCGCCTGGAACGAGGCGACGACGCGGCCGAACTGCTTGCGCGTGGCGGTGTAGGCCACGGTCAGGTCCAGGCACTGCTGCGCGCCGCCAAGCTGCTCGGCGGCGATGGCTAGGCGCGCCAGCGCCGCGGCGCGCGGATAACCCTCACGCACCCGGTCGGCATCGTCGAGGCGGTCGGCCACATCGAGCGTCACCGCTTCAAGTGTCAACGCAGCGAAGCGGCGCGTCGCATCCCAGCCGTGCAAGGCTTCGCGGCGCAGGCCGCGCGCTTCCCGCGGCACGGCGAAAAGGCCCGGGGTGGCTTCGCCCGATATCTGCGCCGGCACCAGGATCCATTCGGCGGCGAGCCCGTCGGGCACGCGCGGGCACTGCCCGCTAAGAACCCAGCGCTCACCTTCGCGCCGCGCCTGCACCCTGGCGGCGGCGGCGTTCCAGTCCTCGCCGTCGCTCGGCAGCGGCACGCTGGCCAGCAGCCGACCCTCGGCAATGCCCGGCAGGAAGCGCTCGCGCGCCTTGCCGCGGCCGACCTGGATCAGCAGGTTGGCGGCCAGGCACACCGTGGAGAAATACGGCGCGCACAGCAGGTAGCGGCCCCTCTGCTCCAGCACCAGCACCAGCTCGACCGGGCCCAGCCCGAGGCCGCCGTCGGCTTCCGGCACCGGAATGCCGCACCAGCCCAGCTCGGCGCCGATGCGCTGCCAAACAGCCGGATCGAAGCCGGATTCGCTCTCACCGGCCTTGCGCACCGCGGCCGAACCGCTTTCCTCCGCCAGGAAGTTCTGGGCGGAGTCGCGGATCATGGCCTGATCTTCGGTGAGCGCGAAGTTCAAGTGCCGTACACCTTCTGCGGCTTGGGGGCCTCGGCGATCAGCTCCTGCACCACCTCGGTCAGCTCGGCCGGCTGCCAGCGCGCCTGCTTGTCGCGGACCTGGCCGGTGCGCCAGCCGTCGGCGACGGACAGCTTGCCGCCCTCGACCTCGAACACCTTGCCGGTGACGCCGGCGGACAGCGGGCTGCACAGCCAGGCCACCAGCGGCGCGACATTGCCGGGGTGGAAGTGGTCGAAGGTCTCTCCGTCCGGCTTCTTCATCACATCAGCGAAGACCTTCTCGGTCATGCCGGTGCGCGCCGCCGGCGCCAGGGCGTTGGCGGTGATGCCGTAGCGGCCGAGTTCGGCCGCCTGCACCAGGGTCAGCGAGGCGATGCCGCCCTTGGCGGCGGCGTAGTTGCTCTGCCCCACCGAGCCCTGCAGGCCGGCGCCGGAGCTGGTGTTGACGATGCGGGCGTCGACCTTCTGGCCGGCCTTGACCTGGTCGCGCCAGCGGCGCACCAGGATGCTGGCGAGGCAGAAATGGCCCTTGAGGTGAACGCGGACCACCTGGTCCCAGTCATCCTCGCTCAGGGAAGCGAACATGCGGTCGCGGACGATGCCGGCGTTGTTGACCACGGCGTGGATATCGCCGAATTTCGCGACCGCCGCGTCGACGATGCGCTGGGCACCATCCATGGTGGTGATGTCGTCGGTGCAGGCGATGGCCTTGCCGCCGGCGGCCTCGACTTCCTTGACCACGGCGGCCGCGGCTTCGAGGCGGATGTCGTTGACCACCACGTTGCCGCCCTCGGCGCCGATCAACAGCGCGTACTCGCGGCCCAGGCCGCTGCCCGAGCCGGTGACGATGACTGTACGGTCTTTGCAGATGCCCATCAGGCGAGCCTCTCGATGATGGTGACATTGGCCACACCGCCGCCTTCGCACATGGTCTGCAGGCCGTAGCGTTTGTTGGTGCGCTCCAGCTCGTTGAGCAGGGTGCACATCAGCTTCATGCCGGTGGCGCCGAGCGGGTGGCCGAGGGCGATGGCGCCGCCGTTGACGTTGGTCTTGGCATGCGGGTAGCCAAGCTCCTTGAACCAGGCCAGCACGACCGAGGCGAAGGCCTCGTTGATCTCGACCAGATCGATGTCTTCCAGCTTCATGCCGGCCTTCTTCAGGGCGACACGAGTGGCCGGGATCGGCGCGGTAAGCATCATGATCGGGTCGTCGCCAAGCACGCTCATGTGATGCACGCGGGCGCGCGGCTTGAGGTTGTAGCGCTTCAGCGCCTTCTCCGACACCACCAGCACGGCGGAGGAGCCGTCGCAGGTCTGGCTCGACACGCCGGCGGTGAGCTTGCCGCCCGGCTCCAGCGGCTCGAGGCTGGCCATCTTCTCCAGCGAGGTCTGGCGCGGGGTCTCGTCCTGCTCCAGGCCCTCGAGCGGCACGATCTCCTTGTTGAAGCGGCCTTCGGCGATCGCCTTCAGCGCGCGCTGGTGGCTCTCCAGCGAGTACACCTCCATGTCCTCGCGCGAGATGTTCCACTGGTCGGCGATCTTCTGCGCCGCGTAGAACTGCGACACCGGAGCGTTGCCGAAGCGCTCGACCCAGCCTTTGCTGCCGGAGAACGGATCGCTGAAGCCCAGCGGCTTGGCCGCGACCATCGCCGAGGAGATGGGAATCTGGCTCATGGTCTGCACGCCGCCGGCGACGACCACGTCGTTGACGCCGCTCATCACCGCCTGCGCCGCGAAGTGCAGCGCCTGCTGCGAGGAGCCGCACTGGCGATCGACGGTGACGCCCGGCACGGTCAGCGGCAGGCCGGCGGCGAGCCAGCAGGAGCGCGCGATGTTGCCGGCCAGCGGGCCGATGGCGTCGAGGCAGCCGAACACCACATCGTCGTATTCCGCGGCCGGGATCGAGGGGTTGCGCGCGGTCAGCGCCTTGAGCACGTGCGCGCCGAGGTCGGCGCCGTGAAGGTGCGCCAGCTTGCCGCGGCGCTTGCCGACGGGGCTGCGCACTGCATCGACGAT